>NZ_CP108109.1:3535500-3884500 GCF_036199905.1 Streptomyces sp. NBC_00223 | reverse complement strand
AGGCGTCGGGGCCGTTCCAGCTGCGGCTGGTCGGCGGCGAGCAGGACCGCGGCCGCGGTCGTGGCCGTACGCACGGGGCCGCGACACCGCCCCGGTCCACCGAGCCGGACGACACGTCCGGAGACAGGCCCCGCACATGAGCGCGCACTCCTCCTGCACGCTGCCCCAGTGGGACGGGCCTCCGGCCCGGCTCTCCCTGGTGCGGCCCGGCGGCGGACCGGTACGGATCGACGGCGCGTGGTGGCCGCGGACCCGGGACCCGGCGAAGGAGATCCCGCCGCTGCTCGCCGCCCTCGACGGGCGGTGGGGGCGGATCACGCACATCACGCTGGACTCCGCCGAATGGCTGGAGGGCAGGTCGGCGATGGTGCTCGGCGGGCACACGCTGCGGATCAGCCGGTCGGCGGCGGGTGGGCGCGGCGACACGGTCTGTCTGCTGTGCCCGGGCGTCGGGCGCTGCGACCTGGTCGTGGTGGCCCCGGAGACAAACCCGCTCCGCGCCCGCCGCGTCCTGGCCGGCGCGGCCGTCCGCATGTAACCCCGCCCCGCCAGCGGACCTCCGCCCGATCCCCCGGCCCCCGCACCCCAGGCATCCGACGCTCCGACACGCGCCAGCGAAGGCCTGCGGAACGCCCGCCCTCGCTGCCCTTGTGCCTTGGGCCCCCGCACCCCAGGCATCCGACGCTCCGACACGCGCCAGCGAAGGCCTGCGTAACGCCCGCCCTCGCTGCCTTCGTGCCCCGAGCCCCGATCCGGACCGCCCCGCTACGTCCCTGCGCTCGCGCGCGGGTGGTGGCGGAACGGCGAATGGCTCGCGGGCCCGGGGTTGCGGGGCGGGAGGGGGTGCTGGAATCGCCGATTCGTGGCGCTGCGGGCACTGTGGAACGTACGAAGCGCGTACGTACTCCCGGCGCGCCGGCCGCCGGTCCGCGAGGAAGGGACGCCCGATGCACGTCGACCCTCCGGGCCCGGGCGGCTCCGAGCCCGGGCCCGGCTGCTCCGGGCCGCCCCCGCTCGACCCCATGTGGCACGCCCTGCTCGAAGGCACCGACGCCGGTATCGCCGTCCTCGACAACGACCTGCGCTACGTCTACATCAACCCCGCGCTCGCCCGGATGAACGGCGTCGCCGTCGACGCGCACCTCGGCCGGACGCTGTGGGAGGTCCTGCCGGGGATCGACGCGGGAGAGGACGTCATGCGGCAGGTGCTGGCCGACGGCGAGCCGCGCGAGACCGTCGCCAGCGGCCAGACCCACGCCCCCTCCCCGCACCCCGAGCGCTACTGGCAGGGCCTCTACCACCGGATCGAGGACGACGGCGGCCGCACGCTCGGCCTGGGCGTGGTCGTCCTGGAGGTCAGCGCGGACCGCGAGACCCGGCGCGACCTCGAACTCGCCCGCGAGCGCCTGCTCCTGCTGGACGCCGCCGCCGTACGGATCGGCTCCACCCTGGAGATGGACCAGACCTGCCAGGAACTGGCCGACCTGCTGGTCGAGGTGCTCGCGGACGCCGCGACCGTCGAAGTGCTGGCGATGGGCGGCCGCGAGGGCCACCGCCCGCCACCATCGGGCACCCTGCGGCTGCGGCGGGCCGCGATGGCGGCCAGGCCCGCGCTGCGCGAGAAGGTCAAGGCGTTCGGCGTGCGCGGCGAGTACGTCGACTACCAGGGCGGCTCGGCGATCCCGCGCTGCCTGGAGACGGGCCGCCCGGTCGTACAGAATCTGCTGCCCGACGACGAGATGAGCCGGTCCGCGCCGAACACCGAGCGGGTCTCCGCCTACCGCGCGGCCGGCATCCACTCCGGGCTGATCGTCCCGCTGGCCGCCCGCGGCGGCCAGATCGGCACGGTCTCCATGGTCAGGGCCGGTGCCTCGCCCGCCTTCGACGACGAGGACGTGACCATCGCCACCACGCTCGCCGACCGGGCCGCGATCAGCCTGGACAACGCCCGCCGCTACACCCGCGAGCACGACATCGCCGTCGAGCTCCAGCGCGCCCTGCTGGCCGCGCCGCCCGCCATCCCGCACCCCGGCATCGACATCGCCACCCGCTATCTGCCGGCCGGCGCCTCGGACCTGGTCGGCGGCGACTGGTTCGACACGGTCGCGCTGCCCGGCGGGCTCACCCTGCTCGCCATGGGCGACGTGATGGGCCACGGGGTCGGCGCGGCCGTCGAGATGAGCCAGTACCGCTCGATGCTGCGGGCCGTCGCGGGCCGGGGCGACGCGCCGGACCGCATCCTGACCCGGATGGACGGGCTGCTCACCTCGGCCTGCGCCGAACGGCCCGCGACCTGCCTGCTGGGCCTGGCCGACCCGGCCCGCGGCGGCTGCTGGTTCGCCAGCGCGGGCCATCTGCCGCCCGCCGTCGTCACCCGCGCGGGCGGGGTCGAACTGCTCGACGTGCCGCCAGGCCCGCCGCTCGGCGCCGACCTGCGCGGCATGTACGAGACGGTGTACGTGCCCTGGCGGAGCGGGGACACGCTGCTGCTCTACACCGACGGCCTGGTGGAACGCCGTACCGAGGACATCGACCGCTCGCTCGCCCGGCTCGCGGGGCTGCGCCTGCCGCACACGGAGGGGCCGCTCGACGCGCTGCTCGCGCGGATCGTGGAACGGCTCTCGCCGGCCGCCGACGAGGACGACGTGGCCATCATGGCCGCCCGTGTACGGCCGCCGACCGTCGCCCGGTAGGCGGGGGGGTACGACGCGCGTCCGCGTTCCGGCGGGCCCGGCGGCGCGGCCGGGTTCGCCGGCGGACCGATGTGCCGAGGACCGGTTCGTACCCGGCCCCGCCCGAACCCCGGCTCTCCTTGTAGCCTCGAAGGCGTGGGCGCCGCCGCCCGAGCCTTCGGACCGAGGAGTGAGGCATGACCGAACGCAAGCCGCCGGGTGTCCCCTTCGAGACATGGGTCGACAAGCAGATCCGCGAGGCCGAGGCGCGCGGTGACTTCGCCGACCTGCCGGGCGTCGGCAAGCCGCTGCCGTCGCTGAACACCCCTTACGACGAGATGTGGTGGATCAAGGGGAAGATGCAGCGCGAGGGGCTGTCCTTCCTGCCGCCGTCGCTGCTGCTGCGCAAGGAGGCGGAGGACGCGGTGGAGGCCGTGTCGCGGGCCCGCTCCGAGGGACAGGTACGGCGGATCGTCGCGGAGATCAACGAGAAGATCGAGGCAGCGATCAGGCGCCCGCCGGAGGGCCCGCCGCTGGGCCTCGCGCCCTTCGACGCCGAACAGGTCGTGGCCGACTGGCGCGCGGGTCAGCCGGAAGGCAACGCCCAGGCGGGCTGAGCCGGTCGGGGTACGAGCCCGCGCTCCTGGCCCACCGCCCGTCGGCCGGGCCACCCTTCACCCGGAGCCGAACGGCCTGATAGGCAGGGGCCCATGCGTTTCGAAGCCGTTCCCGAGCCGCCGTCCGTCGAGGCCCGGCCCCACGACGTCCGCGGCTACCCCGTACCGGCGATCACTCCGTGGGCGGACGAGCAGCCGCAGTTCGCGCTGACCGACCCCGCCCGCAGCGCCGAGTGCGCCCGGCGGCGGCTGTGTTCGGTGTGCGGCACGCTGATGCCGCGCGGCCCGGTGTGGCGGGTGGTGGGCGCCACGGAGAGCGGGGCGATCGCCGAGGCGCTGGCGGCGGGCCGGCCGTACCGCAATCTCGCGCCCACCCTGGAGGGCCCCGGCCACCGGGCGTGCATGCTCTACGCCTCGATGGTGTGCCCGTATCTGGCCCGGCCCAACGCCCGGCGCGGTCTGGCGGCCGAGGGCCCCGACGACATGACGGCGCATGTCGTACGGGGCGCGGTGCGGGGCGAGTCGGGCGCGGTCGTCGGGTTCGCGGACTACGAGTTCGCGATCACGCCGACGCAGACGCTGTTCCGTTTCCTCGACGTGGTCGAGTTCCTGCCGCACGACACGGCCGACGCGCACCTCGACGAGCTGCGCGCCGAACTGGCCGCGCGGGCTCAGGAGGTCCGGTAGGCGGGCAGCCCCTGGTAGCCGGACACCTTCACGGGCGCCCGCGAGCCGTCGGCCGGCAGTGTCACGACGCCGTCGGCGGTACGGGCGGCGATGGTACGGCCGTCGGGGGACCAGGCGGGCTCGGTGTAGTCGGTGGTGGCGTGCGGGGTGAGGTCCTTGTACACCGGGCCGTCGTCAGCGGAGTGCTCGACGAAGAGGTGGTCGTGGCCGCCGACTGAGCGGACGAAGACGATGTCGAGCTGGTCGGGCGTGGGCGACAGCGCGGGCTCGGAGCCCTGGGTGAGCTGGTAGCCCTGCTGCCGCAGGTAGTCGTCGCGGATGTAGACCTCACCGTCGGCGGAGTTGGCGTACACCGAGGTGCCATGGTTTCCGGCGGCGTTCGGCCAGATGTTGCCGGTCTGCGGCAGCGGCTTGGCGTCCTCGCCTGAAGCGGAGCCGAGGCTCAGCGCCTTGGGAGTGGCGTACTGACCCGTGGCGGGTACCCGGTAGAGCTTGGAGACGCCGCCGGAGCGGACCACGAAGATGAGGTGGTTCGTCCGCACATCGGGGTCCGAGTAGTCCGGGCGGATCTGCCAGGTGGGGTGCGACCAGGTCTGGCCGCCGGGGTTCTTCGCGGCGATCACCCGGCCGCCGCCGTCGGGGTCGCTGACCGCGAGGTCGCCGTCGCCGTCGATGAAGACGGCCTTGGCGCCGTTCGGGGACCAGGCCAGGTCGCGGACCTCGGTGCCGAAGTCGACGCGGGTGCCGTTCATCACGACGTAGCGGGTGCCGTCGCTGATGGTCAGTCCGTTGTTCGCGGTGCCGTTGAGGGTGGCCGAGGAGCCGGCCGGCTTGGCGGACACGGTCGCGCTCGGCGCCTGGGCGCTGCCGTCCGCGCCCTTGCCGGACCCCTTGCCGGACCCCGAACCGGCCGCCGCCGCGCTGCCGTTCGCCGTCGGGGCGGTCGCGGGGTCGGCCACCGGGTCGTTCGGCCCGCACGCGGAGAGCAGCAGGGCGGCGCCCGCGGTGATGCCCGCGGTGAGCGCGACGGCGGCTGCGGTGCTGCGGCGATTGCGACGGCGGCCGGAAGCGGGCATGACGGTTCCCCCAGAACGAACGGTGTCGGCGGTGCGCACACTGCGCTGAGTACAGCGTGCCGAGGCAACGTCGCCGCGCTGTGCGGTAGTTGTCACGGACGGGCAACAGGGTCCCGGACCGCCGCCGCGCGGCCCCCGTACGTCCGTCTGCGCGGCCTCCGTACGGCCCCTCCGCGCGGCCCCGTAGGACCCCCGTGGCGCCCTCGCGGGGCCTCGGTGCCGCCCGAAGAGTGAACCGGGTGGACGCGGGGTGACGGAGGGTGGGTGAGGCGTGCCCTCGCGGGGGGTTGGGGCGTTGTGCCGGGCATGAACGTATGCCGAATCCTCACCACAGCCGCCGCCGGTTCCTTCCTGCTGGCCGCCGCCGCACCCGTCGCACAGGCCGCCGACCTGAGCAGCACGCTGACCAGTACCGCGGTGACCGCACAGGCCGCGGGGGAGCAGGCCGGGACGGCCACCTCCGGGGCGCTCCAGGAGACCGGCGTGAGCCAGAAGGTCTCCGCCGTCAAGAAGGCCGTGCGGGCCGGGGCGGACGCGGTCAGCGCGGGGAACGAGCTGGTCAACGGCTGACCGGCGGCCGTTGCCGTCCGTACGAAGGGCGTCCCCTCCCGGCGCGGGAGGGGACGCCCTTCGGCGTGTGGCGTGAGGCGTGAGGCGCGCGGTGGCTACCTCAGCGAGCCGATCGGAACCAGGCAGTGCGCGGCCGAGCGCAGCACGTCCTCGTCGGAGGCGAACGCGCGCAGCGCCTCCTCGGTGACCTCCGTGCCGGGGGCGGCCGTGGGCCAGGGGCGGGAGGCGAGGATGACGTACACCCGGCCGCGCGCCCGGGCAGCCGCCGTCCACTGGTCGGGGACCGGGCAGGTCACATGCAGATACGGCATGGTGAGGACCGCCTTGCCGCCCTCGACGAGCAGCTTGACCGGTACCTTCGGGGCGTGCTCGATCTCCAGGATCGCGCCGCCCACCGGCAGCCCGATCTCCTTGGCCGCGGCGGTCACCGCGTCCCCCGTCCCCTCGGGCCCGTCCACCCCGTCGCCGAGCGAGTACGCCATCAGGAACGGCATGTCGGCGCCGTCCTCGTATGCGCCGGCCCACGGGATCACCACGAGGGTGCCCAGGCGGCTCTGGAGTGACGGCGCGGACGCCGTGTTGGTCTGGCTCATGGGCCGGACCCTAACGGCCGAGCGGCCCCTTTCCCGGCGGATGTCACCTCACCGGGGGACGGCAGGGCGCGGGATTCCCCCGTTCGTGGAGTTGTCCGACCGGATTTCCGTCAGATGTCCCGCATGAGCCCCCCGTGTGTTTCCGCCGCGACGTTCTTCAGGGTTATGTCCGCCGGTCGCACAGGTATTCCATTACGGGCGGCCGTTCACCGTGACGGCGTATTCCGGTACGCCGTCACCGGTTCAGCTCAACTTGCGTGACCATCGGCGAACTCGGCCCGTTGCGCAGGTCGTCAAAAGGCCGCAGGTCCTGCGGCTGTGTTTCGTCGTTTCGTCTCAGGGAGATCTTGATGTCGCGTATCGCAAAGGCTGCGGCGATCACCGCCGCCGCGGGTGCCGTTCTGGCCGGTGGCGCCGGTGTGGCCGCTGCCGACGCCGGTGCCGCGGGTGCCGCGGTCGGTTCGCCGGGTGTGCTCTCCGGCAACCTCCTGCAGGTTCCCGTGCACGTTCCGATCAACCTCTGCGGCAACACCATCGACATTATCGGGCTGCTCAACCCGGCGTTCGGCAACCAGTGCGAGAACTCCTCCACCGGTTTCGGCGGCGCCGGTGGCGGCGACAACGGTGCCCAGTACTGATCCGGTGCCTGTACGGCCTCCCGTCACCTCGCGTGCGGGAGGCCGTTCCCCTGCCCCGGCCGCTCCCCGGCGGGGATAGGCCGGGTCGGCGCCCCGACCGCCCACTGCGGGAGCTGGGGCGTCAGCCCGCGTGTTTTTTGGTCGGGCTTTCTGCTCGCTCCCTTCGCGGGCGTCAGCCCTCCTCGTACGTATAGAACCTGCGGTGGTCCCACAGTTCCGACGGCTTCACGTCGAAGGGCGGCATCGGCTCGTCCGCGCTGATCACCCGGCCGTGCTGGGGGTCCGCCGCCGACAGCGGCCGGGCGGGCAGGTAGCCGGAGCCGGGGTGCGCCCGCTGCCAGCGGGCCCAGATCAGGTCGATGAAGGCGTGGTGCAGCCAGAACACCGGATCGTTCGGTGAGGTGCCGCCGATCATGTGGCCGCCGACCCACTGATGCACCCGGTTGTGCAGATAGCCGCCCTGGGTGTCGCTGACCGTCCACCCCTCGATCTTGTTGCGGAAGCCCCGCGTGTTCTGCCCGGAGTTCCACGGCGCGGTGTCGTAGACCGCCGTCGTCAGCGCGTCGTTCAGCTCGGCCGCCGTCGGCAGCACGATCGGCCGGTCCGGGCGGCCGATGTTCCGGGTCAGATAGCGCTCGTTGGTGACGCCGTAGACGATCGGCCAGTCGCCGGTCCGGTACGCGAAGGGGCCGGTCGTCACCTGGCCGTCGCGGTCCCGTCCGTCGCCGCCCATGAAGTCCGGGTCCCACAGCGGTGAGTCCGCCGCTCTGTCCCGGGTCCAGTCCCAGTACGGGACGGTGACCTGCGGGTCGATACCGCGCAGTTCGCCCTCGAAGGTGAGCAGGAACTGCCGGTGCCAGGGGAAGAACGTGGGCGCCATGTGGGCCACCCGCAGTCCGGTCTCGCCGTCGGCGGCGAAGTACTGGCCGTGCAGCCTGACGTACTTGTCGTACCCGCCCCTTCGCTTGAGTTCCAGGACGGCCTGGACGAACCGCGCGCGCTGGGCGCTGGTCAGATTCCGCTGGTTCACACGGGTGTACACCGGACGGGTCCCCTCGACATCGGTCGATCAGTGGTGGTGCGGGGCGATCGCGGACAGCGGGGCCCGTCCGATCACGTCGACCGCGGCCCGGGCGGTTTCGCGCGGGGTCGGGTACGGCTGGTAGTGGTTGGCCATGCTGATCAGGCTGCCGTCCACCCGCCGCATGACCTCAAGGGGACGTCCGTCCACGAGGATCTCCACCCCGCTGGGCGCGGCCGAGTCGTAGCCCTGGATACGGCGTCCCCGATAGACCTCGTCGAAGAGCACCGCGCCCGTGCCGTCCGCCGGCGGCGTCTGAGCGGCCCCGGCCCCCGGGGCCCCGGCGTCCTTGCCGTCCGCTGTGTCCGCTGAGTTCGCTGTGTATGCCGTGTCCGTCGCCGTGGTGCCCGGCTCTCCGGCGGCGAGCATCGGCCACAGCGCCGCCGTCGTAGCGGCCGCGGCGGTCACCGTGGTGAGGCCGGTTCTGAGCACTCTCCTGCGCGTCACCATGTCCGAGTTCTCCCATTCGCCCGCGGCCGGTCGTCGACGCGGCTCATCTTGCAGCCGTAGGGGTGAGAAACGGCGGATTATCAGTGAGGGTAAGCCGAAAATTCATCCGCCCGAGTGATATCGCCCTGGGCTTCCTGCCGGTAATAGCGGGGTAGCGGTAATTCGCTGTCCGCCAATGCGCGGCGCGGCGCGCCCGGTCGAATTCATGTGCGGACACACGGGCGGCAGGAGAATACGGAGAATAAGTTCTTCATACGTTATGACTTAACGGGACGAGGTGTCTTTCCGGCGCCGGTGCTACTGATCGAGGAGCGACGATGGCCGACCGCCGTCAGTGGTGGACGAGAACGGGCCTCGGAGCGGTCGCGGCCGCCCTGCTGCTGTCCGGCCCGGCGACGTCCGCGCTCGGCGACGAGGCGACGCCCGGCTCCGGCGCAGTCGCCGACTCCGCTTCCGAAGAGACGACGGCCGCTTCCTCTGGATCCGCCGACCCGGCCGCGTCCGCGCCCTTCTTCGCCGTCCCGCTCGCGGGCGAGCTGTCCCCGCTGGGCGCGTTCACCGACTCGGGCGCCGACGGTGTGGCGAGCCTGGCCGAGCTCCAGACCTGGCTCGGCGGCACCGAGGTCCGGGTCGGCCACACCTATCTGCCCGGCGACAACTGGGAGAGCATCGAGGGCGACGACGAACTGCTCCAGCCCTGGGCGCAGTGGACCCGGGCCGCGTCCGGCCGGATGTTCGTGCTCAACGTGCCGATGCAGCAGAACAACGAGGACCACCTCTCCGACCAGGAGGTGCGCGACCGGATCCGCTCGGGCGCGCGCGGCGCGAACGACGCCCACTTCACGGCCCTCGCCCGCCGCCTGGTGAAGCTGGGCGTGCCCGACACGGTGATCGTGCTCGGCTGGGAGATGAACGGCACCACCTACACCCATCGCTGCGGCCCCGATCCGGCGGACTGGAAGACGTACTGGAAGCGGATCGTCACCGCCATGCGGGCGGTGCCCGGGCAGCACTTCCGCTTCGACTTCGCGCCGAACCGCGGCCAGGACGCCATCGCCTGGACCGAGTGCTACCCGGGCGACGCCTCCGTCGACGTCATCGGCATGGACTCCTACGATCAGCCGCGCGGCGAGACCTTCTTCGACGAGGTGACCGAACCGTACGGACTCCAGGCGCAGGTGGACTTCGCGGCCGCGCACAAGAAGCCGATCTCGTACCCGGAGTGGGGGCTGTTCAGGAACGGCGACGACCCCGACTACATGAGCCTGATGCTGGAGTGGATCTTCGCGCACCGGCCGCTCTACCAGACGCTCACCGACTACTGCCCGCACGGTGTGCTCCAGTGCACGGAGAACCCGAAGGCGTCGCAGGTGTACCGGGCGCTGCTGTACGCGCGGAAGACCGCGCCCGCCGGGGGTACGGCGGCGGCCGCGAGTCCGGGCGGCACGCCGACGCCGACTCCGACACCAACGCCGACTTCGGCCCCGGCCGTCACGGGTGCGGGGAGCGCCGCGCCGGCCGGTGCGTCCGCCGCGTCCTGCGTGCCGATGGAGCTCACCGACACGCTCAAGGTGACCTACGACAGCGGTCAGGTCTGCGTGGAGCTCCGGCCGAGGGAGTCCGCGGCGCCGGTGGCCACCCCGTAGAGAGTTCTTCGAAAACGTTCCCTTCCTTCGGTCACACTTCGCCGCCCGGATCGGTCAGTGAGGTGCAAGGCGAACACACGAGAGCCCCGGAGGGCAGCAACGATGCAGGCACGTATGAAGAACCCGGCGCAGATCGTCCCCGGCGCGATGCCGGCGGTCCTCGACCTGTACAAGGCCACCTCGAAGGGTGGGGTGGCGTCGGCCACGCTGGAGCTGGTCCATCTGCGGGCCAGCCAGATCAACGGGTGCAGCGCGTGCGTCGACGCGGGCGCGCGGGCCGCCAAAAAGGGCGGAGAGAGCGACGAACGGCTCTTCGCGGTCGCGGCCTGGCGTGAGGCGCCGTACTTCACCGACGCCGAGCGGGCCGCGCTCGCGCTCACCGAGGCGGCGACCCGGATCGCCGACGGCGCGCCGGGCGTCACCGACGAGATCTGGGCGGCGGCCGCCGCGCACTACGACGAGGAACAGCTCGCCGCGATCGTCCTGATGATCGGCGTGACCAACCTCTTCAACCGGCTCAACGGCGCGACCCGCATGGTGGCGGGCCCGAACGCCTGGTGACGCCCGGCCGTGCGGCGTGAGGCGGCAGGCCCGCTGGGCCGGGCGGATCGCCTCGCGCGGCACGGCGTGGGTCCGCGACAGCGCACCTCGGTTCCACCGGGCCGTGACTCCGCCGGTCACGGGCTTCGGGCCCGAGGCCCGGCCCGGTGGTTGCCGGGGCGCGCCTGCCGCACGTGGTCGTCCGGCGCTGCGTCAGATCCGCCGGGTCGCCTCGCCCGCCGCTGTCGGCACGGCCTTCGGGCCCGGGTCGGGGCCGGCGGTTGCGGCGGTCGGTCAGACGCGTCCGACGCGGTGCCGCGTCCGTCAGGCCCTCGCGGGGCGCGCGAGGTGGTCGTTGAGGCGGGCGTGCCAGGCGCGGAGGGCGGGGAGGCGGCGGGCCGCCGCGGAGGTCAGGCGGGTGCGGGCCGTCGCCAGGGCGGCGTAGGTGCGGAGGACGGGGGCGAGCGGGCGGCGGGCCAGCAGCAGGCGCTGGTTGACCCGACGCTCCGGCCGCCAGTGCGACTTGTACGGTTCCGCGCCGCGCAGCAGGCTCAGCGCGGAACGGCCGCCGCCCGCCGCGTGCCGTACGCCGTGCCGCATCAGCAGCGTGGTGACATCGACCTTCGCCGCGCGCAGACCGGGGTGGGCGCCGAAGAGATAGCCGCCCGCGAGGCCCGGCGAGAGCACGACCAGATTCGCCGCGACCACCTCGCCGCCCCGGCGGAACTCCGTGACCACCGCCTCCCCCGAGGCCACCATCAGCCGCGCGGCACGGGTCAGATGCGCGGCGAACCTCGGCCGTACATGCTCGGGCGTCACCCCGCGGCCCTGCCACTGCGCCCGGTGCAGCCGCAGCATCGTCGCCACGGCGGCCGGTACCTCGTGCGGCGCGGCCTCGTGCTCCTCGATACCGGCGGCGGCCAGTTTCCGCAGGTCGGAGCGGATCCGCTGGCCGCGTGAGCTGCCGACCCTGGCGATCAGCCGCTCCATCGGCAGGCCCGGCAGCTCCAGGCACACCGAGTCCGCGAGCCGCCGCTTCGGCCCGCGCCAGACGTCGTACAGCCGCTCGGCCGCCGCGCCCGGCCGCACCTCGCGCAGATCGACCAGCGCGCCGCGCGCCGCCCGCCGTACCCCGAGGGCCAGTGCGGCGGTCGCCTCCCCGGTGTCGTCGGCGTCGATCAGCACGTCGGTGTAGTCGGTGATGTCGCCGCCGAGCGGGACGAGCACCGGCAGCGGGCGGTACACGAGGGTCAGCGCGGCCGCCGCGACCAGGCGGGGGCCGCGGCGGACCAGCACCAGCCGCAGCCGGCCGGGGACGCCGTACGACAGCCACCAGGAGTGCAGCCACGCGTGGCTCTGGAAGGGTGTCGCCGCCGGGCAGCGGCTCATCAGCGCGGCCCACTGTGGGGCGAGGGCGGCGAACTCCCGCGGGTCGCGGCAGACGCCGACCGACAGCGCGGGGGCGGCCCGTACGGGCACCGGCCGGGAGGGCGCCGCGGAGGTCACACCGCCGCCCGGGCGGGTTCGGACCGTACCGGAGCCGGTACGGCCGCCGCCTCCCGCTCGTACCGCCGTTCCTTCGGCCGTACGAGCAGCGCCAGCGCGCCCAGCAGGCCGCCCGCGCTCGCGCCGACCGCGCCGGACAGGGCGGCGGACGGCGAGGCGGGGGAAGCGGGCGGGTCGGCGGGCGCGAAGACCAGCAGGCGTACGCCGGTGCTCGCCGCGTCGCGGTCACCGGTCGCGGTGAGCGAGCGGGCGACGGCGTTGGCGATGCGGGCCGCGGTCGTCCCGCGCGTCGCCGTGCCGGTCACCGCGATCATCGGCGCGTCGGGGGACGTCTCCGTCCGCACATGGCCCTTGAGCACCGCGGCGGAGGTGCGGGCCGAGCCCTGGGCGCCCGCGAGTACGGCGGACGCCGTGGCGACCCGGCCGTACGCCTGGGCGAAGCCGAGGGCGGTCGCGGAGTCGCCCGCCTGTTTCGGTACGACCATCACATAGCTGGTCGCGGAGTACATCGGGGTCGCCGTCAGGCCGTAGCCCAGCCCGCCGAGCAGCCCGATCGCGATGCCGAGTGGCAGCGGCAGCCACGGCGGCACGCGTCGGCGGGGAGCGGGCCCGCCGGGGTCGCGGATCTCGTCCATGTGCCCGCTCACTTCTCGGCGGGCGCGGCCGACGCGGCGGGCCCGGTGGCCTGCGCGGCGACAGAAGCGGATGCGGAAGGGGCGGCGGGCGCGGGTACGGCGCCGTTCTGCTGGGCGTCCCGCGCGGCCGGCAGCGCTCCGGCCGAGGCCCCCGCCGCGCTCGCCGCCGGCGTACGGCGGAACCACCGCCGCCGCTCGGTGGCCTGCGCGTACAGCGCCATCACGCGCTCGGCCGTACGGGCGATGTCGTACCGCTCGACGGCGGCGGGCACCGGCAGCCGGCGCGGTCCGGCCAGCCGCTCCTCGCGGAGGACGGCGGCCAGCTCCTCCCGGGTGATCCGACGCGCCCCGGGAGCCTCCTCGGACGCCAGGTCCTCCACGGCGGGGCAGGCCGTGTACAGCGCGGGCAGCCCGGCCGCCAGCGCCTCGACGACGGCGACGCCGAACGCCTCCTCCGTCGAGAGGGACACGAACAGGTCCATGGCGGCGAGGAGTCCGGGCACCTCGCCCTCGGTCAGATGGACCCGCGAGGCCAGCCGCAGCTGGTGGATCAGCCGCAGCAGCCCGAACCGCTCGGGCCCGTCGCCCACCAGCAGCAGATGGGTGTCGGGGGAACCGGCCACCGCGCGGATCAGGGTGTCGAAGTTCTTGCCGGGGACCTGGCGGCCCACCCCGCCGACCACGAAGGCGTCCCGGGGGATGCCGAGCCGGTCACGCGTCTCGGCGCGGACGGCCGGGTCGAAGCGGAGGTGCGACGGCTCGACGCCGTTGGGCACGAGATGCACGCGCGGCGAGGGGACGCCCCACTCGTCGAGGCGGTGGGCGACGGTCGGGGAGACCGCGAGGGTGCCCTTGCCGAGCCGTTCGGTCGCCCGGTACAGGGCCCGGGTGCCGAAGCTCAGCGGACGTCCCTCGATCTGCGTGGCGCCGAGCGAGTGCTCGGTGGCGACGACCGCGCGCACCCCGGCCAGCCGCGCGGCGGGCCGCCCGTACACGCAGGCGCGGTAGAGGTGGGTGTGCACGAGGTCGTAACGCCCGGAGCGGATCAGGGAGGTGAGCCGGGGCAGCGCGCTCAGATCGCGGTTGCCGCGCATCCCGAGGTGGGTGACCGGGACACCGTCCTCGCGGATCGCGTCGGCCAGCGGGCCGGGGTTGGTGAGCGTGACGACCTCGCAGTCGGCGGTCAGGTGCCGCAGCAGCAGCCGCAACTGCCGCTCGGCCCCGCCGACCCCGAGTCCGGTGATGATGTGCAGTACCTTCATGCGATCTCTCCTGGGAGTGCCGTGAGTTCGGTGCGGCGAATGCGGTGCAGGAAGCGTTTGACGTGCAGGCGGGCGGAGCTGTCGCGCTCACCCGCGTAGGTGCGGGGCAGGGCGTGCAGTCCCGCGAGCGGGCCCGGGTCCACCGCGCAGGCGTAGGCGTATCCGGCCCGGCGCACGGCGAGCAGGACCCGGGGGTCGACGGCGCCGTACGGGTAGCAGAAGCCGCCCGGTACCGCGCCGGTGATCTCGGTCAACAGCTGGCGGCTGTGGGCGACTTCGGCGGTCAGCGCGGCGTCGTCCAGGGCGGTGAGATCGCGGTGGGCCAGGCCGTGGCAGCCGATCTCCATGCCGGCCGCGCGGGCCTGCCGGATGCCGTCCGCGGTGAGCAGCGACCGGCGCGGGCCCTCCTCGTCCCAGGTGTTGGTGCCGCCGAGCCGCCCGGGCAGCACGAACACCGTTGCCGTGTGGCCGAGTTGGTGCAGCAGCGGCAGCGCGGTCTCCAGGAAGTCGGCGTAGCCGTCGTCGAAGGTCAGCCCGACCAGCCGACCGGCCCGGCCCTCGGCGCGGGCGGCGAGCAGTTCGCGCATGCTGACGCCGTTCAGCCCCCGGCGGCTGAGCCAGCGCAGATGCCGGGAGAGCCGGTCGGGGCTGACGGTGACCTGGTAGGGGTCGTTCCTCGGGTCGCCCACCGAGTGGTACATCAGCGTCCAGGGCGCGCGGCGCGCGGCGCGGGGGGTCGCTCCGGTGGTGACGAGGTCTGCGGTCATGGGCGAGCCCTTCGTGTCACGGTGGCGAGCAGATACGGGACTTCGGGCGCGCGTACGGCCGCGGCCGCGGCGGCGAACGCGGCGGGTACGGCCAGCCCGCAGGCCAGCGCGGCGGTCAGCGGGTCGGGCACCCGCGTGGTCAGCGCCCACCCGGCGGCGGCCGCGACGGCGGCGGCCAGCACGGTGCGGGCCAGGCCGGGGGCGACCGCGCGGGCCCGTACGGCGACGCTGCGGGACCCGAGCCCGCGCAGCAGCAGCGCGGCGGTGACGGTGATGCCGCCCGCGTTGCCCGCGGCGATCCCGTACACCCCCCACGGGCCGGTCGCGGTGGCGTCCACCACGCCGGTGACCAGCAGGCCGACGGCCATCGCGGCGGCCGGGTACCAGGTCGGGCGGGCCGCCGAGAAGTACGGTCTGACCAGCGCGCCCACGAGGCTCTGGCCGAGCAGGCCCAGCGCGTACACCCGCATCACCCGGGCCGTCGCGGCGGTGTCGGCGGCGTCGAACTCCCCGCGCTGGAAGAGCACATGGACGATCTGCGGGGCGCACGCGACGACGTACGCGGTGCCGAGCAGCACGACCAGACAGGCGAGCGCGAGGTCCCGCTCGACCCGCTTCCCGGCTCGCTCCCGGTCGCCCTCGGCGAGCGCGCGCGAGACGACGGGGAAGGTGACCGTGCAGATCATCAGCGACAGCGCCATCGGCAACTGGGCGACTTTCTGGGCGTAGTTGAGGTGCGAGATCGCTCCCGCGGGGAGGGGGGAGGCGAAGTACCGCTCCAGCAGCACTTGGGCCTGGCGGCCGAGCGTGAACAGCACGACAGGAGCGACCAGCGCCAGGCCCAGCGCCTGGCGCTGAACTCCAACGCCCACGGGCCCGCCTGCGGCGGGCGTGAGCGGCGTGGTGGCGGCCACCGGTGGCCGGGCTCCGGCGGCCGCCGGTCCCTCGCCTGCGGCGGTGGGCTCTGGTGCCGAGGTCGTCGGCTGCTCCCCTGCGGGGGTGGCCGTCCACGGCCGGGCTCCGGCGGCCGCCGGTCCCTCGCCTGCGGCGGCGTCTTCGCGACCTTGTGCGGTGGTGGTTGCCGCGGCGCGTGCGGTGGGGGCGGGTAGCGCGGGGGCATGCGGCTGCGGCGGGGTCGGGGGGTGGCCGCTGTCGGTGGTGAGTCGGGGTACTGCCTCACCGGCGGTGGCCGGGGGTACGGCTGCCGCGGCGGTCGTCGGGCTGCCCTGGGCGGCGGCCGCCGGGCCCTCGCCCGTGGTGGGCACGGGTAGCGCGGGGGTGGGCGGCTGCGGTCGGGGCGGCGGGCAGCCGCCGGCAGTGGTGGGTCGGGGTGCCGGCCCGGGGGCGGGTTCCGGTGTCGGGAGGGCCGGTTGTTCGTCGGTGGTGGGCGCGGGAAGCGTGGCGTCGGGCGCTCGCTCGACGCCTGCCAGGGTGCCGGGGCCGTGGCGCAGGATGCGGGTGAAGGAGGGGAGTTGGACCGCGATCATGAGGGCGCCGCCCACCGCGACCCCGGCGGCCGCCGTCCGTACGCCGAAGCGGTCGTGCAGGACCAGGAGGGTGGCGACGATCCCCACGTTGTACGCCACATAGATCGCGCCGGGAGGCAGGAAGCGGCGGTGCGCCCGCAGCGCCGCGCTGAGATAACCCGCGACGCCGAACGTGAGCACGGTGAACGCGGTCAGCCGGGTGCAGTCCACCGCCGCGCGCGGATCGGCCAGACCGGGGGCCAGCACCCGCACGACATACGGTGCCCCCGCCACCAACCCGGCGGTCAGCACCCCGAGCAGCACCAGCAGCCGCGGCAACGTACCCCGGACCAGGCCGCGTACACCGCCGCGCGCCGCCCCCCTGGCCAGCACCGCGCTGAACGCGGGGACCATCAGCAGCGCCATCGCGTCCTCGATCAGCACGGTCGCGGCCATCTCCGGCACCGTCCAGGCCACCAGGAACGCGTCGCTCTCGGCCCCGGCCCCGAAGAGGTGCGCGATGGCCTGGTCGCGCACCAGCCCGAGGCCCGACCCGGCCGCGGACAGCGCGGCCGTCACCCCGGCGGCCCGCGCGAGGCCGTGCCGCCGGGGGGCTTTGCGGATGCGGGAGTTCCCCGGCGGCACAGCCTCGTACGCGGCGGTCATCGGGACCGCTCCCGCGCCGGGTCGAGCGCCCACCAGGCGGCCAGTCCCAGGACCACCGCGGTCAGCACGGTGCAGGGGCCGCCGATGTCGGCGTAGAGGAAGTCGACGCAGCTCCACAGCAGGAGGCCGACGGCCGCGAGCCCGGTGGCGCCGGCGCTCCCGTCGCCGTGGTCGGCGTTCCCCCGGCGGACACGCAGCAGCCGGCCCGTACCCGCGACCAGGCCCGCCGCCCAGCAGCCGGTGAGCAGCACACAGCCCAGCAGGCCCTGTTCGGAGAGCGTCAGCAGATACATGTCGTGCGGCGACAGCAGCGGTTCGCGGGTGAACGCCTGGCCCGCGCCCGCCGTGTCGCTGCCCGAGGACAGCGCGAGGGAGGCGTGCGCGTCGCGTTCGTCGGGGAAGCGCTTGAGGCCGACGCCGGTGACCGGGTGCTCGCGCCACATCGACAGGGCGGCGGACCACAGGGCGTACCGGTCGGTGACCGAGGGGTCGGGGGCGTCGGTGACGCGGGTGATGCTCGCCAGCCGGTCGCCGATCAGGTGCGAGCCCACGCCGACCCCGCCGACCAGCAGGACCGCGCACGCGGCGAGCACGCCGAAGACCCGTACCGCCTGCCGCCGCCCCGCCAGTACGGTCATCGCCGCGCACGCGACGGCCGTGGCGATCCACGTACCCCGGCTGAACGACACGGTGAGCGGTACGGCCAGCACGGCGGCGCAGCCGAGCGCGGCCAGCCTCGGGCGGCGCGGGCCGGGTGCCAGCGCGCGGCCGACCGCGATCACCAGGCCGTACGCGACGACCGTGGCCATGCCCATGATGTCGGAGGGCCCGAACGTGCCGACCGCGCGGATGTCCTCGCCCATGTACGAGGCGCCGGTGCCGGTCGCGTACTGCCACACGCCCACGCCGCCCTGGACGAGGGCGAGTACGACCAGCGCCCCGGCGACCACCGCGAAGTCCCGCCGGTCGCGCAGCAGCAGTACGAGCGCGGCGGGCACGAGCACGAACACCTGGGCGTAGCGCAGGAATCCGGCGAGGCCGGCGGCCGGGTCGGCCGAGGTGACGGCGGCGACCGCGAAGCCGATCAGGGGAGCGCCGAGTACGGCGGCGGCCGCCGGGGTGAGCGGGCGGCGGCGGTCGCGCAGCAGACGGACCGCGCAGGTCAGTACGAGGACGGCCGAGGCGGCGTCCGCCGGGGTGACCTTGCCGGACGCGCGGACGTCGCCGGGGGCGACGGGTGCGGCCAGCAGCAGGACGGTGGCGAGGGCGGGTAACAGGGGTGCGAGCCAGCTGAATTGAGCTGGTGTCAGTCGATGGGGCCGCGTCGGCTTCCGGGTCGCGGCGGTCGCGGCGAGTGCCATCAGCTGCCGCCGAGCCGGAAGAGGGCGAGGGCCGTGCGCAGCAGGATCGCGATGTCCTGCGACAGCGTCCACGTGTCGATGTAGTGGTTGTCGAAGCGGGCGCGGTCGGCGATCGAGGTGTCGCCGCGCAGCCCGTGCACCTGCGCGAGCCCGGTGATACCGGCCGGCATCCGGTGCCGGTCCCGGTAGCCGGGGTGGACGTCGCTGAACTGCTCGACGAAGTGCGGGCGTTCGGGGCGCGGACCGACCAGGCTCATGTCGCCGCGCAGCACGTTCCACAGCTGCGGCAGCTCGTCCAGGGACGTACGCCGCAGCAGCCGGCCGGCCGCGCTCATCCGTTTGTCGTGCGCGATGCTCCACAGGGTCGCGGCCTCGTGCACGTCCCCGGGGCGCAGCGTACGGAACTTCAGCAGCGTGAACGGCCGTCCACCCAGCCCGACGCGTTCCTGCCGGAAGATCACGCCGGGGCCGTCCGCGAGCCGTACGGCCAGCGCGCAGGCGGCGAGCACGGGCGCGAGCGCGAGCAGCGCGGTGGCCGCGACGACGGCGTCGAGCGCGCGCTTCGCCCGGCGGGCGGCCGGCGCGGCGGGGTACGGCTCCCCGGGAAGCGGGCGGCACGCGTAGCCCCACAGGTGGTGGGGGCCCGATACGGGGGCGCCTTCCGCGCCGACCTCCCACACCGGGCACCCGCGCGCGGCCAGTGCGCGTACGGTCGCGGCCGACCGGGCGTCGAGCGCGGCGGCGGGTCCGGCGACGAGGGCGCAACGGGCGGCGTCGGGGCCGGCCGCCGGTCGCAGGCCGTACTCCGGGTGGGCGCGGAGCACGGCGGTGATCCGGCGGGCCGCCGGGCCGCTGCCCACAATCAGCGCGGCGGTGGGCCGGCGGAGCCGGTACGCGAGGGCGCGCAGGGCGACGGTGGTGAGCGCGGTCAGCGCGACCGCGCCGAGCAGGTCGCTCCAGCCGAGCGCGTCGCCCGGCGCGGTCGCGGCGACGGCCGCGGCGGCGAGGCCCCAGACGAGTACGGTCCGGGAGACGAGGAGGGGCAGTTCGGCGAGCGCGGAGGGCGCGGGGGCCGGCCGGTGCGGCCCGGCCGCGCGGTGCGCGAGCAGCAGAACGCCGAGCAGCGCCCCGGCGAGCACCACCCCACCTCGCGGCTCCGCCAGGGCCAACCCCGCCACCCCACCCCCGACATCGGCCCCCACCACTCCCCAGCCCCGACCGCCGCCTCGCGGCGCAGCGACATCGGCGGGACCCCCCGCCGGGCCCGTGCCCCCGCTCCCAGCGCCGCGCGGCGCGGCTACGGCGCCGACGGCCGCCGGGCCGGTTACGTGGGCGCGGGTCCCAGATCCCCCCATCGGGCCGATGGCCGTGCTGGCGGACGGGGTTGTGACGGCGGTTTCGGCCGACGGGCCCGCGTCATCCGCGTGCGTGCGCGGTGGGGATACGGCAGTAGGGCCGGCGGGGTTGGCCGCTGGGCCGTGCGCGGCTCTGTCGGCAGCCGTCTCGCCTGCGGGGGCGTTCGGGGGCGTTGGGGTGTCGCTCGCGTGGGCGCGCGCTGGGGATACGGCGATGGCGCTGGGAACGGTCGCGGCGCTGCTCGCGCGGGTGCGGGGCGCGGAAACCTCGGCGGGGGCCGCCGGGTCGGCGGCCGTGCTGGCGGACGGGGTGGCGACGGCGGTTTCGGCCGCCGGGCCCGCGTCATCCGTATGAGGGCGCGGTGGGGATACGGGGGCAGACCTCGCGGGGTGGGCCGCCGGGCTATTCGTGGTTCTGTCGGCAGCCGTCTCGCCTGCGGGGGCGTTCGGGGGCGTTGGGGTGTCGCTCGCGTGGGGGCGGGTTCCCGAGGTGGTGGCCAGGTCGGTGGGCTCGGGGCACGGGAGCCCGCCGGGCGCGTTCGCGTCGTCGGCGTGGGGGCGGGGTGGGGTGATGGAGGGGGGGTGGCCGGTGGGCGGGCGGGTCACCGGGGGGACCTCCGGCCGCCGTCGGCCTGGGGCTCGGGCTCCGGCGAGGGCGCGGGAAGCGCGAGCAGCTCACCGTAGAGCGCGGTCACGGCCCCCGCCGTCGCCCGTACGTCGTGCCGGTCCCGTACCCGCGCGAGCGCCCGCAGCCCGGCCGCCGCCCGCCGCGCCGGATCGGTCAGCAGCCGCAGCAGCGCCCCGGCGAGCGCCGCCGGATCGCCGACCGGCACCACGCACCCGGCCACGTCCGCGGGCGGCACGCACTCCCGCGCCCCGCCGACATCCGTGAGCACGACCGGCCGCCCGCACGCCATGGCCTCCAGCGGCGCCAGCGCCATCCCCTCCCAGCGGGACGGCTGCACCACGACATCGGCCGCCCGGTACCAGGGCAGCGGGTCCCGCGCGGCCCCGGCGAGCAGTACGCCCTCGGGCGCGTCCGCCAGCAGCCGCCGGTGGTCGGGCCCGTCTCCGACGAGCACCAGCCGGGCCTCGGGCAGCCGCGCGCCGACCTCGGGCCAGGCGCGCAGCAGCACGTCCTGGCCCTTCTGCGGGCAGAGCCTGCCGACACAGACGACCAGCGGTGTGCCGGGTCCGAGGTCGGACAGCGCGGGAAGCGCGGCCCGTACGCCGTCCCGGCGGACCGGCGGGGTGAAGCGGACGGTGTCGACACCGTTGGGCAGCACCGCCCACGCGGCCCGCACCCCGTGCCGCTCCCCGGAGGAGCGCTCCGCGTCGCTGACGCACAGCACCCGGTCCGCCCAGCGCGCGGCGCCCCGCTCCCACCGCACGGCCGCCTTCGCGGTGAGCCCGCTCGCGGCCTCGTACGACCAGGCGTGCGGCTGGAAGACCGTGGGCAGGCGGCCGCGGGCGGCCAGCCGACCCGCGAGACCCGCCTTCGAGCTGTGCAGATGGAGCAGGTCGGGCCGGGCGGCGCGGATCAGCCGGGCGGCGGCCCTGACCTCGCGGACGAGCCCGGGGCCGGGGGAGCGGCGGGCGGCCCACCGTACGACCTCGGCGCCCGACTCCGCGGCGGCCCGCGGCAGGGAGCCCTCCGCCGGGCAGCCGACGACGACCCGGGCACCCGCCCGCACCTGGGCGCGTACCAGGTCCGTGACGACACGGGCGACGCCGCCCTCGACGGGCTGCGTCAGGTGCAGCACCGTCAACCCGTCGAGCCCGTACTGGTGTTGCGGCATCGCGCGCCGTTCTCTCTCTCGACGACCTGGGGCAGCCGGAGCACGTACGGTCCGCGGTGCCGCGCCACCGGTGATGACCAACGGGCCGCGCGGTCGACGAAAACCGTCCTGTCAGGTAATCCCCACGAATCAGAAATGCACGCTGACAGACGAATGGGCGTAAATCACGCAGGACGCGCGGCCCTTATGCCGGTCGAGATTTCTTATGACGATCACATGACCGCCGTTGACGGAGCGTCAAGGCGGGCGCGTACGCCACACTTCCGCGCCCGATGTGTGCCGCGTGGCGCCCCACTCGTATCCATTCGGGTGAAGCTTCATTACCAACGCGGCGTCGCACTGTTGGGCAGGGCGGCCCTGGTACCGGGGCAATCACTCTCCAGAAGGACCAACCGTGATCAAGAAGATCCTCGCCACGGCCGCTGTCGCCGCCTCCATCGCGGGTGTCTCCGCGACGGTCGCGCCGCAGGCGATGGCCATCGGCGACAG
Organism: Streptomyces sp. NBC_00223; assembly: GCF_036199905.1. Classification (NCBI taxonomy): domain Bacteria; kingdom Bacillati; phylum Actinomycetota; class Actinomycetes; order Kitasatosporales; family Streptomycetaceae; genus Streptomyces; species Streptomyces sp. NBC_00223. The sequence continues at coordinate 3,862,624 of NZ_CP108109.1, read as the reverse complement.
CCAGGGAACCACCACCGCCAACGGCAACGGTTCCCAGCAGAACTACGGCAACACGTACACCAGCGGCTACATGAGCCCGCAGTTCGCGCTGATCGCGGGCTCGCTCAACAAGCCCTGCATCGCGCTGCCCGCCAAGGCCAACCTGGGCTCGCTCATCGGCCTCGTGCCGATCAGCGTCCAGGACATCAATGTGCTGTCCTCGCCGCAGAACCAGCAGTGCACCGAGAACTCCACGCAGGCCAAGGGCGACGAGCCGCTCTCGCACCTCCTGGACAACATCCCGATCCTGTCCGGCAACGGCGCCGCCAACCGCTGAGCCGGAGCTCCACCGCGGTCCCGCGCGGCCCCGCCCGCCGACGCGTTGTCGGCCGGCCGGGGCCGCCGCCATTCGGGCCAAGAATTCGCCGCGGACGATTATTTATCGGCGTTCCGCTGTTCGCGGTCCATTCGGGTGGATACTTCCCGCTGCGGAGGGCCAGGAGTTGCCTCGCGTCATCAGCGGTCGTTAGCTCCCTTTGTAGCGGTGCGCGCGGACACGGGAATACGTGGCCGGTCGGCACGAGGGTCGTGACGGCGCCAGGCACCGCTCCGGAAAAGGAGAAACCGTGAAGTTCACGAAGGTCGCTGCGGTCGCCGTCGGTGCTCTCTTCGCGCTGGGCGCGGCCACCCCCGCGTTCGCCGACGCCGGTGCCGGCGGTGCCGCCATCGGTTCGCCCGGTGTGCTGTCCGGCAATGTCGTGCAGGTCCCCATTCACATTCCGATCAACCTGTGTGGCAACAGCATCGACATCATCGCGCTGCTGAACCCGGCGTTCGGCAACGTCTGCGTCAACAAGTGACATTGAGCTGTCGGGCCGCGAGGTCCTGATCGGCTACCGCCCCGGAGCGCTCCGCGCCCCGGGGCGGTGCGCTGAAAAAGTGACCGCGGGCCCGGGGAAGCCGCGGTCCCGCCATTAGTACGAGAATTACGCTTCCTTTCCGCACTTTCGGGTGATTGTCCGCCGTGCGGCGTACTTCTCGTTTCCGCGGCTGTCGTCCGTCGTTGTTACTGGCGACAGACTTCGGCGTCGGTCTGCGGCGTCAGCTACTGAAAGGGTGGCAAGTGAAGTACTCGAAGGTTGCAGCGCTCATGGCCGGTTCCGTGATGGCGGTCGGCATGGCCGCGCCCGCCTTTGCCGACGACATGAGCGCCCCCGTCTCCGTCGACAACATGTCGACGATGCCCACGAGCATCAACGGCGGCGTGGACCAGGCCCTGAACGAGCAGCCGCTGCAGAAGGTGACCGGCGCCGCGCACGCCGACACACTGCTGGACGCCGTCGACACGGCCACCGACCACCTCCGGGGCACCCAGGCCGGCACGCTGCTCACCCCGGCGACCAGCGCGGCCCAGAGCGCGCTGCCCGCGACGTCCGCGCTGACCGGCGCCACCCAGGGCGCGCTGCCCGCGGCGTCCGACCTGACCGGTGCGACCCCGGTCACCTCCTTGCTGGGCGGCCTGCCGGTCGGCTCGCTGCTCGGTGGCGGTCTTCCGCTCGGGGGCCTCCTCGGTGGCGGGCTGCCGCTCGGCGGCTGACCGCCGTCGCCCCCGGCCGCGCCCGCTCTCGACGGCAACGCCGGTCCGGACACTCCCCCATCGGGGTGAATCACCGGAACCAAACCCCGTCTGAGCGGTTGATCAGATCGCTCTGACCTTCCAGAACCGTGCGATTAAGCAACAAAAAAGGGACAACCATGATCAAGAAGATGCTCGCCGGTGCTGCTCTCGCCGCGTCGGTCGTCGCTGTCGGTGCCACCGCCGCCCCGCAGGCCATGGCCATCGGGAACGACGAGGGCACCACCACGGTGAACGGCAACGGCGCCGAGCAGAACTACGGCAACACCCACACCGGCGGCACCCAGAGCCCCCAGATCGGCCTGATCCAGGGCACCCTGAACAAGCCCTGCATCGGTCTGCCGGTCAAGGCCAACGTCGGCTCCCTGATCGGTCTCATCCCGATCACCGTCCAGGACGTCAACGTCCTGGCCTCGCCGCAGAACCAGCAGTGCGCCGAGAACTCCACCCAGTCGAAGGGTGACGAGCCGCTCTCGCACATCCTGAGCAACATCCCGGTGCTCTCGGGCAACGGCGCGGGCAACAGCTGATCGCGGTCTGATCCTTCTTGCCCCACCGCGGGCCGTCGGCCTTTTCCCTGGCCGACGGCCCGTTCGGCATTCCGGCGGCCGGTCCGCGCGGAGGGCCGACGAACCCCGGCCGAACAAAGCCCCGGCCGGCCCGGGGCGACCGCCTACGCGGCGAGTACGCGGATCCCCAGCGCCAGCAGCGCCACCGTCTTGACCCCTTCGGCGCCGATGTAGAGCAGATGCGCCCGCGACTGCGGCGGGTTCTCCCCCGCGAGCACCCGGTCGGAACGGCGGTTGAGCACCGGCCGGATCGCCATGAGCTGCGCGGCCAGCACCACCGAGACCACCGCGGTCAGCACACTCACCGACACCGGCGGCCGGCCCACGCACACCGCCACGATCACGACGACGGCGAACACGGCCTCCACCGCGTTGAGCGCGCGGAAGACCAGCCGCCCGATGCCGAGCCCGATCGGAATCGTCACCCCGGGCGCGCGGAACTTCAGCGGCGCCTCCAGGAACGAGATGGCCAGGATCATCCCGAGCCAGACGAAGACGACGGCGGTGGCGAGCGCGGCGGGCGTGTGGCTCATGTCGGTCGATGGTCCTTCCGCCGGCGGGGGCCGCACGGGCACGGCGGCTCACCGACCACCGTACGGACCCCCGGAATCCGGCCGTCCGCGGGGGGCCGTACGTCCAGCGGAGTCGTGGTCGGAGTGGCCCGTACGTCCACCGGAGCCGTTGTCCGCCCGGCGGACGTACATCCGTCCCTCACCGCATCCAGGCGCTGTACGACATCACGTCGCCCGCCGACACCCGGACGTCCGGGTCGTCCCGCGCGGCCGTCGTCTCCAGGCCGAGGACAGTGCCGGACGAGGGGGCCAGGATCACCATCTCGTGGACGTCCGGCGTGGCGTACACATAGGCGAGCCCCGGGCGGCCGAGGCGGTCGGTGACCCGGCCGGCCGGCTTGAGCCCCGGCGTTTCCGCCAGCACCCGGACCAGCGCGGCGGACTCCCGGGCGCCCAGCGTCCAGTTGTCCAGCAGCGTGCTCACCGCGTCCAGCAGCGTCGGGGTGTCCCGGTCGGCGCCGCGATCCACCTCGTCCAGATAGGCCAGCAGCCGGGCCGGGTCGTGCGGAGGCCGGGCCATCGGCGGGGCGTCGCTCCACATCGGCGGGAACGTCTGCCGGCTGATGACGTGGCCGTCCTCGACCATGCGCGGGCCGTCGTCCCCGTCGGCGAGTACCGGCTTCCCCGGGTGCCGCGGGTCGGTCGCCACGACCAGTTCCATGTGACGGGCATCGGGCAGCCAACGGACGATCCGCTCCTCGGGGAGGGTGATCGGCTCGGTGGCGTCCGGCCCCGAGGTCATCCCGAGGCTCCACGACTGCACATGGCTGCCCTGGACCAGCGGCGCCGAGCCGTCCTTCGCGGCAGCCGCGGCCAGGTCGGCGAGCCGGTCCAGCGTCGGGGCGCCGGCGGACACAAGCGCCAGGGGCGCCGGCGCCCCGACAGCCGGGACAGCGCCCGGCCCGGCCGTCGTCAGCGCCAGCGCGGTCACGGCCGCGACCCCGGCCGCCACCGCTGCCCAGACCAGCCGCCGGGCCGGGACCGTACGGAAGACCCCGGCGGCGGGCGGACGTACGGCCGGGGGCCGCCGATCGGCGCCGCCGGTGAGCCGGCGCAGCCGCAGTTCCGCGGCCGCGTCCAGCGGGCGGTCGCCCCAGCGGGAGTCGTCGGAGCGCACGGGGTCGGCCGCGCGGAGCAGTTCGAGTTCGTCAGCCATGGCCCTGGACCTCCGGGTGGTCGCTGCGGAAGGGGCCGGGCGCGGCCTCGTACCCCCGCATGCGGTCGATCTCGGCGCGCAGCCGGCCGCGCGCCCGGTGCAGTCGCATCGCCGCGGCCCCGCTGCCGCAGCCGAGGACGACCGCGACCTCCTCAACGGTCAGGTCCTCCCAGGCGGTGAGCCGCAGCACCTCCCGGTCGGCCGGGGAGAGCCGGGCCAGGGCGTCGTGCACCCAGGAGCCCGGCGGCTCGGCGTCGGGGCCGGCCGCGATCCGGCGGCCGTGCCCGGCCGTGTCACCGCGCAGCCGGTCCAGCAGGCGCCGGCGGCGGCCCTGGCCGCGCACGGTGTTCGCCAGGCACTTGCGGGCGACGCCGTACAGCCAGGGCAGGGGCGAGGACGGCAGGTCCGACCGGCGCCGCCAGGCGACGGTGAACACCTCCGCCACCACTTCCTCGACCTCGTCCGCCCGACTGTCCAGTCGCCGAGCCACGAAGCGGCTGACCGCCCAGTAGTGCTCGCGATAGGCAGCGGCGAACGCTTCGTCGTTGCTCATGTTCCGTAGGTGTCCGGCAGGCCGTGGATCGTCACACCCGCGGATGTGACCCTTGTCGCTCGCCCCGAGTGTGACAGCGGGCGGGGTGCCGGACAGGGGCGGGCCCACGAGTACGCGCCCGGGCGACGGCGGGCGACCGTACCGGATGTGCCCGGGAGCCCGCCCACCCGCCGCCGCCCACCCGCCGCCGTCCGCGTGCCGCTGTCCGCGTGCGGTTCCCCGCGCGCGGTGATCTCGTGGACCTCGTGGGCGGGTCGGCGGCGGACTCGGGCGGGCGCGTACGGAGCCGGGCGCCGCCGGCCGTGTCCCCCCTTCGCCCGACCCCTCGGGCCGTACCGCGAACCGCGAAGGAGAGTTCCGTGGCCGATCGACCCGCTCCTCCCACCCCCTCGTACGCCACCGTGCACGGTTACCCCCGCCAGGGGCGGCACCGGGAGCTGAAGAAGGCCATCGAGGGGTACTGGAAGGGCCGGGTCACCGCCGACGCCCTCCGGGAGACCGCGGCCGAGCTGCGCCGCGCCAACTGGCGGCAGCTGGCCGACGCCGGGGTCGATGAGCTGCCCACCGGCGACTTCTCGTACTACGACCATGTCCTGGACACCACCGTCATGGTCGGTGCCGTGCCCGCCCGGCACCGAGCCGCGGTCGCGGCCGACCCGCTGGACGGCTACTTCGCGATGGCCCGCGGTACGCAGGAGGTGGCGCCGCTGGAGATGACCAAGTGGTTCGACACCAACTACCACTACCTCGTCCCCGAGTTGGGCCCCGGCACCGTCTTCACCGCCGACCCGTCCAAGCAGGTCGGCGAGCTGACCGAGGCGCTGGCACTGGGGCTGCACGCGCGTCCGGTGCTGGTCGGCCCGGTCACGTATCTGCTGCTCGCCAAGCCCGCGCCCGGCGTCGACCCGGACTTCCGGCCGCTGACCCTGCTGGACCGGCTGCTGCCGGTCTACGCCGAGGTGCTGGCCGATCTGCGGGCCGCGGGCGCGCAGTGGGCGCAGTTGGACGAGCCCGCGCTTGTCCAGGACCAGCCGCCTGCCGTGCTGGACGCCGTGGCGCGCGTCTACGGCGATCTGGGGGCGCTCACCGACCGGCCGAAGCTGCTGGTGGCGTCCTATTTCGACCGGCTGGGCGAGGCGCTGCCGGTGCTGGCCAAGGCCCCCGTCGAGGGCCTGGCGCTGGACTTCACCGGCCCGGCCGCCGCCAATCTCGACGACCTCGCCGCCGTCGGCGGGCTGCCCGGCAAGCGCCTGGTCGCGGGCGTCGTGGACGGCCGCAACATCTGGATCAACGACCTGGAGAAGTCGCTGTCCACGCTGGCCACCCTGCTGGGCCTGGCCGGCCGGGTGGACGTGGCGCCGTCGTGCTCGCTGCTGCACGTGCCGCTCGACCTCGGCGCGGAGAGCGGGCTCGACCCGCAGGTCGCCCGCTGGCTGGCCTTCGCCCGGCAGAAGACCGCCGAGGTCGTCACGCTGGCCCAGGGGCTCGCCCAGGGCGCCGACACCGTCGCCGCCCGGCTCGCCGCCAACCGCGCGGACCTCGCCTCCCGTACGGCCTCCGCGCTCACCCGCGACCCCGCCGTACGGGCCCGCGCCGCCGCCGTCACCGAGGCGGAGACCCGCAGGCCGCAGCCGTACGCCGAACGCGCCACCGCCCAGCGCGCCCGCCTGGGGCTGCCACTGCTGCCGACCACGACCATCGGCTCCTTCCCGCAGACCGGCGACCTGCGCGCCGCCCGCGCCGACCTGCGGGCCGGGCGGATCGACACCGCCGGGTACGAGGAGCGGATCGCCGCCGAGATCGCCGAGGTCGTCTCCTTCCAGGAGAAGACCGGGCTGGACGTCCTGGTGCACGGCGAGCCCGAACGCAGCGACATGGTCCAGTACTTCGCCGAACAGCTCACCGGCTACCTCGCCACCCGGCACGGGTGGGTCCAGTCCTACGGCACCCGCTACGTCCGCCCGCCGATCCTGGCCGGGGACATCTCCCGCCCCGAGCCCATGACGGTCCGCTGGACCTCCTACGCACAATCGCTCACCGACCGCCCGGTCAAGGGCATGCTCACCGGGCCTGTCACCATGCTCGCCTGGTCCTTCGTCCGCGACGACCAGCCGCTCGCCGACACCGCCCGGCAGGTCGCCCTCGCGCTGCGCGACGAGGTCGCCGACCTGGAGGCCGCAGGCACCGCCGTCATCCAGGTCGACGAACCCGCCCTGCGCGAAACCCTGCCCCTGCGCGCCGCCGACCGGCCCGCGTACCTCGCCTGGGCCACCGAGGCGTTCCGGCTCGCCACCGGCGGGGTACGCGCGGACACCCAGATCCACACGCACATGTGCTACGCCGAGTTCGGCGACATCGTGCAGGCAATCGACGACCTCGACGCCGACGTCATCAGCCTGGAAGCCGCCCGCTCCCACATGCAGGTCGCCCACGAACTCGCCGCCCACGGCTACCCCCGCGAGGTCGGACCCGGCGTCTACGACATCCACTCCCCGCGCGTGCCCGACACGCACGAGGTGACGGCCCTGCTGCGCAACGGACTTGAGGGCATCCCCGCCGAGCGGCTGTGGGTCAACCCCGACTGCGGCCTCAAGACCCGCGGCTGGCCCGAGACACGGGCGTCGCTGGAGAACCTGGTCGCGGCGGCCAGGACCGTACGGGACGAGGTGGAGGCGCCGCGGGGCTGAGCGGCCGTCCTTTCCCGCTTCGGTTCCCGTGAGGGCGGGTCCGTGTGCGGGCGGGCGTGGGACCATCGAGGTGAGCGAGGGGGAGCGCCATGAGCCTGAGCGAGGGTGTCGGGTCCGGGCCGGGATCGGCCGGCCGTCGGGCGCTGGAGTGCGTGTACGTCGGCGCGGTCGGCGTCCTGGCCGTCCTCGGCGGTGTGCGGGCGGACGGCCACTACTACCTGGCGGCGATCGTGCTCACGCTGCCGGTCGGCCTCGCCGCGGCCGTCTCCGTCTACGGGGGCTATGCCCTGATCAAGGGCGTCGGCGGCCTGTTCACCGCCACGACCGCGGCCGACGGCGACGACGCGGGCTGGCTGACCGCCGCCTCGGCCGCCTTCGACGTCCTCGCCTTCATGGCGGCGGCCCTCGTCCTCGTCCTCCTGCTGGAACGCCGCCGACGGCGCTCCCGCTGAACGCCGCCCCCGGTCAGGGGCCTCGGGTCAGGGCTTCGGGTCCCGGCCGGAGGAGTGCGGGCCCGATCGGGAGCGTTCGCCGAGCTGGTACCGCAGCCGCTGGGTGAGCGCGGTCGCGGCGGCGGTGAGGAAGACAAAGCTGTAGACGATCTGGAGGATGTCCACCAGCCGGGCGGTCTGGCTTACCGGGGTGATGTCCCCGTAGCCGACGGTCGCCAGCGTGACGATCGTGAAGTACAGCGCGTCGACCCTGGTCCGCAGCCCGCTGAACTGGCCCGGCTGCTTGGCGAGGACGAAGTACCCGGCCGCGAAGACCAGGACGGACAGGCACATCAGCAACGGGATCGCCATCCCGGGGCGGGCGCCCGGCCGGTTCACCAGGACATCGCGGATGTGGCGCAGCAGCAGGACCGCGACCAGCACCAGGGCGGCCATGAAGAGCGCCCAGCTGAGCTGGGGGTGCCGCGGCCCCAGGCTGTTCAGGGGGAGCAGGAAGTACGCCGCCACCATCGCGACGCCCCCGGCGGCGGCAGTGAGCCACAGCCGTACCGGCGGGTGGTGGGCGCCGTGCGGGTGCCGGTGGGCGTCCCCGTGCCGTCCCCCCTGCTGTCCTCCGTGTCCTTTGTGTTCTTCGTGTTCTTCGTGTTCTTCCCCGTCTTCTTCCCCGTGCCGGCCCAACCTCGGCTCACCCCGTGTCCGCTCGCCCGTGGCGGAGGTGCCGCCGCCTGTCCCGTCCGATCATGCGGGCCCCCGGCCGTACCACCAGCCGACGGCGTCCGAACGGGCGCGGCGGTCGGCCTGCGCTCGGCCTGCGCTCGGGTGGTCGGGGCGGGCGAGTGCGCGTTGAATGGCGGGCGGGGACGCTCGTACCGATGTCCCCTCCGCCGGGGCGCTGGGAGGCCGAAGGTGTCGGACGACGGTTGGGGGCACTCCCCCGCGGAGTTGCTGGTGGTCTTCGGGATCACCGGCGATCTGGCCCGGAAGATGACGTTCCGCTCGCTGTACCGGCTGGAGCGCGGCGGGCGGCTGGGCTGCCCGGTCCTCGGCGTGGCGGTGGAGGACATGACCCTCGCCCAGTTGGTGGAACGCGCCCGGGAGTCGATCGTCGGGTCGGGCGAGGAACTCGACGAAGAGATCTTCGCCCGGTTCGCCGGGCGGCTGTCGTATCTGCACGGCGACGTGACCGGAGACGAACTGTACGAACGGCTGGCCGCCGAGGTCGGCCGGCGGCGGACGCTGTACTACCTGGAACTGCCGCCGGCGCTGTTCCAGCCGGTCGTGGCGCACCTGGGCCGCGCCGGGCTGCTGGGCGACGCGCGGGTCGCGATCGAGAAGCCGTTCGGGCACGACCTCGCCTCCGCGCGCGAACTCAACGCCGCGCTGCACCAGGTGCTCGACGAGCCGCAGATCCTGCGGGTGGACCACTTCCTGGGCAAGGAACCGGTCATCGGCCTGGAGTACCTGCGGTTCGCCAATCTCGCGCTGGCCGAGGTGTGGGACCGCCGAAGCGTCTCCGCGATCCAGATCACCATGGCCGAGGACTTCGGCGTGGAGGACCGCGGCCGGTTCTACGACTCGGTGGGCACGCTGCGCGACGTGGTGCAGAACCACCTGTTGCAGGTGCTCGCCCTCGTCGCGATGGAACCCCCGGTCGGTGCCAGCGCCGACGACCTGCGCGACAAGAAGGCCGAGGTCTTCCGGGCGATGCCCGCGGTCGACCCGAAGCGCTGCGTACGCGGCCAGTACGAGGGCTATCTCGACACCCCGGGCGTGGCGAAGGGGTCCGCCACGGAGACATTCGTCGCGCTGCACCTGGAGATCGACAACTGGCGCTGGGCCGGGGTGCCGGTCTTTCTGCGGGCGGGCAAGGCGCTGGCCGAGCGGGTCACCGAGGTACGGCTGCTGCTGCGCCGTACCCCGCCGTCGCTGCCCTTCCTGCCCGGGCGTGGCGGGGTCGAGGGCAACCAGATCGTGCTGCGGATCGACCCCGACCCGGGTCTGCGGCTCCAACTGGCCGTCCAGGCGGGCGACTCCTGGCGGACCGTGCACCTGGACACCACGTTCAGCCGCGAGACGGGACGGCCGCTGGAACCGTACGAGCGGCTGCTGTACTCGGCGCTCAACGACGACCACCGGCTGTTCGCCCGCGAGGACAGCGTCGAGGAGACCTGGCGGATCGTCCAGCCGCTGCTCGACCGCCCGCCCGGGACGTACGGTTACACGCGCGGGTCGTGGGGGCCGGGGGAGGCGCAGTCGCTGGTCAGGGGGCACTCGGACTGGCAGCGGCCGTGGCTGGCGGCGGGAAGCTGAGGGGGTCGTCCCGGCAGGGCCGCGGCGGGCGGCCGGCTGACGGGTGGTCGGGGCGGGTGTACCGGGGCAGGCGGACGGGGGAACGGACAGGCGAGAGGACGCGCGCATGAGAGCGATCACGGTCGTACCCGGCAAGCCCGACCTGGTGGAGGTCGGCGAGGTCCCCGAGCCCGATCCGGCGCAGGGCGCGCTGCTGGTCGAGGGGCGGCTGCTCGGCATCTGCGGCACGGACGCGGACATCGTGCTCGGGCAGGGCTACGGCTGGGCGCCGCCCGGCCGGGACCGGCTGGTGATCGGGCACGAATCGCTCGGCGAGGTGATCGAGGCGCCGGAGGGCAGCGGGTTCGCGCCGGGCGACCTGGTCGCGGGGATCGTACGGCGGCCCGATCCGGTGCCGTGCGGGCCGTGCGGGCACGGCGAGTGGGACTTCTGCCGCAACGGTCTCTACACCGAGCGCGGCATCAAGGAACGTGACGGCTTCGGCTCGGAGCGCTGGCGGATCGAACCGGAGTACGCGGTCCGGCTCGACCCCCGGCTCGGCGACCGCGGGGTGCTGCTGGAGCCGGTGTCGGTGCTGGCCAAGGCGTGGGAGCAGACCGAACGGATCTTCACGCGCTCCTCCTGGCGGCCGGAAGTGGCGCTGGTGACGGGGGCGGGGCCGATCGGGCTGTTCGCGGCGATGCTGGCGGTGCGGCGGGGGCTGGAGACGCATGTGCTGGACGTCGACGACCGGGGGCCGAAGGCGGGGCTGGTCGCGGACCTGGGGGCGACGTTCCACGTCGGGGACGTGGGGGATGTCGGGGTGGTGCCGGACGTGGTCATCGAGTGCACGGGGGTGGGGTCGCTGGTGCTGGCGCTGACGAAGAAGGTGGCGCCGGTGGGGGTCGTCTGCCTGACGGGCATCGTGCCCGGCGGACAGCAGGTCGCGGTGAGCGCGAACGAACTCAACCGGGAGGCGGTGCTGGAGAACACGGTGCTCTTCGGCTCGGTCAACGCGGGCCGCCGCAACTACGAGCAGGCGGCCGAGGCGCTGGCCGCGGCGGACCCGGCCTGGCTGGACCGCGTCATCACGCGACGCGTGGGGATGTCCGAGTTCACGGAGGGCCTGCGCAAGCGCGAGGACGACGTGAAGGTGGTCGTGGACCTCCGCGCGTAGGGCTCCGCCCGGGGTGGGGCGGGGTCGGCGCGCGCCAACGCGGCGCTCGCGTCGGTGAGAGGGTGTCACGCTTGTGACGGGGTGTGCGGCCACCGTCCGTCCGGCCGGGGTGTGCTCGCGTTGGTGAGAGGGTCTTACGTTCGTTACGGGCGCGTGGGTCGCTTTTGTTAGAGGGTCTTACGTTCGCTATAGGGCACGCAGGTTGCGTTCGTGAGAGGGTCTCACGCTGGTTCGGGGGTGTCACCGGTCTTGTCGGTCCCGGTCGGCGCGGCCGGGCCTTCGTCCGGGCGCGCGCCCGCGCGGCGCTCGCGTCGGTGAGAGGGTGTCACGTCCGTGACTGCCGCTCCGGAGGCGTGAAGGTGACCGGCGCCGTGAAATTGGCGCGGCGGGCCGCGCGGCGGAACGTGGTCAGGACCGCAGGACCCGCGATGAGGACGCACGCGAAGTTCGTGACCGCGCGTCCCGTGTCCCACCCCAGCGACGTCGCCACGTCGAACGCCAGATACCGGTGCCACTGCTCCGTGAACGGCAACCCCGGCAGATACGCGATCGAGCTGTGCGGGTCGAGGGAGAACGGCCAGAAGGACAGGTTCAGCAGGAAGCCGAACAGATAGCCCGACGCCGACCCGTACACCGCGAGCAGCACCACCTCCGCCTTGCCCCGGGCCCGCGGCAGCACCCCCGCCAGCATTCCGACGAACGCGCAGCCGAACATCTGGTACGGCATCCACGGCCCCACCCCGCCCGTCAGCAGCGCCGACGCGAACAGCGAGGTGCAGCCCAGGGTGAAGCCGAAGCCCGGCCCGAAGACCCGCCCGGCCAGCACCAGGACGAAGAACACCGTCTCCACCCCGGCCGTCCCCGCGCCCAGCGGCCGCAGCGCCGCGTTGACCGCCGAGAGCACCCCCAGCATCGCCAGCGCCTTCGCGTCGATGCCGCCGTCGGCGATCTCCGCGAACACCACCGCCAGGACCAGGACCAGCAGCACACCGAAGATCAGCGGGGGCGCGTACGAGGAGCCGAAGCGCCCCGGCGCCACGACGAACGGCCAGAAGAACGCCACCAGTCCGATGAAGGCCGCGAGCACGATCGCGACCACGGCCATGGTGTGCATCCGGACCGCCGTCGTACGCCCGGCGGCGGCCGGAGGCACCCGGGAAGTCGTCGCCGCGCTCACCGTCCGTCCTCCGTCGTCATGCCGGTGAGCGCGTCCTCGACCTGATCCACCGTCAAGTACGGCAGCGGCGCCAGGATCTTCGCGGTCTGCGGCGCGAACGCCGGTGACGCGACGATGACTTCCGCCGTCGGCCCGTCGGCGACGATCTCGCCCTCCGCCATCACGACCACCCGGTCCGCGCTCGCCGCCACGAACTCCACGTCGTGCGTGGAGATCACCACGGCGCGGCCCTCCGCGGTCAGCGCGTCCACGATCCGGATCAGCGCGTGCTTGGCCTGGTAGTCGAGGCCGCGGGTCGGCTCGTCCAGCAGTACCACCGACGGAGCCGACGTGAGCTGGATGGCCAGCACGAGCGAGAGCCGCTGCCCCTCGGACAGGTCACGGGGATGGGACCCGTCGGCGATCCCGGGCGCGAGCCGGTCCAGGATCTGCCGCGCGGACAGCGCGGAGACACCGTCGGACTCCCGGTCGGCCTGGGCGAGTTCGGCGCCCACGGTCTCCAGGTAGAGCAGATCGGTCGGCGTCTGCGGGACCAGCCCGACCAGCCGCCGCCGCGGCCCGGCGCCGTCCGCGCGCCGCGCCCCGAACCAGCGCCGCGCGGACGTTCCGCGCTTCTCCGTGGCCTCTGCGGCGCCGGGACTCTCCGCCCCGGCGACCCGTACCGTCCCCGCCTGCCGAGGCCCGGCCCCGTGCAGAGCCCACAGCAGCGAGGACTTGCCCGAGCCGTTGCGGCCCATCAGCGCGGTGACCTGCCCGGCCCGTAGTTCGAGGTCGACCTCGCGGACGGCCACGACCTCGCCGTAACGGACGACCACGCCCCGCGCCGTGAGCAGCGCCTCCCCGGACGCCTCCCCGGACGCCTTTGCCGGCACCCGCGCGGTCCGCGGCGCCGGCACGGGCAGCGCGGTCAGCCGCTCCCGCAGCGGAGCCGCCGCCCGCCGGGCGTCCCGTACCGACAACGGCAGCGGGTCCCAGCCCGCGAGCCGGCCGAGGTCCACCACGGGAGGCGCGACCGACGCCGTACGGAAGGCGTGCGCGGGCGGGCCGTCGCTCACCGTGCCGTCGCCCGCCAGGTGGACGACCCGGTCGGCGTACTGCACGACCCGTTCCAGCCGGTGTTCGGCCAGGACGACCGTGACGCCGAGGTCGTGCACCAGCCGGGTCACGGCGGCCAGTACGTCCTCGGCGGCGGTCGGGTCGAGCGCCGAGGTCGGCTCGTCCAGCACCAGCACCCGGGGGTGGGCGGTGAGGACGGAGCCGATGGCGACACGCTGCTGCTGCCCGCCGGACAGTTCGCTGAGCGCCCGGTGCCGCAGCTCGGCGAGCCCCAGCAGATCAAGGGTCTCCTCGACGCGCTTGCGCATCACATCGGCGGGGATCGCCAACTGCTCCATCGCGTAGGCGAGTTCTTCCTCGACCGTGTCGGTGACGAAGCCGGCGGGCGGGTCCTGGCCCACCACGCCCACCACGTCGGCGAGTTCACGCGGCGGGTGGTGGGCGGTGTCACGCCCGTCGACGGTCACCCGGCCCGCGAGGGTGCCGCCGGTGAAGTGCGGTACGAGGCCGTTGATCGCGCCGAGCAGGGTGGACTTGCCCGCGCCGGTCCTGCCGACCACCAGGCAGAGTTCGCCCTCCTCGATGTGCAGGTCCACCTCGCGCAGCACGGGCCGGTCGGCGCCGTCGTAGACCACGCTGACCTGGTCGAATCGGATCACAGTAGGGCCTCGCTCGGGGTGTCGCTCCGGGTGCCGCGGGTCTGCGCGGGGGCAGGCCGACCCGCGCCGGAACCGGGGCCGCGGGGTGTACGGACGGGTGGTGGCGCGGCGAAGGCGGCGACCCCGGCGAGCAGCACCGCGGCGGCGGGCAGCAGCGGCAGCGACGGCCAACTCAGCGGATAGAGGGAGGGGTTGAGGTCGTTCGCCTGGTACCCCACGGTGACGAACAGCACGACCGCGGATGCGCAGCCGCACCCGGCGACCACCCACTCCGGCGTCCGCCAGGGGTCGGGCCGGTAGCTGGTACGGCGGACCCGGCGGCCGCCCAGCGCCAGCCCGGCGCAGCACAGCAGCGACCCGGCGAGCATCGCGGGCAGCCCGAGCGAGCGCGGGGTGGTGCCGTCGAGCAGCCCGTACACCCCCGTGCACAGGCCGAGCATGCCCAGCAGCATCAGCGCCCCGGTGGCCCGGCGCGAGGCACGGGTGGCGGTGCCCGCGCGCCCGTAGCCGCGGGAGTCCATCGCGGCGGCGAGGTACAGCGAGCGTTCCAGGGCGTCTTCGAGCACCGGGATGATGACGCTGCGCAGCGCCCGCAGCCCCTTGGCCCGGTCGGCCCGCAGTCGTCGCGCTCGGGCCACCCGCTGGGCGCTCTCGACGAGTTGGGGCGCGACGCTCATGGACACCGTGACGGCGACGCCGAGTTCGTACAGCGCGCCGGGCAGGACGCGCAGCGCGCGCTTGGGGTTGGCGAGGGTGTTGGCCGCGCCGATGCAGCACAGCAGGCAGGCCAGCCGCAGTCCGTCGGTCGCGGCGGAGAGCGTCGCCTCCAGCGAGACCGGGCCGCCCAGCTGGATGCCCGCGTACCAGTGCGGGGTGGGGATGTGCGGCAGCGAGAACATGATGTGGTCGGCCGGGGTGATGCCGCTGGCGAACACACAGCGGAAGGCCACCCTGATGGTGATGACCATCAGGGCCAGCCACAGGTAGTACTTGAAGCCGCGGGCCCACGGCGCGTCCGTGCGCCGCTCGGAGACGACATAGCCGAGGACGGCCAGCACCAGGCCGAGCAGCAGCGGATTGGTGGTCCGACTGACCGCCGTGGCCAGGCCGATGCCCCAGATCCACCACGCCACCGGGTGCAGGGTGCGCGGCAGCCTGCGGCCGGACCCGGCGGGCGGGACCGCCCTGGCCGGGCCGTCGGCGGCTGTCGGCACCGCTACTCCGCCCGCCGGCGCTGCCGTACCCGGACGACCGTCACCGAGGCGATCAGGGCGACGACGACCGCGGTGATCACGAACGGCAGGACCGAGCCCGAGGAGTGGTGGGCCGCGGCGGTCGGTGCCGCGTCCACGACGGCCGGGTGGGACGACGACGAACCGTCCGGCGTTTCGGTGGGACCGGGGGAGACGGCGGCCGTGGACGCGCCGGCCCCGACGGTCGGCGTGGCCCCGGCGGCGGTCGGCGAGCCCGAGGCGGTCGGGGCCGCCGGGGCGGTCGCGGTCGGGTTCGGGGTGCCGGTGGCCGGGGAGCCGGGGGCGTGCGAGGCCCCGGCTCCGCTTCCGGCCGGGTGGGTCGCCGGGGCACCGGCGGTCGGCGCCTTGGTCGGCGGCTTCGTCGTGGGATGCGACCCCGAGCCCCCGCTGGAGCCCGACCCCGACCCCGACCCCGACCCCGACCCCGACCCCGACCCCGACCCCGACCCCGACCCCGAACCACTGTCCGTCGGCGCGGTGTTGCGCGCCCGTACGGTGTCGGGTGAGAACGTCGGCCGGCCCTGGGTGCCCTGGATGTTCGTGGCGCCGAAGATCCACAGATCGACGCTGCCCGGCTTGGGGTGGTAACTCATCGCGCCGAGCCGGCTGTACGTCCAGGAGTTCTGCCCGGGGTCGGCGTGCCAGTACGACCAGTAGGCGGTGGCCGGCGGGGTCAGCACGCAGGAGTCCTGCGCCGGGGCCGGGTACTGCTTGCCGCTCTGGTAACCGCCGTACCCGATCCGGCAGATGAAGGCCGGACCGTCGTGCGCGGTGCCGGTGGTCTGCCAGCCGCCCTGGTTGAGCAGTTCGTAGCCGGTGGTGGGGGTCGAGCCGCACGAACGCAGCAGCGGGCCGCCCCAGTGGCTGAAGTCCACGGCCAGCACCACGCCCGAGGACGTGGTGCACCGGCCGATCGGCAGCGGCGCCGCGGCGACCGGCCCGGCGCCCGCGACCGCCGTGCCGAGCACGGCGGTCAGCAGCAGGGCGAGCACTGCGGCGAACCGCCTTGCGCGCTGGGGGCGTTGACCCCCGGCCCGCGCCGTGAGGTCCCCGGCCGTACGCCGTCGCACTCGGATCACTGGTGCCTCCCGTTCGTCCCCGCCCTGCGCCGGGCCGCGACGACCGTGCCGCCGGCGGCCAGCAGCAGGCCCGCGAGCCCGGCCAGCGCCAGTGCGTCGGTGCCGGTCGCGGCGAGCGAACCGCCGCCGGAGCCGCCGTTCCCGGAGTCCGACCCGCCGTCCGACGTACCGCCCGAGCCGGAGCCGCCGTTCGAGGCCCCGCCCGAGCCGGAGCCCGATCCGTCGCCCGGAGCGATCGCCTGCACCAGCGTGGTCAGCGAGGTCCCGGCCAGCGCGGGTACGGCCTGCGTGGTGGACCGGGTGTCGGAGTCACCGGCCTCCGTGGTGATCCGGAAGCCGCCGTCGGTGTTCTGCGTCGACCGCAGGAACTCCTGCCCGGTACGGGCCTGTTCGGGCCGCCCCTTACTGGTGGCGAGCAGCGCCTGCACGGCCAGGCCCGTCGAGTTGGCGTTGACGCCCGCCGCGCCGGGGTAACCGCCGCCCTTCTGCTGCGACTTCACCAGGTACGCGCGGCCCGCGGCGACCGCGGCGTCCTGTCCGGGCACCAGCGTCAGCGCCTGCACGGCGTAGCCGGTGGTGTCCACGTCGGAGACGCAGTCGGTGCCGGGCGTGAACAGCGCGGAGGAGAAACCGCCGTCCTTGCACTGGAGTTGGGTGAGCCGGGTGACGACCGCGGCCGGCGGGGTGACTCCGGCCCTGGCCAGCGCCAGTACGCCGAGGGACTGCGACACGGTCGAGTACGCCTGCGTGAAGTCGCCCGGCGCCGTGCAGGCGCCGTCGTCGGTCGCGGCGGCGCACACATGGCCGGTGAGCGTCGCGATCAGATCGAAGCCGCCGAAGCCGCGCGGGTCCCGGCCCGTGACCTCCGCGAGCACCGCGAGCTTGGCCGCCGCGCCGGTGTACGGGCCCGGGTAGGCCGAGGTGCCCGCCGGGTCGGCGTAGTCGGCGGCGTGGTCCGCGAGGTAGCCGGTGACCTTCGTCAGCGCGGTGTCCTGACCGCCGGCCGCGGCCAGCGCGAGCGCGAGGTCGGCGCTCAGCCCGTAGTCGGGGCCGTAGGAGTTGGCGAGGTGGTCACCGCCGCCGAGCTGCTTGACCAGGTACGCCGCCCCGGCCGCCGCGGCCTTCTGGTCGCGCAGGTCCCGCAGCAGCGTCCCGAAGGACGTGCCGACGCTGCCGCCGACCGCCTGCGCCGAGGCGCGCACGTCGGATTCGGTCGAGGAAGAGTCCGAGGCGACCCGGAAGCCGCCGTCGGAGTTCTGCTCGTGGGCCAGGAAGGCGCGGGCCGCGGCGATCTGCTCGGCGTACTTCGCCGGGTCCAGGCTGAGCCCCTGGACGGCCAGGGCCGCGGAGTTGACCGAGTCGCCGGCCGCGCCGGGGAAGCCGCCGTCGGCCTGCTGCTGCCCGGCGATCCAGGCCGCGCCCTTGGCGACCGCCTGAGCGGCGGCGTTCCCGGGCACCAGGTCGAGGGCCATGATCGCCATCGCCGTGCTGTCCACCTCGGGCTCGCCGTTGGACGGGATCAGGCTCGGGAAGCCGCCGCCGGCCAGCTGGAGGCTCTCCAGGTAGGCGATCGGCGCGGCCGCCTTGGCGTCGTCGCCCGCGCGCGACTGGGCGATGACGCCGAGCGACTGGGAGAAGACCGAGGGGGCGTTGGCGTAATTGCCCGCGGCGGCGCAGCCCTTCGTGGTGTCCGCCTTGGCGCAGACCAGAGCGTCCAGCGCGGCGATCAGGTCGTGGCCGCCGAACGACCGCGGGTCGTACCCGGTGACCTGGGCGAGGACCGCCTCCTTGCCGATCGAGCCGCCGCTCGCGTAGGGGGTGCCGATGGCCGTCCAGGCGTCGATACCGCGGCCGGAGCCGTCCGTGCCGTGCTGGAGGAATTCGGTGATCCGCTCCAGTGCCGCGTCGTTGCCGCCGGTCGCGGCGAGCGAGAAGACCGTGTCGATGGTCAGACCGAAGTCCGCGAAACCGGTGCCGGGGAAGGACTCGTAGTAGTGGCCGTCGAGCAGCCGGTCCCGGTCGACCAGGTAGGACACGCCCTTGACCAGGTCGGGCGAGGCCCCGGCGGGCGGGGTGGTCGGCGGCGTCGTGGGAGGGGTCGTCGGCGGTGTCGTCGGCGGCGTGGTGGGCGGAGTCGTCGGGGGTGTGGTCGGCGGCGTGGTGGGCTGGTCCGGGTCGTAGACGTAACGGCCCAGGTCGATCCCGGTGACGGCGAACACCGCCTGCGGGGTGGCGTACAGGTCCGGGTCGGTGCTCGCCGCGTCGGCCGTGAAGCCGCCGTCGTCGGTCTGCCGGGCCGCCACCCATGCGCGGGCCTTCGCCGCCCGGTCGTCGTCGCCGAGCGCGAGCAGCGCCTGCGCGGCGGACGAGGTCGTCCCGGTGTCGCCGGTGCCCGCGCCCGGGCACAGCTCGTAACCGCCGTCGTCCGCCTGCTGCTTGATCAGGAACGCCTCGGCGCTGTCCAGCGTGGCGCCGGTGCCGGCCACCTGCCGCAGGGCGAGTACGGCCTCGCCTGTGGTCGTGACGTCCGACCCGCAGAACTCGCCGGGGACGACCATGGAACCGGCGAAACCGCCGTCCTTGCACTGGAGTTGGGTCAGCCGGGTGACGGTCGAGGCCGGCGGGGTGACGCCGCCGCGGGCCAGCGCCAGCACTCCGAGCGCCTGCGCCTCGGGCGCGAAGGCGCCGTGGAAGTCACCGGCCGCCGTGCAGTAGCCGAGGCTGCCCGCCGCGTCGCAGACGTTGTCGGTGAGCGCGGCCAGCAGGTCGTGGCCGCCGACGTCGGTCGGGTCGCCGCCCAGGACCTCGGTGAGCAGGGCGAGTTTGGCGGCCGCCGCCGGACTGGGCGCGGCCGAGGCGCCCTCGGGCCAGACGTACTCGGTGACGTGCGCGGTCAGATAGGCGTCGATCGCGCCGATCGTGTCCTTACGCTCCCGCGCGGCGGCCAGCGCGAGGGCCACGTCGGCGGTGCGGTTGAAGTCGGCGGTCTCCCAGTTCTCGTTGTAGACGTGGTCGCCGTCGGTGAGCTGCCCCACCAGCCAGGTCGCGGCGGCCGGCAGGTCGGCCGTGCCCGCGGGGGCCGTCGGGCTGGTCGGGGGTGTGGTCGGCGGAGTGGTGGGGGCGCCCTCCGCGCGGACCGAGGCCGGGGTGAAGGAGGGGCCGCCGGTCGTGCCGCCGACATCGGTCGGGCCGAAGACCCACGCCTCGACCTCGCCGTCCAGCGGCACGTCGCTCAGCGCGCCGCGCGGGCTGTACGTCCAGGTGTCCTGGCCGCGCGGGGCGATCCAGAACGACCAGTACGCCGACGGCAGCGGGGTCGTCGTGCAGGGCTCCTCGGCGGCGGTCGGGTACGCGGCGCCGCCGTCGTAGGCGTCGACGCCGATCCGGCAGATGAAGCCGGGGCCGTCGTGGACCGTCCCGGTGGTGGTGAACCCGGCGTTGTGCAGCAGGTTCATCCCCGTCGTCGGGTGCGCGTCGCAGCCGCGCACGACCGGGCCGCCCCAGTGGCCGTAGTCCACCGCGACGATCGCGCCCGTGGTGGACGTGCAGTCGCCGAGCGGGTCCGCGCTCGCGGGCGCCGCCGCCGACAGCAGGCCGGCCGCGGCCGTGCCGAGGGTGAGCACGGCCGCCGTGAACAGCGTGAACGCGCGCGGCTGTCCGTGACGGCGACGCCTGACGAGATGAAGCACCGGTGGGCCCCCTGGTCGGCCGGCGGGGAGGGCGGGCCGCGGAGCCGTACGCCCCCGTGCCGGGGCCGTACCGTCGTCCGCGCCGTAGTCCTCGACGGCGATCGTGACTTGCGTGTTCAGCGCAGGTGGTCCGGCTCGCCCGCCTCGGCGGCGGGCCTACGGTTGCGGGTCAGCGCCGGAATTCGACCGGCTTCCCCTGGCTGCTGAATCGGAAATGCGTTTCATGTGAACACGGCGGCCGAGGGCGCGTCAACGCCGTGCGCAGTCGCCTTCGCCACTCTCCCGGCGCCCTTGCGCGCCCGCCGCACTGCGTTAGCCTCACCGTGTCACCGACCGGGGGAACCCGGTGTGATTCCGGGGCTGACGCGCAACGGTGTAGCCGGTCATGGGGTGTTGAGGCCCCGGTCGGCTCAGCCCGATCACCCGTTCGGCGACGCAGCACCGCGGAAGCCTGACCACGCGATCGGGCGGCGACCGCCTCGGCACGAGGTGGTCCGAGCGGACCCGGGGCCGGGGCGTACGGCGCCCCTCACCCGAGGAGCCCTTCCCATGACCGCGCTCACCTCTGTGTTCACCACCCGCACCGCGCACCGGCCCGGCAGACGGGCGCTCGCGCTCACCGTCCCGCTGGCCGTCGGCGCCCTCGTCCTCGCGTCCGCACCCGCCGGCGCGACCTCGACCCCGGCCCAGATCGCCACCTCCAAGGCCAACGGGGTCGGTTACCTCAAGACCCTCCAGGCGTCCGACGGCAGCTTCGCCGGCAGCGGGCTCTCCAACGAGTGGGCGTTCAGCGCGCTGGCCGCCGCGGGCACCGCCGCCGTGGACCTCGCTCCGGGCGGTGACACCACCAAGAACGCCCGTACCGTCTACCGGGGCCAACTCGCGGCCTCCTCCTGGCCCAGCGCCTCACCGGTCGTCACCGACTACGAGCGCGGCACCCTCAACGCGTACGCCGCGGGCATCGATCCGGCCCGGGTCGGCACCGGCCGCAATCTGATCGCGGACATCGCCTCGTACTGGCAGACGTCCTCGCCCGGTTACTACGGTCCCCCGGCGAACTTCAACGGGACGGTCTTCGCGCTGCTCGCGCTGGGCGGCGCGAAGACCCAAGGAGGCGTACAGCGCGTGCCGCAGGCGCTGCTCGACGCCTCGGTCGCCGTGGTCCGGGCCAACGAGCACAACGACGGCGGCTGGAACTACGGCCAGGCCGCGGGCAATCCGACCTCGCTCGCCGCCACCAGCGACATCGACATGACGGGCGCGACGCTGGCCTCCCTGTGCGTCAGCGGGGTGGCCAACACCGACCCGGCCGTGGTGGCGGGCAAGAACTTCCTCAAGGGCAAGCTGGTCAACGGCTCCGGGGCGTTCAACTCGATGTTCGGCGCCAACAGCGACTCCAACGGCTGGGCGGTGTCCGGTCTGAACGCCTGCGGATTCAACCCCCAGGGCGCCGACTTCACCACGCCCGCCGGCAAGACGCCCCTGGACTTCCTCCTCGCCCAGCAGTTCAACCCCGCCGGCGGCTTCAAGTACCTGCCGACGGACACCTCGCCCTCCGCGTACTCCTCCATCGACGCCCTGCGCGCGGTCGCCGGAGGCGGCTTCACCGCCGCGCCGCCGACCCCGGTGACGGCCGGGGCACCGCGCTGGGTCGGCACCACGGACTTCACCAGCGGCGCCACCAGTCCGCTCGCGCTGGTCGTGGACGACGGCACGGGCACGCTGCGGGTCTGCTCGGTGCCCGTGACGGCCGGTGGCGCCACCACCACGCTGGGCGCCGTGCTGGACGCCGCGAAGGCCGCGGCCACCCCCAGCGGCTGCGTGACCTCTCTCACCCCGGCGACCGGCAGCGGCACGATCACCGCGCTGAACGGCACGGCGAACGCCGGCGCTGCCACCTGGCGGGCCGGTCTCGACGGCTCGGCCCTCGTGGCCGCCTCCCGGGGCACGACCGTGCACCTCGGGGACACGGTGTATCTGCGCTACGGAAGCTGAACGGACGCGGGAGGCGCCTCCCCCACCTGGTGGGGGAGGCACCTCCCGTCCCGTACGGGCCGTGCGCCGGGTCAGTGCTTGAAGGCGTCCTTGGCCTTCTGCGCTGCCTGGCGCATGCTGCCCTTGGTCCGCTCGGCGCGGCCCTCGGCTTCCATGTTCTTGTCGCCGGAGGCGCCGCCCGCGGCCTCCTTGGCCCTTCCCTTGGCCTCCTGGGCCTTGGCCTTGGCCTTGTCGCTGGCGCTCATGAGGACTTCCTTCCGTCGGCTCGGTACCACTGGCCACCGGCTGTCACCGGCCTCCCCGTCGGAGCGCCTGCCCGGGCCGACCCCGGGGAAACACGTCCGGCCGGGCCCGCGGAAACGCCCGGGCCGACCCGGCGCAGACGCGCCGCGTCCCGGCACCTCGTCCACCGGCCCGGGAAAATCTGTCGTTGGTAGGCTAGGGATAGTGAGCTCGTGCGATGAGGTATCGGGCCTCTCGACGGGTCTTGGACGAGGTGCAAGTGTCCCCAGAAGCCAAACAGCACGCCACCGACCGTTTCGACGACGACGACTACCCCGCGTACACCATGGGGCGCGCCGCCGACATGATCGGTGCCACTCCCGGCTTCCTGCGGGCCATCGGCGAGGCCCGCTTGATCGCGCCCCTGCGCTCCGACGGCGGGCACCGCCGCTACTCCCGCTACCAGTTGCGTATCGCCGCCCGCGCCCGGGAGCTCGTGGACGCCGGCACCCCGATCGAGGCCGCGTGCCGCATCGTCATCCTGGAGGACCAGCTCGAAGAGGCCCTGCGGCTCAACGAGAAGCTGCGCGGGTCCGGGGCCGACAGCGGTGAGCGGGGGCGGGACGGCGGGGACACGGGCGGGACCTCCGAGTCCTGATCCTGCGGTGGCCCCCGGCCCTGGCCCCACGCCGACGGCAGAATATCTGATGTCACCGGAACAGAAATAACTTCGACCCGCGGTGAGGATTTATGCGCCGACCGGCGCAGTGAAATTACTCGCCGCGCCTGACCGCCTGCATCGTGCTACCGTTGTGCTCAGTTGCAGTTGTGGTTCCCAAAAACTTACAAGTGCTCTCGCCGTGTTTCGACCCGGTGGGCGCACTTCTGTATTTCCGGTGTTATTCCGGAGGGGCGATCATCGCGGCGACGCGGAGTCCGCACGGTGTGGGCTCCGGGCACTGCCCCGAAGGAGATATGACATGGCCAGTGGCACCGTGAAGTGGTTCAACGCAGAAAAGGGCTTCGGCTTCATCGAGCAGGACGGCGGCGGCGCCGACGTCTTCGCCCACTACTCGAACATCGCCGCGCAGGGCTTCCGTGAGCTCAGCGAGGGCCAGAAGGTGACCTTCGACGTCACCCAGGGCCAGAAGGGCCCGCAGGCGGAGAACATCGTTCCCGCCTGACCCTCAGGCGTACGGCGCAAGCCGGGGCCCGCACCTTGGGGTGCGGGACCCGGCTCGTCGCTTTTCCCAGGAAAGCCGTTCCCGGAATATTTCCGTGGCCCGGTCGCTTTTTCATTGATGTTCCGGCTCGTTCTTGCGATTCTCCGTGCTGCTCGTTTCCACCGGGAGTTCCTCGATACGTGCCACGTCGAGGAAGGTTCCGTATGAACCGCACCACCCGCACCAACGACCGCTACTCCCGTACCCGTACCGGCGGCGGCTCCGCCGGTTCCTCCGGCCGCGGCTTCCGCTCGCAGGCCCCCACCCGCTCCGGCGGCTCCGGCCGGTCCGGCGCCCCGGCCCGCTCCGGTGGCTACGGCCGCCGCCCGGCCGCTCCGCAGGGTGAATTCGCCCTGCCGGTCACCGTCACCCCCGGCCTGCCGCCCGCCGCGACCTTCGCGGAGATGGACATGCCCGCCGCGCTGGTGAAGATGCTGGTCAGCCTGGGTGTCAACGAGCCGTTCCCGATCCAGTCCGCCACCCTGCCGAATTCGCTGGCCGGGCGTGACGTGCTGGGCCGCGGCCGTACCGGCTCCGGCAAGACCCTCGCCTTCGGCCTGGCGATGCTCGTCCGCACGGCCGGACAGCGGGCCGAGCCCCGGCAGCCGCTGGCCCTGGTCCTGGTCCCCACCCGTGAGCTGGCCCAGCAGGTCACCGACGCGCTCACCCCGTACGCCCGCTCGCTGCGGCTGCGGATCGCCACGGTGGTCGGCGGCATGTCGATCGGCCGCCAGGCCGGCGCGCTGCGCGGCGGCGCCGAGATCGTCGTCGCGACGCCCGGACGGCTCAAGGACCTGATCGAGCGCGGCGACTGCCGGCTGGACCGGGTCGCGATCACCGTGCTGGACGAGGCCGACCAGATGGCCGACATGGGCTTCATGCCGCAGGTCACCGAGCTGCTCGACCAGGTGCGCCCCGGCGGCCAGCGGATGCTGTTCTCGGCGACCCTGGACCGCAATGTCGACCTGCTGGTCCGCCGCTACCTCCAGGACCCGGTCGTCCACTCGGTCGACCCCTCGTCGGCCACGGTCACCACGATGGACCACCACGTGCTGCATGTGCACGGCGCCGACAAGTACGCCACCACCACGGAGATCGCCGCCCGCGACGGGCGGGTGCTGATGTTCCTGGACACCAAGCACGCGGTGGACCGGCTGGTCGAGCACCTGCTCAACAGCGGGGTACGGGCGGCGGCGCTGCACGGCGGCAAGTCGCAGCCGCAGCGCACCCGCACCCTGGAGCAGTTCAAGAACGGGCACGTCACGGCCCTGGTGGCCACCAATGTCGCCGCCCGCGGCATCCACGTCGACAACCTCGACCTGGTCGTCAACGTCGACCCGCCGAGCGACCACAAGGACTATCTGCACCGCGGCGGCCGTACCGCCCGCGCGGGCGAGTCCGGCAGCGTCGTCACCCTCGTGCTGCCCAACCAGCGCCGCGAGATGACCCGGCTGATGGCCGCCGCGGGCATCACCCCGCAGACCACGCAGGTGCGCTCCGGCGAGGCCGAGCTGACCCGGATCACCGGGGCGCAGGCGCCTTCCGGGGTGCCGGTCACCATCACCGTGCCGGTGGTGGAGCGGGCCAAGCGCAGCGCGCAGTCGGCCCGCGGCCGGCGCAGCCGCCCGGCCCAGTACCGCCGCTCCTCGGCCGCGTCCGTCTAGCGGTCGGCCGAACGGCTGATTTCTCCGGGCCCCGGGGTCGTACGCTTGGGTTCATGGGGTCGTCGCAACACCGCCTGGTTTCAGGTGGTGAGTAGATCACGTAGGCGCTCGGCTGGGGTATCCCAGTCGAGTGTCTTGCGTGGGCGGCCGTTGAGTTCCTGGGCGACGTGTTCGAGGTCTTCGGGGCTGTGGATGCTGAGGTCGGTTCCCTTCGGGAAGTACTGGCGGAGCAGGCCGTTGGTGTTTTCGTTGGAGCCGCGTTGCCAGGGTGAGGCGGGGTCGCAGAAGTAGACGGGCATGCCTGTGGCCATGGTGAACTGCTGGTGGCGTGCCATCTCGCTGCCCTGGTCCCAGGTGAGGGAGCCGCGCAGGTGGGCGGGCAGGGTCTGGATCGTGGCGACGAGGCCGTCGCGGACGGTTTCGGCGTCGTGGGCTGCGCCGGGCAGGTGGACCAGCATGGTGTAGCGGGTGGTCCGCTCGACCAGGGTGGCGATCGCGGAGCGCCCGCCCGCGCCGATGATCAGATCGCCTTCCCAGTGGCCGGGCACCGCCCGGTCCTCGATATCGGCGGGGCGGTCGCTGATCATCACCATCGGGTCGGTGAACCGTGGTGTGCGCCGCTGCGGGTCGCGGCGTGGTTTGCGGCGGGTCCGGCCGGAACGGACGGCGGCCTGCACTTCCCGCCTCAGGCCGCCACGGGCCTGGAAGTACAGTGCCTGGTAGATCGTTTCCACGCTCACCCGCATGCTCCGGTCGTCGGGATGCTCCTTGAACAGAGCGTGGCAGATCTGCTCCGGTGACCACCGCCTGCGCAGTCCGTCCTGGACGAAGCGGCGCAGCCGTCCCTCGCGCAGTAGTTTGCGGTCCTTGGGCCGGGGCCTGCGCGCGGCAGCGGCGCGGTGGGCGGCGTAGGGCTGGTAGCCCCCGGTGCCGGAGTTCGTGTCGATCTCCCGCTTGACCGTGCTCGCCGGCCGCCCCAGGGCACGCCCGATCGCCCGCAGCGACCAGCCCAGCGCACGCAGATCGCGGATCTGTTCGCGCTCGGCCAGTGTCAGAAATCGCGGATGCAGTTGCTTTTCCAGGGCTGGCAGGCCCACCGGTACTGTGGTCACACCGCCCATCGTGACGGTCCCGGTGGTGTAGTCGACACGGCGGCCGTCGGCATAGGTGCGTGTGGTGCCGCTCTTCTTGACGCCCCAGTCCCAGTCCTTGGCCGTGCGCTCGTTCACACCGACCTGCCGGGCCGCCACCCGGCGTGCGACACCGGCGGCCCGAAGCCGCTCGTACTCATCCCGCCCGGGATGCCGCCGCGGCAGGCGCACCGAGCCCTGTCCGGCCTTC
Source organism: Streptomyces sp. NBC_00223 (assembly GCF_036199905.1). Taxonomy (NCBI): domain Bacteria; kingdom Bacillati; phylum Actinomycetota; class Actinomycetes; order Kitasatosporales; family Streptomycetaceae; genus Streptomyces; species Streptomyces sp. NBC_00223. The sequence continues at coordinate 3,836,196 of NZ_CP108109.1, read as the reverse complement.
CGGGCCCAGCCGAAAGCAGTGTTCCGGTTCACCCCCAGCTCACGGGCCACCACCGTCACGTTCCCCACAGCATCCAGCCGCGCAAGGAAACGCTCCCGCAACCCCACACGATCCCCACACTCAACGCCCACAGTCCCCGCAACTCCCACAGATCGCAGGTGTTGCGAGGACCGTTAGAACCCAAGACGTCGACCCCGGGGCCCGTTCATGTCTCCGGCGCGGGGGGAGCCGCGAAGGAGGGGAACGCCCTTGGTGCGCCCGTCGGCGCGCCAAGGGCGTTCGGTCAGCTGTTCTCGGTCGGCTGTTGTCGACCGGGTGCCGCGGACGGATCAGGTGCCGTAGACCTGGAACTCCCACAGCGAGTACCCGTACTGGGTCGACCTGGCCGTGCCGTACAGGCGTACGTAGCGGCCCGATCCGGTCACCGGGATCGTCTGGACGCCGCCGGTGCTGGTGGTCGTCGAGTAGACGGTGGTCCAGGTGGAGCCGTTCGCCGAGGTCTGGATCTGGTAGGCCGTGCCGTACGCGGCCTCCCAGTTGAGCACGACCTGGCTGATGGTGTGGCTGGCGCCGAGGTCGACCTGGAGCCACTGCGGGTCGGAGAACCCGCTCGACCACCGGGTGCCGGTGTTGCCGTCGACCGCGTTCGGGGCCGTGAAGCTGTCGTTCTCACTGGAGGACGCGGTGGCCGTCTTGCCCTGCGAGAGCAGGGTGGCGGGGCCGCCGGGATTGCCCGGGTTGCCGGGGTCGCCGCCGCCGGACGTCGGTGTGCCGTAGAGCGCGAATTCGTACAGCGAGTCGCCGTACTGCGAGGCTCTGCTCGTGGCGTAGATCCGGACATAGCGTCCGGTGCCGGAGAGCGCGGTGTCCTGGATGTCGGCCGGACTGTTGTTGTTGCTGTAGACCGTGGTCCAGGTCGAGCCGTTGGCGGATGTCTGTATCTGGTAGGCCGATGCAGAGGCCGCCTCCCAGGTCACGGTGGCGTGCGTCAGGTTGTACGACTGGCCGAGGTCGACCTGGAGCCACTGCGGGTCGCTGAAGCCGCTCGACCAGCGGGTGGTGATGTCGCCGTCCGTGGCGTTCGACGCCGGGAACAGGGCGCTCTCCGCCGAGGAGGCCGTGGTGGGCTTGCCCTGGGCGATGTTGGCGCCGAAGTTGCCCGCCGGCGGCTTGTTGTAGACGGCGACGTAGTCGATGTTCATCTGGCCGCCGGAAACGGTGGCCGCGTTGGGGCCGCCGCCGAACGCGGCCGGGAAGCCGCCGCCGATCGCCAGGTCGAAGATGATGTAGAAGCTGTGGTCGACCGCGTTGGCCCACGCCGTGGCGTCGACCTGGTTCGACTTGAGGGTGAAGTAGTTCGCGCCGTCGAGGTACCAGCGGATCTGCTCGGGTGAGGTCGAGCGGTCGACCTCCACCGCGTAGGTGTGGTAACCGGTCTGGCAGCCGGCGCAGGCGTGCTCGCCGCTGCCGACCCCGCTGGTCTCGTTGCAGGGACCACCGCTGCCGACACCGCAGTGCAGCGTGCCGAAGACCGAGCTGCGGCCGTTGATGTCCTCCAGGATGTCGACCTCGCCGGAGCCGGGCCACGGGACGCCGACCCGCAGCGGCGAGCCCAGCATCCAGAACGCGGGCCAGTATCCGGCGCCGTTCGCCGTGGTGACGTTCGGCTGCTGGATGGACGCCTGCATCCGGACCACGCCGCCGGGCTGGGCGCCGAAGCCGTCGGCCTGCGTCTCGACCCGGCCGGAGGTCCAGCCGGAGTTGGGGTCGGTGCCCGAGTGCAGGGCCTTGAGCACCAGGTGGCCGTTGCCGTCCTGGTACACGTTGGCCGTGCTGTTGGTCATCGTCTCGATCTCACCGGTGCCGAAGGTCCAGCCGTCACCCGCGTCGTAACGCCAGGTGTCGGTGTTCAGACCGGTGTTGGCGGCGCCGCTGAAGTCGTCGCTCCAGGCGGTGGTGAAGCCGGCCGGCGGCGCGGGTACGGCGGCGGGCGCGGCTGCGGGCGCGGCCTGGGCCTGTGCCGCGGAGAGTGCGGCGCGGGCGGGGGCCTGGGCGGAGGCGGTGGGGGAGCCCGTCAGGGTGACCGTCGCGAGGGCGACGACGGCCGCCAGACCGACCGTGATCCGACCGCCCGTTCGGCGCGGCAGGAGGCGCGCGCGCCTATTTCGGGAACTTCGAGTCCACATGCGTACTCTTTCTCCTTTTGTGGGGGCGGCGGGTCCGCGTCCGGCCGGGACGGGGGCACGCCGTTGTGGGGGATGGAGAGGGTGAGAGCGCTCTCAGGAGAGTGTTCCTCCGCTCGGAGCGCTGTCAAGAGAACCGGCAACGTTTACGGAACATCAGTTGCCCGGCCGCTGGTCCGGCGTCGGCGGGCCGTCAAGCGGACGTGGTGAACCGGGAGTTCAGGCCCGCTTCAGGGCCCGGAAGCCCTGCGGTCATGGCCGGGGACGGCTGAAAATCGCCGTTGCCGTGCTGTGCCGCGATCGTCCTTACGGTGTACATCGGGGGGCGGCATAATCGCCGGTATGACGATCTCCGGGGCCCAGACGTCCGCTTCCGCCGAGGCGCGGGCGTCCGCCGGGCCGGTCGCTCTGCTCCGCGGGTTCGTGGTCAGCGGCATGGTCGGCGCCGCGCTGGCGGGCGTGGTGGTCGGGTCGGTGATCAAGGAGCTTCGTCCGGCGCTGATCGGCGCCGGCCTCGCGGTTCTCGTCGTCGTCTTCGTGGTCGTCCTCAACAGCTGGCGGCGGGCGAGACTGCCCGAGCCGCAGCGGCTGACGGCGCTCGCCGTCATCGAGAGCCGGCGCGCGGGCGGCAGCGAAACCGGGGACATACCCGTCCAGTTCGAGCTGACGGTCGCGCCGGAGGGCGGCCCGGCGTTCCGGTCCGAGGCCCGGATGGACATCAACCTCGTCGACATCCCCGACTATCCGCCGGGCCGGATGCTGGTCGTCACCTACCGCGTCGACCGGCCGTGGAAGGTCAAGATCGTCGACCGGCCGTCGCCGGAGTGGGCGCGGCGGGTGGCCGAGGAGTCGGTGGACTCCGCCCCCGAGTCCGCCAAGGTCGAATCGCCCCCCATGGGAGGCGGGTTGTGTCTGCTGACCGTCCTGGGACTCCTGGTCGGCGGGGCGCTCGTCGTACTGCTCTACCGGGGGGACCTTTTCAAGGACGACGTTCCGGCCAAGTCCTCCGCGTCCCCGACGGTGTCGTCCTCCACGTCGTCCACGAGTACGTCGTTCACGGTGACCGGGACCGGCTTCACGTCGTCGGCGACCGTCTCGGGGTCCGGCGAACCACTGCTGCGGGAGGGCGAGATGCGCCGTACCTCCGAGAGCCTGATCTCCGCCACCGGCACACCCGACGTCCTCGAACTCACCATCGGCGCCCGGACCATGACGCTGCGCGGCGGCATCCCCCTGACCCTGGGCCCCGATCCGCTGATCGACGTACGGGCGATTCCGTACGAGCGGCTGCCCGCGCTGATCCACCAGGCGCGCACGACGCTGGGCGTCAAGGCCCCCACGTCCTGGCGGCTGACCGTCGGCAAGGACGCGAAGAGCGGGAAGACGGTCATCCGGGTGTCGGTGAAGGACGATCACGGGTCGGTGTCCCTGGAGGCGGACGCGGGGGCCCATGTCACCGCGCGCCACCCGCGCTGAGGCCGGCGGGGTGTTCACCGTTCCGCGCGGGGCCGAGGTACGACTTTCCGCGCGCGGCGGAGGTACGGCTTTTCGCGCGGGGCGGACGTGCGGCTTTTCGCGCGGGGCGGACGTGCGGCTTTTCGCGCGGGGCCGGTGTTCTCCGTACGGGCCGCGTCCGCGGACCGGCGTGGCCGCATAATGCCCGCATGACGACGAGTTCCGTGCCGTTCACGGATGTGCCCGCGCGACCGTGGCTGTCCGCCGACGCCCGGCGGTGGCGGCATCTACAGGTCCCTGTGTGGGCACGGCCGGTGGGCCCCGCGGTGCTGGTGGCGGTCGCCGTGTTCTGGGCGGTGATCGTCTCGCCCGACCCGTCGTGCACACCGGCGGCGCCGTGCGGCGCGCAGTGGGTCGACGGGATCGCCACGACGTGGTTCCTGCCGCATGTGCTGTGCCTCTTCTTCCTCCCCGAACTCGCCCTGATATCCGGTCCGTTGCTGCTGCTCTACATGGCCGGGCCGGGTACCTGGGCGGGCGGCCCCGAGGAGAAGGCGGCGGACTGCTTCGTCGTCGCCGCGCTGTGCTGGGGCCTGGTGTCCGGCGTGACGCGGCTGCGGGTCCGGCGCCGTCAGGACGCGCTGATCCGCGACGCGGCCGGCGGTCTCGCGGTCGCGGCTCCGGCGCCCGCCGGGGTGCGCCCGGCCCGGCGGGGGGTGATCCGCTGGGTCGCGGGCGCGCTGCTGTGCGCGGCGGGCGCCGCCGTGGTCGCCACCGTCGTCGCGGACAACCGGGCCGACGACCGTACCGCTCGTACGGCCACCGCGCGGGACGTTCCCGTGGTGAAGTACAACGCCGGCGACTACGCCCTGACCGTCCGGCTCCCCGACGGCACCCGCCACCGCTTCGCCGTCGTGGGCGACTACCGCGGGCAGCACCGGGTGCGGGTGCTCGTCCACGGGGACTGGACGCGGCTCGCGGGCGAGCCCTACGGCGACCGGAGCGGCCGTCAGCTGCTGGCGGTGGTCCTCGCGGGGGTCGGGGTGACCCTGATCGCGTCGGGCCTGCTCGCCCGCCACCGGGTGACGGCGCTGCTGAGCGCTCCCGTGCCCGTCCTGCGCGTCCTGACCCGCCGCAACGGGGGGAACACGGAGATATACGCCGCCGACGACACCGCCGGCCTCGACCCCGTGCTGCACTACCGGCCGCACATCGGCGCCCGTGAGACGCTGCGCCAGGCCCTGCTCTACGGACCGGTCCGCGGGGACCGGGAGTTGGTGCTGGCGAGCGCCACGGAATCAGGCCAGTGGCTTGTCGAGGTGTCGGTCTCCCCGATACGTCCGGGCGCCGCGCCCGACCTGCCCCAGGCCGACGGCGTCCCGGTCAGCGGGGGTCCCGCGAAGGACCGGGCGGCAGCCGAGGACCGGGTGCGCGAGGCGCGGGCCGCTCTGGCCACCGGGCCGGCCCGGGTGCGCTGGCAGCCGGGGCCGGTGGCGTTCGTGACGGCGTTGGTGCTGTTCGCGGTGGTGGCCGCGGGGCCGGTCGCGCTGTACCTGTGGGGGGTTCACCCGTCGCCGCTGACCTTCTGGTACCTGATGTGGCTGTGCTGGGTGGTCCCCTTGGCCCGGATCGCGCGGTGGCGGATCGTGGCCGCGCCCGACGGTCTGTACGTGCGGACCCTGTGGCGTACGCACCACCGCCCCTGGGACGACGCCACGGCCGTCGTGTACAACGCGCGCGGCGAGCTGGGCCTCGCCTGCCGTGAAGGGGTCGACGACATACGGATCGGCATGGTCGGTTCGCCGCGGCTGGAACGGTGGTCGGGGCGGCCGAGCTGCGCGTCGCGGGCGGCCGCGGAGGTCACCGCGCTGATCCGCGAGCCCGGTCTGCGACCGGCGCTTCCCGTGTCCTGAGCGCGGTCTGCGACCGATGCTTCCCGGGTTCTGAGCGCCGGCCGACACCGCGTTCTGAGCCCGGGCCGGTACCCGGCGTTCTGAGCCCGGGGCGGCTCCCCCTTCCCGGGCCCCGGCCCGGGCCCGCTCCCCTTCCTGACCTCCGCGCCCCCGCGGCGCGGACCCAGGAGCCGGGGGCTCGGACGCGAGGCGATCGAGGAGGCCGGACATGCCGATCCGACAGCCGAGTCGGGCCCGGCTCCCGCTGCCGACGCGCTCCGCGACGCGGTGGGCGTGTTCGGCGGCGCCGCGGCGGCTCAGCCCCGGCCGGGGGGCGACGTACTCGTCCGTCCGGCCCGCCACCCGTGGGGGCCGGCTCCAGTTGCCGACGCGCTCTGCGACGCGGTGGGCGTGTTCGGCGGCGCCGCGGCGGCTCAGCCCCGGCCGGGGGGCGACGTACTCGTCCGTCCGGCCCGCCACCCGTGGGGGCCGGCTCCAGTTGCCGACGCGCTCCGCGACGTGGTGGACGTGTTCGGCGGCGCCGCGTCGGCTCACCCTCGGCCGACGGGTGACGCACCCGTCCGTCCCGGCCGACGGGCGACGCTCGTCCGTCTCGTCCGCCCCCGTGGGGCTCGGCTGCCGTTGCCGACGCGCTCCGCGACGCGGTGGGCGTGCTCGGCGGCGCCGCGCCGGCCAGCGGGCGACGTGCTCGTCCGTCCGGGCCGCCGCCGTGGGGGCCGGGCCACTCTGACCGGGCTCCTTCGGGAGCGGCGGAGCCGGTCGGGCGGCGGGCGTGCCGATCCGCTCTGCGGAGTTCCTGACCGTGCACCCCACGGCGGATCCGGAGTGGCGGACGTGGTCCACAGGGGAGAGGCAGGGGCCCCACCGCGCCGCGGTGGGGCCCCTTGTCATGCATGGGCGGGTCCGGTCGGGGGGTGCCCGACCGGGAGTCGGGTCAGGTGTTCCAGACCTGGAACTCGGAGAACTGGCCGGCCGGCCAGCCCGTGTTCGCCGTGACGGTCACCCGGAAGTACCGCTGGGTGGTCGCGGGGAACGTGATGGTGACCGTGTTATTGCCGCTCGGGTCGAAGGTGTAGCTCGCCGACGACTTGAGCGTGGTGAAGCTGCTGCCGTCCGTGCTGCCCGACACGGAGAGCGTCTCGCTGCGGGCCCCCCACGTGGCGGGGAGCTGGAGGACGACGCGCCCGGCGCTCTGCGCGGAGCCGAGGTCCACCTGCACCCACTGCGGCAGAGCGTTGTTGGCGCTCTCCCAGTAGCTGTTCTGGTTGCCGTCCGTGACGTTCGAGGACGCGTACACGTCGTTGTGGCTGGACTCGCTGGTGGCCTTGCCCGCGGCGAGGTTGGTGCTCACCGTGCCCGAGCCCGTGCCGGTCAGCGCGACCGTGGTCGGGTTGTTCGACGCGTTGCTGCTGATGGTGAGGCCGCCGGTGCGGGTGCCCGACGCGGTCGGCGCGAACTTGACGCTGACCGTGCAGGACGCGTTCGCCGCGAGGGACGAACCGCAGGTGTTGGTCTGCGAGAAGTCACCGGAGACCGAGACCCCGGAGACCGCCGCGGCCGCGTTGCCGGTGTTGGTCACCGTGACCGTCTGCGCCGCGCTGGTGGTGCCCGGCGCCTGGCTCGCGAAGGTCAGCGAACCGGGGTTGGCCGACAGCGTCGCCGCCGACGTCCCGCCACCGCCGCCGCTCGGGAAGACCTCGAAGTCCGACAACTGCCCCGCCGCCCAGCCGTTGTTGGCGGTGATGTTGACCCGGACGTACCGGGCCGTGGCGGAGTTGAAGGTGATCGTCACCGTGTTGTTGTTGGCGTTCGGGTCGAAGGTGTACCCGGCCGAGCCCACGAGGGTCGAGAAGTTCGAGCCGTCCGTGGAGCCGAGCACCGACAGGGTCTGGGTGCGCGCCGCCCACGCCGTGGCCGGCGGCAGCTTGAGGACGACCTTGCCGACGCCGTAGTTCTGGCCGAGGTCGACCTGCGCCCACTGCGGGAAGGAGCCGTTGGCGCTCTCCCAGTACGTCGAGGCGTCGGCGTCCGTGAGGTTCGCCGGGACATACGTACCGCTGCTCGAACTCGCCGACGCCGGGCGGCCGGCCGCGATGTTGGTGCTGCTGTCGATGCCGCTGCCGGCCAGGGTGACCGTCGTCGGGCTGTTGTTGGCGTTGCCGGTGAGCGTCAGATTCCCGGTACGGGCGCCGCCCGTGGTGGGCTTGAACGTGACGGTCACCGTGCAGGAGGCACCCACCGCGAGGGTGGAGCAGTTGTTGGTCTGGCTGAAGTCACCGCTCGCCGTGACGCCCGAGACGGTCGCCGCGGTCGTACCGGAGTTGGACACCGTCACGGTCTGCGCGGGAGCCGAGGAGCCGACCACCGTGGCGGCGAAGGAGAGGCTGGCCGGGTCGGTGTTGAGGACCGGGCCGGGCGCGGTGCCGGTGCCCGACAGGCTGACCGTGCTGGTGTTCCCGCCCGCGTTGACGGTCAGGGTGCCGGTACGGGCGCCGGTCGCCGTCGGCGCGAACTTCACGCTGACCGTGCACGAGCCGTTCGCCGCGATGGACGAACCGCAGGTGTTGGTCTGGGAGAAGTCGCCGGTGGCGGCGATCGACGAGACGGCAGCGGCCGCGCCCGTCGGGTTGGAGACCGTCACGGTCTGCGCGGCGCTCGTCGAACCGGTGGCGACCGAACCGAAGTTGAGCGCGCTCGGGTTGGCGGTGACGCCCTCGGCCGGGTAGGGCGGGAAGACCGGGGACGGCCACGGGCCGCAGATCGGGGTGCCGGTGATACCGGAGTTGCCGCCGCCGTCGGTCACCGCGAAGTTGTTGCCCTCGCAGCTGTAGACCGGGGAGGAGGCGCCCACGCCGGTGGCCGTGACATTGGTGAACTTCGCCGCGCCGCCGGTCTGTTCCTGGAGGGCGAAGGTGCCGGCGCCCGCGATGGTCACGTTGTTCAGGTTGACCCCGCTGACGGTGCCCTCGACCCACTGGACGGCCTCGTACGGGCTCTGCTCGATCAGCGCGTTGCTGACGTTGATCGGTCCGGTGATCGCGCCCTGGCTGCCGTCGAACCACAGCGCGCCGACGCCGAACTGCCAGTTCGGGTCGAGGCTGCCGTCGCGGATCAGGGTGTTGTTCGACACCGTGGTGGTGCCGACGGGCGTCGAGGTGAAGCGCTGCCCGACGTGGATGCCGCCGCCCTGGGCGAGGCCGGTGTCCACCACCAGGTTGCCGCTGACGGTGTTGTCGTGGCCGCCGTAGATCGCGATGCCGTTGGCGAGGATCTGCGTTGTCACCGTGTTGTCGGAGATCGTGTCGTTGGCGTCGGCGCCGAGCGCGGAGTCGGCCCAGGTCGCGATGCCGTCGTCACCGGTGTTGCGGATGTCGCTGTTGGTGACGGTCGAATTGGTCACGCCACCGTGGAAGTTGACGCCGTCAGCGGTGGTGTCGCGGATGCGCAGACCGCTGAAGGTCAGCTTGTCCATCGGCCCGTCCATCCAGGCGCCGACCTTCATGTGGTCGATCCACACGCTGGAGACGCTGGAGTTGCTCATCGCGCCGCCGATGCCGTTCACCTGGGCGGAGTCGTCGCGCTCCTGGACGTTGCCGAAGATCGCGAAGTTCTGCAGATGCACATTGCTGCTCGGCGACGGCGCGGAGTTGCCGTAGAAGCCGGGCGCGGTGCCGGTGACCGTCGAGTACCACATGCCGGCGCCCGCGACGGTCACGTTGTTGACGGCGATGTGCCCCGGGATGTTGTACGTGCCCGGCGGAATCCACACCGTGCCGCCGGGACCGGCCGCGCTGATCGCGGAGTTGAACGCGCTGGTCGAGTCGGCCGAACCGGTCGCGTCCGCGCCCTTGCTGGTGACCGACACCGAGCCCGCGGGCGCGGTCAGCGCGGCGCCCACCTGCTCGAAGTCGGCGTAGTCGATCGTGTACGACGACGCGTTGTCGCCCGCGTCCACCTGGAGCTTGAAGGTCGTACCGGCCGGATACGACTGCGGGAGCAGCCGGTGCGCCTCGTCGTAGAAGTGATGCGGGTTGCTGCCCGGCGAGTTGGTGAACGGATAGCCGCCGTAGTACCAGCTGTAGGCGTTGGTCAGCGTGAAGTCGCTCTGCTTGGTGCCGTTGATGTACAGCGACAGCGGGGCGGTGTAGACCGATCCGCCCGAGGTGTCCGGGATGCTGTACCGGAAGTCGATCGAGTTGGTCGCCACCGGTGTGGTGAACGTGACGTACTTGCCGCTGCCCTGGAGGGTCACGGCCTTGCGGTACGACGCCTCGTCGGCCAGCTGGCCCTGGGCGTAACTCGGGCCGATGACCGTGCCGTTGGTGGCCGAGTTCTCCGCCTGTACCTCGACGTACGGCAGGCTCGCTCCGTTGCCGCCGGTGGCGGCGGGGGTGGCGGCCGACGCCTGCGGGACGGCCAGCGCGAAGACGCCGGCGGCGGCCAGCAACGCGGTGGTGCCTCCCAGGGCGATCGTGCGCCCCAGATATCTGATGGGCTGGTACAACGTCTGCTCCTTTTCGACATGGAATGCCGTGTGTGCACCGTTCGACCGCTGTTGGGCGGCGTGAATGGGGGAGGCGCATGGAGCTGAGGCGGAGCCGGCGCCGGGGCCCTCGGTGAGCGCGGCCGGACGCGGTGCGGGTTCCGTGACGGGTGGGGGGACGGGGGATCACAAGCGGACGCGTGCGACTGCGGGATGGTGCCCGGGGTGGTGCGGGCGGTGACGGCGCAAGGGCACCGTAATGTCGCGGACACTGCACCGCAATATCAGGATGCAGCTTTGCCAAATCTCTACTTTCTTGCGCAAGAACCTGTGTGTGTCGGGCGGCTCGTCCCGTGGGTCCCACCGGGCGCTCCCGTGGGCACGGAATGTTCCGCTTCCCAGGAATGCGCATACCTGCGTGCGGAACGATGCTTGCGAACCGATGCCGTCACCGCGGCCGGGCGGCGGATCACTGCGCACGAGGCGGCCGGATTTCGCGCACTGACCACAAGGAGACGGTGGCCTTATGGAATTTCGGAGCCCGGAGAACAGCCGGCGGGTCGGCGTCCCGTTCGGGCGTGCGGGCGCACCGGGCGGCGGCGCGCCCGGCACCGCGTCCAGGCCGGCCGATCCGGTCCGACCTGCGACATCGCCCACGCTCTCCTCCGCCGACATCGGCCGCGCCGAGCGGGATCTGGGACTGACCCTGCACCGTTTACGGCTGGAGCACGGCCTTTCCCTACGGGCCCTCGCCCAGCGATTGGGCTACAGCGCGCACAGTGTGTTCTCGGCCATCGAAAAAGGACGGCGGATTCCCTCGGAGTCGCTGATCCGCTCGTACGAGCAGTGTTTCGGCCTGCCCGCCGGCGCGCTGCGGGCGCTGCGGCGCAAGGCGATGGCCGAACGCGCGGAGCGGATGACCGCGTTGCTGGCCGCGCACGTGGACGCGGGCGAGGACGCGGGCGGGGACGCGGATGCCGGCGGGGTCGGGGGCGGCGTCACGGGCGGGGTCGGGGGCGGCGTCACGGGCGCGGCCGGGTACGGCTACGGGCACGGCCCGGCGGCCGCGCGCCGGCCGGGCCCGCGACCACCCGAGACCTTCGGCGGCGGCGACGAGGAGTCCGTCACCGCCGCCCTCGCGCGACTGGCCGCCGCCGTACGGGACAGCACCCGCCGGGCGTTCGACCGCTGGTCGCCGCGGTCACCCTGGTGGCAGCCGCCGAGGCCGTAACGGCGCCCGCCCGGGCCGTAGTTCCGCGGCGCCCGGGCGCCATGGCGGTGCCGTCAGCCGATCGCCATGCTCCTGCGGGCCAGGCACTCCTCGCGGGCTTCGGTGATGTCCGTGTCGTCCGGCAGCAGTTCCGCGGCGATGTCGAGGTCGGCGAGCGCGTCGTCCCAGCGGCCGGCCTGCCGCAGCACGAAGGCGCGGTTGTAGCGCACGGCCGGGTCGTCCGGCGTCAGTTCGACCGCGCGGCGCAGGTCGTCCAGGGCGGCGTCCAGGTCCCCGCCCTCGTACGCCGCCGTCGCCCGGCCGCACAGCGCCGGCACCAGGTCGGGGTCGGCGAGCAGCGCCCTCCCGAACGCCTCCCGCGCGGCCTCGGCGTCGTCGCGCTCGGCGTGCACCTGGCCGAGCACGGCGAGCAGATGCGGGTGCTCCGGGGCCAGGGCGAGGCCGGCCGCCGCGTCCCGCTCGGCCGCGTCGAGATCGCCGAGGTCCAGCAGCAGACCGGCCCGGTTGACGTACGCGTTCACAAAGCTGGGGTCCAGCTCCAGCACATAGCTGAAGTCCGCGAGCGCGCCCTCGACGTCCCCGGCGTCGTTCCTGAGGTCGCCGCGGTTGTAGTACACCTCGGGGAAGGGCGGGCCGAGGCGCAGCGCCGTCTCGTAGGCGGCGAGCGCGTCCTGCTCACGGCCCATCAGGCGCAGCAGATTGCCCAGGTCGAAGTGGTACTCCGGGTAGTGCGGGTCCTGGTCGATCACCGCGCGGAGGTCGTCGAGCGCCTCGGCCGGCCGGCCGAGCCCGATCAGCACGGTGGCCCGGTTGTGCCGCAGGACGGAACGGTGCAGATGGTGCTCGTCGGCGCCCAGATCGCGGTCGAGTTCGGCGATGCCCTCCGTGACGAGCCGCAGCGCCTCCTCGGCGTGGCCGAGATGAGCCTCGATCAGCGCGAGCCCGTTGTTGTGGAAGACGGTGTTGAAGGCGCGCTGCCGGCGGTCGGGCAGCAGGGAGGCCAGCGCGATCGCCTCGTTGATCCAGGCCAGCGCCCGGTCGTGGTCGCGGCGGCTGGGCTCGCGGTGCCGGGTGAAGAGCATCGCGGTCGCGTACGCGCACTGGATGTGCACGGCGGGCTTGGTGGAACGCGCCCTGGCCTCGTCGCAGATCGCCTCGGCCTCGTCGGCGCGGCCGAGCGCGGACAGCGAGGTGGGCATCTTGCCGGTGAAGTACCACCAGTGGTCAGGGAAGCGCCCGCCGTCGGTGAGCGCGCGGCCGCGCCGGCACAGGTCGAGGGTCGCCTCGTAGAAGCCGTGCAGCATGCAGGTGTCCATGGCCACGGCGAGGGCCGCGATGCCGGTGCGGTACGGCTCGCTCCCGCGTTCGCGGTGGTACGGGATCGCGCCCAGTGCCAGGGACCGTTCGCCGGCGGCCGCGAGCGCGTCGGCCCGCCGGTCGTGCAACTCCCGGCGCTCGGCGGCGTCGAGGCTCTCGTACGCGGCCAGGGCGGCGGGGTCGTCGTCGGTCGCGTCACCCTCGACATAGCGGGCGGCCCGCGCGTGGACGCTCTCGGCGTTCTCGGTGCTCTCGGGCGCCGGTATGTGCGGCGCGTCGGCCCGTCGGCAGTGCCGGGCCAGCACCTCGGCCAGGTTCTCGCCTGCCGGGGTGCCCGGCTCCACTCCGGGGTCGGGCGGCGCGGGGACGAGCAGCGCGGCCGTACCCCCGGCCACCACGGTCAGCAGCGCCGGGTCGGTCCTGCGCAGGAGTACCGAGACGAACTCCGTGTCGGTAGGGTCCGCGTGGTCCAGGTCCTCGACGACCAGCGACCGTGTACCGGCGCCGTCGGACTCCAGCAGTTCGCGCAGGAACTCCTGGAGGCCGTGCGCGATCCGCAGCGTGCGCCACCGCGAGTAGAAACGGGTCCGCTCCTCGGGCACGGCCAGCGAGGTCAGCGTCTCCAGGTTGGCGGGGATCAGCTCGCGCAACTCCGGTGCCACGGTGAGCAGTTCCACCTCGTGGGCGGTGACCAGCTCCGGCCGGCGGTCGAGCGCGCCGGGGACGAGAGCACGCAGCAGGGTGCCCGCGGCCGTGTACGGTCCGCGCAGTCCCCGGTGGGCCGAGATCTCCGGCAGCAGCGGCGGCGGAAGCGCGAGGCCGGCGCGGTGGGCCGTACGGTCCCGGCGCAGCTCGCCGACCACGAGGAGGTGCTGGCGGCCGGGGTCCGAGGGCGCCAACTGGTCGGCCTGCGAAGTCGGTTCGGCGGTGGGGGCTGCTTCCACGGGCCCGGCCGGGGCTGCTTCTGCGGGCGCTGCGGAGTGGGCGGGCTCAGCGGACATCGGGCACTCCAGGGACGTCAGGACGGGGACCAGGTGGTGGCGGCTCTGCGCCCGGCCCGCCGCTCGCGCAGGTACAGCGCGCCGGCGAGGCCGAGTTCGCCGACGACCATCAGCAGGAAGACGACGCTGTCCGCGAGGCCGGCCCACTGGTGGGCCGGGCCGCCCGACAGATGCGTCACCACGGTGTGGAAGGCACGGCTGATGATGGGCGGCAGATTGACGGCCATCGTCGCCAGGGCGAAGGCGTAACCGACGCCCATCAGCACGGAGTACCAGCGGGCGGCGGAGCGGTCGCGCGGATGCCAGTTCCGCGGGTCGTGCCGGGCCGGGCGGCCCCACAGCCGGGACCACCGGTTGGCCAGCAACTGCTTGGCGGTCGCCTGGAGATCGAGGCAGCCGAGCACGGTGACGACCAGGTAGTACACATCGGTCTGCAGGAAGAAGAAGCACTGCCACACCAGCCGCAGCACGGTGGAGTACGCGAGGCCCAGCGCGACCCCGCCGATCAGCGAGAAATCGCCGTCGGCGGTACGGGTGGCGGCGGCGACCAGGGTGAACGCGGCCAGTACGCCGATGTCGGTGAGCATGCCGGCCAGGATCGGCAGGACGCGTTTGCGGCGCGGTACCGCGACCAGCCCGTCCATGGTGGTCTGCGCGACCACGTAGTACAGCCGCCGGCCCACCGACAGCTTGGAGCGCAGGCCCAGCCGGCGTCCGGCCAGCGCGTGCGCGGCCTCGTGCAGCAGGATCAGCGGCGCCTGGGCGAAGAACATCGTCGCCACCAGGACGGACATGTAGTGGGTGAAGAACACGTGCCGGTAGCTGGGCGCGAGGTCGGGCGAGCGGACCGTCGTGACCAGCCAGCCGGCGATCAGCAGCAGATAGAGCACCGCGCCGACCGGGGAGAACACCGCGCGGCCCAGGCGCTGCCAGCGCACGGGCGGGGGCGGGGCGGCGTCCTTCTCGCCGGGCGGCCGCAGGAAGCCGAGTTCGCCGAGGTCGGCCACGAAGTCGGCGATGTCGACGGTTTCGCCGTAGGTGGCGGAGTACCACCGGGCGGCCTCCGCGCATGTGCTGCCCTCGACGAGCCGGCGCAGCAGCGCGGCGCCGTCGGCCGGGAGCACCACGAACGAGCCCGCGTCGAGCCTGCCGACGGTCACCTCGTCGCCGTCGGGCTGGAAGACGAGGTCGTGGAAGGCGAGCGGCTGGTCGGCCGTGCCTGACGCGGGCGGCGCGCCGGGCGTTCCCGCCGTCCCTTGCGCCCGGTCCTCGCCGGGCTCGGCGGTCGCCGACCTGTCTGGCATGGCTCCTCCAAGCGGATGGCCGGGCGGCGGCCGGTGGGCGGGCGGCCCGCGTGGGCGGACGGCCGGGGCGCGCACACGGCGACTGGGGCCGGGGTCCTCGGTGACCGGCGGCGGGCGGGAAGTCCCGTGTCCCGCCGCCGGGTTGAGCCGCGCGACTAGAAGTTGACCGGGGGCAGCGGGGGCCAGGTCGGACCGCACGGGGCGCCGCCGTAGAGCGCCGCGGTGCTGGTCAGACGGACCGAACCGGCCTTCCGAATGGCGATCTTCTTCATCCTGATCACCTCCTTTACGGATGTCTCCCGGCCTGTGTCCGCCCGCCGTGATCCGCGGACCGACCCAGGCACTGATTGGGGCCGAGCAATTTCTAGCAGCGCCGCCCGGACACCTCCCGCGGTCCGTGACCAACCCGGTCCCATTCCGATCCCACCCGCCCCGCCCGCGACCGGGCACCCCGGCCGACTCCTGCCCGGGGGAGGGTGGGGTGGCTGGAAAGTGCGGTGATGAAAGGGACGGATGCGCCGGTTCTTTTATGGTGAACTTTTTTGGCGCACAGTCCGCTGGGGGAAATTCGATCTAGGATGTTTCTCAGGCGGATGCGATATATGCACGTCAGAGCGCCCCTCGCCGGGCGCCGACGGTCCACGCCGGGTGGGACGCCAGGCCCTCGGGACGTCGGGGGAGGTGCCACGGACAGTTAGCTGTCCCACCATGAGGAATTCTCCCTGAAACTATTCCACATAGGGCGCACCATGCCTATGGTTCAGGACACCCGGTAAGGACGCCGCAGGCACCCTTCCCGGGGCAACGGCGGGCCTCGCCCGTTCTGACCATGAGAAGGACAGCGCCATGTACATCGACGTTCACGGGCACGTCACCGCCCCGGACAAGCTCTACGCGTACAAAGCGGGCCTGTTGTCCCACCGCGGCGCCCACGGGCGCGGCCGTTCCGGAGTGACCAGAGAACATGTCGTGGAGGCGCTGAACGCGCCGCATCCGAGCTTCGGCAAGATCTCCCACCTGGAGCACCTGGACCAGGCGGGCGTGGACGTACAGCTGATCTCGCCCCGGCCGTTCCAGATGATGCACAGCGAGAGCCCGGCCCATCTGGTCGAGTGGTTCACCGCGGAGACCAACGACGTCATCGCGCTGTGCTGTCAGGTGGACAGCCGCTTCCGGGGCGTGGCGGGTATGCCGCAGTCGATGGAGCTGGACCCGGCGCTGTGGACCAAGGAACTGCGCCGCTGCGTCACCGAGCTGGGCTTCGTCGGCGCGACCCTGAACACCGACCCCTACGAGGGCCTGCGGCAGCCGCCCGCCATCGGCGACCGCTTCTGGTACCCGGTGTGGGAGACGCTCTGCGAACTCGACGTACCGGCCATCATCCACTCGGCGGCCTGCCGTCCGCCGGCCCGCGAAAGCTACTCGCTGCACTTCGTGCAGGAGGAGACCCTGGCGGTGGCCGGGCTGCTCCAGTCGACGGTGCTCGACGACTTCCCCGACCTGAAGATCGTCGTGTCGCACGGCGGCGGCGCGATCCCGTACCAGAAGGGCCGCTTCTACCCGGCCGCGCTGCGGGCGGGCACCACCTTCGAGGAGCGGCTGCGCCGCCTCTACTACGACACCTGCCTCTACACCCAGGACTCGATCGAGTTCCTGCTGCGCACGGTCGGTGTGGACCGCTGTCTGTTCGGCACCGAGAAGCCGGGCACCGGATCGGTCAAGGACCCGAAGACCGGCCGCTGGATCGACGACATCCATCTGCTGATCGAGGACATCGACTGGCTCACCGACGCGGACCGCAAGGCGCTGTTCGAGACGAACGCCGTCGATCTGTTCGGGCTGGAGGTCTGAGCCGCGATGGCCGAACTCGTACTGGGCGTGGGCACCTCCCACGGACCGCTGCTGAACACCGCGCCGGAGGACTGGGGACTGCGGGCCAAGGCCGACCGCGCCAACAAGGCGCTGGTCTACCGGGGCACGGAGTACGCGTACGACGACCTGCTCGCGCTGCGCGCCCCCGGCTTCGCGGACGAGTGCGCACTGGAGGTGCGCCGCCGCCGTCACGCGGCCTGCCGCGCCGACATCGAGGAGCTGGGCCGCCGGATCGTGGCCGCCGAGCTGGACGTCCTGGTCGTGGTCAGCAGTGACCACAAGGAGGTCTTCGACGACGCGCTGCTGCCGCAGTTCGCCTTCTACTGGGGCGACACCATGCGGCACGAGCCCTTCACCCAGGAGCAGCTGGACCGGATGAAGCCCGGTCTTGCCGTCGCCGAGGTGGCCAATGTGCCCGAGCGCAGTACCGTACGGCCCGGCCACGCGGCGCTGGCCCGCCATCTGATCGAGCGGACCTCCGCCGCCGGGTTCGACCCGGCCGCGTCCCGGAACCTGCCGCCCGGTGAATGGGGTAACTCGGGCATTCCGCACGGCTGGGGCTTCATCTTCGAGCAGCTGCTCGCCGGCGACGCGGACCACATCCCGCCGACCGTACCGGTCTTCGTCAACACCTTCTGGGAGCCGAACCCGCCGTCGGCCGCCCGCTGCTTCGACTTCGGAGTCGCGCTCGGCGAGGCGATCAGGAGCTTCCCCGGGCACCTGCGGGTGGGCATCGTCGCCTCCGGGGGGCTGAGCCACTTCGTGGTGGACGAGGAGCTGGACCGGGCCTTCCTCACCGCGCTGGCCGGCCGGGACGCCGACCATCTGCGCGCGCTGCCGGACGCCGTGCTGCGGTCGGGCACCTCGGAGATGCGCAACTGGATCGTGGTCGCGGGGGCGCTGCACTCCTCCCCGCTCTCGGCCGAGCTGGTCGGCTACGAGCCCTGCTACCGCGCCGAGGCCGGCACCGGCTGCGCGATGGCCTTCATGACCTGGCAGGACGACCGTCCGGAGGAGACACGATGACGACGGACGGGACATCCGCGCCCGACGGGACGGACCCCCTGCTGGAACGGCTGCGGGCCCTGGACTCCTGCGCGGTCTCCGACGCGCTGGACGCGTACGGCCTGTCCACCGTCGTGCTCGGCCCGCGCCCGGTGTGGCCGGTGGACCGGGTGGTGGCCGGCCGGGTGCGGACCGTCCAGGTGGGCCCGCGCCGCTCCGACCGGCCGGCCGGCCATGTCGGCGCCGCCGCGGTGGACGCCTCGGGCCCGCAGGACGTACTGGTCATCGCCAACGACGGCCGGCTCGACGTGTCCTGCTGGGGCGGCATCCTCAGCCGGGCGGCCGTCGCCCGGGGGATCGCCGGAGTGCTGGTGGACGGCGCCTGCCGGGACGCCTCCGAGAGCGGCGAGCTGGGCCTGCCGGTCTTCGCCCGGGCCGTGGTGCCGATCAGCGCCCGCGGCCGGGTGGTCCAGCACGCGATGGACGAGCCGGTGGAGTTCGGCGACGTCACCGTACGGCCGGGCGACTACGTGATCGCCGACGGCAACGGAGTGGCCTTCGTCCCGGGGCCCGACGCCCCGCGGATCGTCGGCTTCGCCGAACGCATCGTGGCGCGCGAGGCCGGCATGGCCGACTCCGTCGACCGGGGACGTCCGGTCTCCGAAGTGATGCACGACAGTCAGTTCCCCGCTACCGAGGAGTCCGGCTCGTGACCGACGAACGCGCCGCCCAGGCGCCCGCCGCCCCCGCGCACCCGCTGCGCGGCTACTCGACCGCCACCGTGGCCGACGCGCTTGACCGGCTCGGCCGGGAGGGCTGTCTGCTCGGCATCGGCCCGCTCGCCAACGGGATGTCGATCTTCGGCCGCGCCTACACCGTCTCCTACGTCGCCGCCGGGCACCCGGCCGGCACGGTCGGCGACTACCTGGACGACGTCGAGCCCGGCGAGGTGGCCGTGCTCGACAACTCCGGCCGGACCGACTGCACGGTGTGGGGCGACATCCTCACCGCGATGGCCGACGACCGGCGGATCGCCGGCACGGTGATCGACGGAGTCTGCCGGGACGTACGGCGGGCGCTCGACCTCAACTACCCGCTCTTCACCCGCGGCCGCTACATGCGCACCGGCAAGGACCGGGTCGAGGTCCGCGATGTGCAGTGCCCGGTGGGGATCGGTGGCGTCCAGGTGCTGCCCGGCCAGCTGATCATCGCCGACGACGACGGCGCGATCGCCGTGCCGCCGGACGTCGAGGACGAACTGGCCGAGGTCTGCCGGGGCATCCACGAACGCGAGTCGCGCATCGTCGAGGACGTGCTCGCCGGCCGCACGCTGGCCGCCGCCCGCGCCGCGCACGGCTACCACCTGCTGCAGAGGAGCCAGGCATGACGACCGCCGCATCCCCCGCCTCCGGCCCGAGCATCCCTCAGGGCTCCGCCGGCCTCGACGGCCTGGACACCCCCGCCTGTCTGCGGCTGGGCACGGCGACGCTCTACGAGGCGTCCGGGCTCAACTGCTTCCTGCCGCCGCGTATCCGTCCGGTCTGGTCCGGCGCCGTGGTCGTCGGCCGGGCGCTGCCGGTCACCACAGGCCCCGCCGACAACCTCCCGCTGCACCTCGCCCTCGAACTCGCCGAACCCGGCGACGTGCTGGTGGTCGACGGACGGCAGGAGAGTTGCGGCTACTGGGGCGAAGTGCTCACCGTCGCCGCCCAGGCGCGCGGCGTGCTGGGGCTGGTGATCGACGGCGGGGTGCGCGACACCGACCAGCTGCGCGACCGCGGCTTCCCGGTCTTCAGCTCCTCGGTCGCGGTCCGCACCACGGCCAAGGACGACTCCGGGACCGTCGGCGACCCGATCACGCTGGGCGCCGTACCGGTCCGCCGGGGCGACCTGGTGGTGGCCGACGCGGACGGCGTCGTGGTGATCCCCTGGGCGTCGGCCGACGCGGTGCTGACCGCCGGCCGGGCGCGCGAGGCCGCCGAGGCGGGCTACATGCGCCGGATCGCCGAGGGCGAACTCACCCTGGACATCTACGGCTTCCGGCCCGCCGGTACGGACTGAGCGTCATGACAGAACAGGCCGTCTTCGACACCCGGCAGCTGCTGGTCCGCCAGGTCCGGCTGGAGGCCGTGGGCGTGGTCTCGCTGACCCTGGCCGACCCGGACGGCGGCGAACTGCCGCCGTGGTCGCCGGGCGCGCACATCGACCTGAAGCTGCCCAGCGGCACCGTACGGCAGTACTCGCTGTGCGGACCGCCGGACGACCCGTACACGTACACCGTCGCGGTGCTCCGCGAGGAGCGCGGCCGGGGCGGCTCGGTCGAGGTGCACGACTCGGCGCTGGTCGGCCGCACCCTCCAGGTGCGCGGCCCGCGCAACCACTTCGCGCTGGTGGACGCCCCCCACTATCTCTTCCTGGCGGGCGGGATCGGGGTCACCCCGATCCTGGCCATGGTCCGCGCGGTCGCCGCGGCCGGCGCCTCCTGGGAGCTGTACTACGGCGGACGTTCGCGCGCGACCATGGCGTTCACCGCCGAGCTGACGGACCTCGGCGCCGGGCGGACACACCTCGCGCCGCAGGACGAGGACGGACTGCTGCCGGTCGACGACCTGGTGGCCGCGGCGCCCGACCGTACCGCCGTGTACTGCTGCGGTCCCGAGGGCATGGTCGCGGCCGTCACCCGGGCGTGCGCGGGCCGGCCGCAGGCACTGCACGTCGAGCGGTTCGGCGCGCCGCCAGGGGTACCGCCGGCCACGGCGGGACCGGCGGCGGGGGCGGCCGGCTTCACCGTGGAACTGCGGCGCAGCGGACTGACGCTGGAGGTGCCGCCGGACCGGACCCTGCTCGACGTGGTCCGGGACGTGGCGCCCGACGTGGGGTTCTCCTGCGAGGAGGGCTACTGCGGATCGTGCGAGACCAGGGTGCTCGCCGGGGTCCCCGAGCACCACGACACCGTGCTCTCCGACGAGGAGCGCAAGCGCGGCGACACGATGATGATCTGCGTCGGGCGGTCGGCCTCGGAGCTGCTCGCACTGGACCTCTGAGTCATCAATTCCCCTTACCAGAACCTACAGAGCGTCCATTTCTCTACGAAGGATTCCTGGCGACGGTCAGCCGCCCAGGACAGATCCGAGGAGCGCAGATGTCTATGAGGGCGACCACGCCGGACCGCCCCCTCAGGGGCCCGACCACAGATCCGGTGGAGCAGCCGTCCGGTGACCCGGCCGTTCAGCTCCAGCTGACCGGCATGACCCGGAAGTTCAACGACGTCATCGCCGTCGACCACATCGACCTCGATGTGAAGCAGGGCGAGATCTTCGCCCTCCTCGGCCCCAGCGGCTGCGGAAAGAGCACGTCGCTGCGGATGATCGCCGGTCTGGAGAAGATCGACGGCGGCTCGATCTCGATGCGCGGCCGCACGCTCGCCGACGCGCGGCAGGGCACCTTCCTGCCGTCGGAGAAGCGCGAGATCGCGATGGTCTTCCAGTCCTACGCGATCTGGCCGCACATGACGGTGGCCCAGAACGTCGCCTTCCCGCTGCGGATGCGCCGGGTCAAGCGCGCCGAGCGCCGCCGCCGGGTCGAGGAGATCCTCGCGGTCACCGGACTCGAGGCGATGGCCGACCGGCCGGCCACCCTGCTCTCCGGCGGCCAGCAGCAGCGCGTGGCGCTCGCCAGGGCCCTGGTCTACACCCCCGACCTGCTGCTGCTCGACGAACCGCTGTCCAACCTGGACGCCAAGCTGCGCACCCAGATGCGGCGCGAGATCCGCCGGCTCAACCAGGAGCTGGGCATCACGATGCTCTTCGTCACCCACGACCAGTACGAGGCGCTGTCCATGGCCGACCGGCTCGCCGTGATGAACAAGGGGAAGATCGAGCAGATCGGCCGCCCGACCGACCTCTACGAGCGCCCGAAGACCCCGTTCGTACGGGACTTCCTCGGCCGGCTCATCGTGGTCGAGGGCGTGCTCGACGGCGAGGCCGAGCAGCGCCGGGTGATACTCGACCAGGGCGGACAGCGGGTCGGGCAGATCGTCGGCGTGGAGCCGCCGGCCGGGCTGAGCGCCGGCGACCGGGTGGGCGTCCATCTGCGCCCCGAGGACGTCGACATCAAGCCGCGCGGCCCCGGCGAAACGGGACCCAACCAGGTGGCCGCCCGGGTGCTCTCCTCGGTCTACCTCGGCGACAGCTTCGAGTACGTCCTCGACATCGGCGGCTCCAACGTACTGCTCGACGCTCCGCGCCGGGTCGTGCACCGGCCGGGCGACGAGGTCGTCATCGAGGTCGACCCCCAGCGCACCATGGTGTGGCCGCTGTGACCGGCCTGCTGCCGACATCGGCCCCCGAAGAGGGCGAGGAACTGCCCGGACCCGTGCGCAGGCTGATCAGGGCCCGCCGCTCCAGCGGTTCGCGGACGGCCGGAGTGGTCGTACTGCTGCTGGTCGCCGCCGTCACGCTGGTGCCCATCGCGCTGCTGCTGGTCAACAGCCTCAACACCGCGGGCCCCGGCGACCCGGCCCACTACGGCCTGGAGAACTGGCGGACCGCGTTCGGCGACGGCGCGCTGTGGCGCTCCGGCTGGAACACCGTACGGCTGGCCGTGCCCCGGGTGCTGATCGGGATCGTGATCGCCACGGTCATCTCCTGGCTGATCGCCAGGACCGACATGCCGGGCGGCCGGATCGTCGAGGTCTTCCTCTGGTTCGCGTTCTTCATCCCCCCGCTGTCGATGACGCTCGGCTGGATCCTGCTGCTCGACCCGGCCAACGGCGCCCTCAACCAACTGGTCAGGGACATCCCAGGACTGGGCGGCGTCACCAACGGCCCGTTCAACATCTACAGCTACTGGGGCATCGTCTGGGACCACCTGACCACCACCACGGTGCCGATCATGGTGATCCTGCTGGTGCCGGCCTTCCGCCGGATGAGCCGGTCGATGGAGGAGGCCGCGCAGACCTGCGGGGCCGGCCGGCTGCGGACCCTGGTGATGATCACCGTCCCGGTGATGCGCCCGGCCATCGTCGCCGCCGCGCTGCTCAGCTTCGTCTACTCGCTCAAGACCTTCGAGATCGAGCTGCTGCTGGGCACGCCGATCGGCCTCAACGTCTACTCCACCCAGATCTACAACTGGCTGGAGGCGTCCCCGCCCGCCTTCGGCGTCGCCACCGCGCTGGGCTCGGTGTTCATCCCGATCCTGGTCATGCTGGCGATCATGCAGCGGTACGCCACCCGCAACCGCAGCTACATCACCGTCGGCGCGCACACCTTCAACGACGAGCCGATCCGGCTCGGCCCGGTGCGCCGCTGGGTGGTCGCCGGGGTGCTGGGGCTCTACACCTTCGTCGCCGTGGTGCTCCCGATGGGCGCCATCGTCGTGGGCTCGCTGATGCGGCGGTTCGGCTTCTTCCAGCTGACCCACCCCTTCACCACCGCCCACTGGTCGGCGCTCTTCGAGGACAACCTGTTCGCGTCCTCGGTGCGCAACACCCTGCTCATCGGGCTGTTCGCCACCCTGATCGGCGTCCTGGTCTACTTCGCGGTCGCCTTCGCCGTCGTCCGCAGCCAACTCCCCACCCGGGGCGGCATCGATGTGATGGCCTGGCTGCCGGCCGCCGTACCGGGCATGCTGCTCGGCCTGGGACTGCTGTGGGTCTACCTCGGCACCCCGCTGCGCACCGTGCTCTACGGCAATCTGTTCGGCCTGGTCATCGCGCTGGTCATCAGCCACATGGCCACCGGCACGCAGCAGTTGAAGGCCGCCATCCTCCAGATCAGCCCCGATCTGGACCGGGCGGCGCGGATCTGCGGCGCCAGCCCGCTGCGCGCCTACGTCCACATCCTCTTCCCGCTGCTCGGCCCCTCGGTGGCCGCGGCCGGAATCCTCACCTTCAACGCCGCCGTCAGCGATGTCAGCACGGTGGTCCTCCTGAGCAGCAACAACTCCCGGCCGCTGTCCCTGCTGTTGCTGGAGTACAGCACCAGCGGCGCGCTCGAACAGGCATCCGTCCTGGGTGTGCTGATGAGCGTGATCACGGTCGGAGTGGCGCTGCTGGCCAGGGCGGTCACCAGCGGCCGGCTGCGCAAGCCGAAGCGCCGGGTCCGGACGACCGGCGGCCTTCCCCCAACGTCCCCGCGCTCCACAACGAAAGCAGGTGCGTCATCAAGAGACACAGCACTCACCGCAACTGGAAGCTGATCTGCGCCGGTATCGCCGTCGCCTTCGCCGCCACCGCGTGCGGTTCGAGTTCCGACTCGGGATCGGGTTCCGACTCCACCGCCAAGGGCGGTACGACCGGCGAGGTCAACAGCCTCTGCCCGTCCCCGACCGGCGCGCTGGTCGCGGCGGCGAAGAAGGAGGGCAAGGTCGTCATGTCCGGCTCGCCCACCGACACCATCCGCCAGCAGCTGCCGCAGGCCTTCCAGAAGACCTACGGCGTGACCCTCGACTACATCGGCACCAGCGGCCGCAACAACGCCGCCAAGCTCCAGTCCGAGCGCAAGGCCGGGATCTACTCCCAGGACGTGTTCGTCGGCGGCGCCGACACCATGGCCAACAGCTACCACGCGCAGGGCTGGCTCACCCCGCTCACCGACGTACTGACCCCGCAGGAGCTCGACCCGAAGTCGTGGCTCGGCGGGAAGGTCCCGTTCGTCGACCCCGACCAGCAGATCCTCAGCATCAGCAAGTACGTCAGCGTCCCGATCGTCATCAACAGCGCCAAGGTCAAGTCCGGCGAGATCAGCAGCTGGAAGGACCTGCTCGACCCGAAGTGGAAGGGCAAGATCGCCATCATCGACCCGCGCACCCCGGGCGGCTCGATCTACAACGTCGGCATGTTCCAGTCCGACCCGGCCTACGGCGAGTCCTTCGTCAAGGCGCTCTACAAGGACCAGCAGCCGGTGCTGATCACCGACTCCCGGCAGGGCACCGACGACCTGTCCAGGGGCAAGTACGCGGTCGCCCTGGCACTGGGCCAGCTCGACGTCAGCAAGGCGATGGCCGACGGGCTGCCGATCGAGGTGGTCGCCCCCGACCTGGAGCAGACCACCAGCGGCTTCGGCTTCCTGGCCGTCTCCAACAAGCCCCCGCACCCGAACGCCGCCAAGCTGCTCGCCCAGTGGCTGGCCTGCCCCGACGGCAACAAGGCGTGGAACACCGCCTACGACAGCGCCAGCACCCGCGTGGACGTCGCGCCGCCGACCGACCTGCCCGCCTGGGAGGTCCCCAAGCCCGGCCAGACGTACTTCGACACCAACTCGTGGGAGTTCCTGACCAAGGGCGTCGGCGAGGCGACCACGCTCATCAAAAGCCTGATCGGCTCCAACTGACCGCGGCGCGCCAACCATTCAGCAAGGAGACATTCAGATGACGGTGGCCGAAACCGAACTGCCCACGATCAAACGCCCCACGGCATACGACCAGTGGCTGACGGACGAGGGGCTGAAGGTCGTCGAAGGGCTGTTCATCGAAGACCTGAACACCGTCGAACTGGGCGACTGGGCACGGCGCGGCTGCCGTGCCGCGGTCGCCCGGCTGGAGGGCGCCGAGGACGTCAACGACGCCCACATCATCGAGATCGCCCCCGGCGGGGAGATAGCGCCCGAGCGGCACCTCTACGAGGAGATCACCTATGTGGTGGCCGGCCGTGGACTGACCGAGGTGTGGAACTCCGCCGGGGACCGTACCCGCTTCGAGTGGAAGGCCGGCAGCGTCTTCTCGGTCCCGCTCAACGCCTACGCCCGGCACTTCAACAGCAGCGGGTCGCAGCCCGCCCGCTTCTACACCGTGACCAGCGCCCCGCTGGTGATGCGGCTGTTCCACAACCGGGCCTTCGTCTACGACTGCGACTTCGACTTCACCGACCGGTTCGGCGCCGGAAAGGACGACTTCAGCGGCGCCGGCACCGAGTACCAGTCCCGGGTCTGGGAGAGCAGGTTCATCCCGGACGCGGCCGGCATCGAGCTCAAGTCGTGGGACGCGCGCGGCGCCGGCGGCAGCAACGTGATGCTGGAGATCGCCGACAACAGCCTGTGCGGCCATGTCTCGCAGTTCCCGGTCGGCACCTACAAGAAGGCCCACCGGCACAACGCCGGCGCCCATGTGATCATCCTCGGCGGCACCGGCTTCTCGCTGCTGTGGCGCGAGGGCGAGCCGGTCCGCAAGGTCGACTGGCGGGCGGGCTCGATCGTGGTGCCGCCGGAGCAGTGGTTCCACCAGCACTTCAACACCGGCCCCACCCCGGCCCGCTACATGGCCCTGCGCTGGGGCAGCAAGAAGTACCCCATGTTCCGGCAGTTCCTGATCGACCGCCCCACCACCGAGGGCGGCGACCAGATCGAGTACCGGGACGAGGACCCCTCGGTCCGCGCCACCTTCGAGGCCGAACTGGCGAAGCACGGCGCCACCAGCCGGATGGACGAGGTCTACGCCAAGGCCGCCCGGCAGACCCGCTGACCGGACCCGACCCCCGCAGGAAGGAGGCGAGATGGTCGCCCTGGAACGCCGTTTCGACGAGGACTTCCACATCGCGGCCGACGCGTCGACGCTGTCGGTCGACTTCTGGAGCTATCTGAACGCCCTCCAGGCCCGGCTCGGCTGGACCCCGGCCGACGACCGGACCTGGGTCTGGCTCGAAGAGCTGGAACGCGACCTCGAACCGCTCATCGAGACCCTGCCGGAGGGCGACGCCGAGCCGTATCTGCGCCGCCTCGCGGACGCCTGGGCGTCGCACGGCGGGCCCGGGGAGCGCGACGACCTCCGACAGGGTGTGGCCGCCATGCTGCGGCAGGCCCTGCGGAACCAACAGGAGCAAGCATGATCAGTGAAGCCGAGAACGAATTCCTCACCCGGGTCGGCCCCGGCACCCCGGCCGGTGAACTGCTGCGCCGCTACTGGCAGCCGGTCGCCCTCACCGCCGACCTGTCCCCGGACAAGCGCACCAAGCGCATCCGGGTGCTGGGCGAGGACCTGGTCCTCTATCTGACCGACGACAACACCCACGCCCTGGTCGCCGAGTCCTGCGCCCACCGGCGGGTCTCGCTGTACTACGGCTTCGTGGAGGGCTGCGCGATCCGCTGCCCGTACCACGGCTGGAAGTACGACAGCAGCGGCCAGTGTCTGGAGCAGCCCTTCGAGCAGGAGAACCGGCGGGCCCGCGAACGCGCCAAGATCGCCGGCTACCCGGTCCGCGCCTACCGCGGCATCGTCTTCGCCTACATGGGCCCGGGCGAGCCGCCGGTGCTGCCGCAGTGGGACGTGCTCGACCGGCGCGACGGCCATCTGACGCTCTTCGTGGAGCAGGACCTCCAGTGCAACTGGCTCCAGCCGATGGAGAACGCCGTCGACACCGTGCACACCTTCTGGCTGCACGGGCACACCATGCACGTCAAGGGCATCGACCGCGGCAGCTACTACTACCGCCCGATCGAGAAGTACTCCTTCGAGCAGTTCGAGTGGGGCATCATCAAGCGCCGCGTCTACCGCGACAAGACCGGCGCGGTGGAGGAGGAGACCGGCCATCCGCTGGTCTTCCCCAACATCCTGCGGCTGCCCGAGGGCCCGCTCCAGGCGATGCACTGGCGGGTGCCGGTGGACGACGAGCACACCATGCTCATCCGGGCCGGGCTGCGCCCCGACCAGCCGGGCGAGGAGCGGGTGCACGACGAGGAGCCCAGCGTGGTGCGTCTGCCCTCGGAGATGACCGCCGACGGCGACCACGTGATGGACACCTTCACCAGCCAGGACCGGATGGCCTGGGAGACCCAGGGCGCCGTCTACGACCGCACCAAGGAGATGCTGGGCGCGGAGGACAAGGGCATCGCGATGTACCGGCGGCTGCTGCGGCAGCAGATCGAGCTGGTGCAGGCGGGTGAGGACCCGATGGGTCTGATCCGTGACCCCGCCCTGGCCAAGGTCGCGTTCGACGTGTCCCAGGGCCAGGCGCGGGTGGCCGTGGCCGAGGGCAGGGTGTGATGGCGCCGGCGGCCGAGCGCGTCGCGGCGGCGGAGCGGATCGCCGCGGCCTGCCGTGTCCTCGGCCGCCTGGGCCTGACCCGCGAGCCGGCCGGCCATGTCAGCATGCGGCTGGCCGACGGGAGCGTGGCCGTCAAGGCCCGCGGTCCCGCCGA
Source organism: Streptomyces sp. NBC_00223 (assembly GCF_036199905.1). Classification (NCBI taxonomy): domain Bacteria; kingdom Bacillati; phylum Actinomycetota; class Actinomycetes; order Kitasatosporales; family Streptomycetaceae; genus Streptomyces; species Streptomyces sp. NBC_00223. Next base: position 3,808,303 of record NZ_CP108109.1, on the reverse strand, counting down.
GACCGGACTGCGGTTCGCCGGGGCCGACGACGTGGTGGTGGTCGGTCCCGACGGTGAACTGCTCTCCGGCGCACCGGGGTTGAAGCCTCCGCAGGAGGTCGCCATCCACCTCGCGGTGTACCGGGCCCGCCCGGACGTCGGCAGCGTGGCGCATGTCCATCCGCTGATGCCGGTGCTCTTCGGCGTCTGCGACGTACCGCTGCTGCCGCTGATCGGCGCCTATGACCCGTACGCGCTGCGGCTGCTGGCCCGCGGTGTGCCGACGTACCAGCGCGCCGTGCTGGTCACGGACCGCCGGCTGGGCGACGAGCTGGCCGCGGTGCTCGGGTCGGGCGGCGCCTGTCTGATGCGCGGCCACGGCGTGACGACCGCGGGGGAGACACCGGAGGAGGCGGCGCTGAACGTCATCAAGCTCAGCGAGCTGGCCGAGCTCAACTTCCGGGCCCGCCAGCTCGGTGAGCCGCGGCCGATCGACGCGGCCGACCAGGAGTCCGTCGTCGGGACCGGCCGCACCCGGCCGGAGCTGATCGAGTCCACCTGGCGCTTCTACCGCCGTCTGGCGGACGAGCCGACCGGGGAGAGGTGAGAGCGGTGTCCGACACCGACACGGGGACGCGGGCCGCGGCCGAGGTCCATGGCCACAGCCACGGTCACAACCACAGCCACGGTCACAGCCATGGCCACGGTCACGGTCACCATCACGACGACCACGCCGTGGACATCTGGTCCGACGACCCCGACCACCCGCTGTGGGAACGGGATCAGATCGTCCTCACCAGCGTCGGCATCGACATCGGCTCGGCCACGAGCCAGTTGCTGCTGTCCCGGCTGACCCTGCGGCGGCTGGGACGGGAGATGTCCAGTGCCTTCGCCGTCGTCGAGAAGCGGATCGTCCACGAGTCGCCCGTCGTCCTGACGCCGTACGCCGAGGGGCTGCGGATCGACGAGGAGCGGCTGCGGGACTTCGTGGACCGGACGCTGGCGGAGGCCGGCGTCTCGGCCGACGAGGTGGACACCGGCGCCGTCATCCTCACCGGCGAGGCGACCCGGCGGCACAACGCCCGGGCCATCGCGGACCTCTTCGCCGCCCGGACCGGCCGCTTCATCTGCGCGGCCGCCGGGCACGGCATGGAGGCGGTGCTCGCCGCCCACGGCTCGGGCGCGGTGGCCAGGAGCGAGCGCGGCGGGCGGGTGCTCAACATCGATGTGGGCGGCGGCACCACCAAGCTGTCGGTGGCCGAGTCCGGCGCCGTACGGGAGACCGCCGCGCTGCATCTGGGCGGACGGCTGGTCGTGGTCGACGGCGCGGGGCGGATCGTCCGGCTGGAACCCGCGGGCGCCCGTCTGGCGGCGGCGCTCGGTCACGACTGGTCGCTGGGGGACACCGTCCCACCGTCCCGGCTGGCGGAACTGGCCGCGCTGATGGCCGACCAGGTCCTCTCTGCGGTGCTCGGTACGTCCGCGCCCGGTTCGGTTCCCGGTGACGGTCTCGACTGGACGCGGCTCACCGAACCGTTCGCCGCCCGGGGTCCGTACGACGCCGTGCTGTTCTCCGGCGGTGTCGCCGAGTACGTCTACGGGCGCGAGTCCAGGGAGTTCGGCGATCTGGGGCCGATGTTCGGGCGTGCGCTGGCCGGGCGGGCGGGGCGGTTGCCCGGTCCGGTGGAGGACTGCGGGCGGGCGATCAGGGCGACGGTGCTCGGGGCGTCCCAGTACACCGTGCAGGTCAGCGGGAACACCCTGCACGTCAGCGATCCCGGTCTGCTGCCGATGCGCGATCTGCGGGTGCTGCGACCGGAGTTCGCGTGGACCGAGGAGGTCGACCCGGAGCTGGTCGCGGCCGCGGTCCGGCGGCGGCTCACGGAGTCGGCGGTCGGCCCGGACGACGCGCTGGCCTTCGGCTTCGGCTGGAGCGGTGCGCCGAGCTTCCGGCGGCTGGACGCCTTCGTCACGGGGATACGGCTCGGTCTGGAGGAGCGGATCGCGGCGGGCCTGCCGCTGTGTCTGCTCTTCGACGGCGACATCGCGCAGACCGTCGGCGCTCTGCTGCTCGATCAGGGTGTGACGTCCCCGGTCGTCTCGGTGGACGGCATCACCGGCACCGCGTTCGACTATGTGGACGTCGGCGCGGTGCTGGCCAAGTCCGGGACGGTCCCGGTCTCGCTCAAGTCATTGGTGTTCGCGCTGTGACCGGCGGCTCGGCAGGTGCCAGGCCGCCGCCGCGGCCAACGGTTCCCCCCTCAGGCGGACTCGTTGAGCGCCTCGCTCACCGACGCCTGGGCCTGGACCACCAGGGGCGCCAGCGCCCTGGCCTGCTCGATGGTCTCCAGCCGGGACCTCGGGACGGCCACCGCGATGGCCGCCAGCGGATAGCCGATGAGGTCGTAGATCGCCGTCCCCACCGCGCTGATGCTGTTCTCGCCCTCGCCGAAGTTGATCGCGTATCCGATCCCCCGGATCTCACGCAGATCGGCCTCCAACTCGCCCCAGGTGGAGATGGAGGCGGGCGTGCGGGTGTCCAACTGCCGGGTCGGGTAACGGCGGCCCAGGTCGGTGCTCGGCAGAGCGGCCAGTATCGCCTTGCCGCCGGCCGTGCAGTGGGCCGGCAGCACGATCCCGGTACGGGTCGCCACGCGCACCGCCCGGGAGCCCTCGACACAGTCGATGAAGCGGACGGAATTGCCCTCCAGCAGCAGCAGACTGGCCGTTTCCTGGGTCTGCTCGCTCAGCTGCTCAAGCACCGGACGCGCCGCGTGCCGGATGTCGACCCGGCCGATCGCGGCGAGTCCGATCTCCAACAGGGCGCGGCCTGGCCGATAGACGCCGTTGGGCTTGTCCTGCGTCACAAAGCTCTGCCGGCGCAGTGCCGTCAGCAGCCGATGGGCGGTGGACCGGGCGACGCCCAGCGCCTCCGCGGCCTCGGCGACGCGCAGGGCCCGTCTCTCGCCGATGAGGTGCAGCAACTGAAGGGCGTTGTCGACCGATGACAGGCCCGCCTGCGGCTCGTAAGGCGCGGGGACGTGGGGGTCATCGTGGATTGTGTTCTTCATGAAGGAATAGTAGCGCCAAATCTTCCAAGGCGCGGAATAATCACTAAGGTTGGGCTATGACATTCGTGGCGAATCATCGTGAGCTGCCCGTACTCGTGCTGGGGGGCGGCCCCGTCGGCGCCACCGCGGCATGGGCGCTGGCCCGAGCAGGCGTGGAGGTGCACGTCATCGAGCGCGAACCCCAGCCGCGTACCGACTGGCGCGCGTCGACGTTCCACCCGCCGACGCTCGAACTGCTCGACGATCTCGGCCTGTCGGGACAGATGCACGCCGAGGGGCTGACGGTGCCGCGCTACCAGTACCGCGACCGCCGCTCCGGACTGGTCGCCGAGTTCGACTTCGGCGTGCTCAAGGACGAGACAAAGTACCCGCACCGGCTCCAGCTCAACCAGCAGCACCTGGTCCGGATGCTGGTCGAACGGCTCACGGACGCCCCGAACGTCACCCTGCACTACGGCGTCACCGCCGACGCGATCACCACCGGCGCGGACGGCGTGACCGTCTCGGGCCGAGGACCGTCCGGCGAGGTGAGCCTGCGCGGCAGCTTCCTGATCGCCGCCGACGGCGCGAGCAGCACCGCCCGCGGGCTGCTGGGCGCCCGGTTCGAGGGCTTCACCTACCCCGAGCGCTTCCTGATCGCCAGCACCTCGGCCGACTTCCGCGCGCTCATCCCGGACATCGCCGACGTCAACTATGTCGCCGACCCCGACGAATGGCTCTTCCTGCTGCGCACGGTGGAGTCCTGGCGCGCGGTGTACCCGGTGCCGGTGGACCAGACGTACGAGCAGGCCACCGACGCCGCCGAGATGCAGACCCGGTTGCAGGGCATCGCGCCGCTGCCGTCCGGCTACCCGATCATCGACTACCAGGTCTACCACGTGCACCAGCGGGTGGCGGACTCGTTCGTCTTCGGCCCCTGCGCGCTGATCGGCGACGCCGCCCACATCAACAGCCCGCTCGGCGGGGTGGGACTCAACAGCGGTATCCACGACGGCGTCGACCTGGCCCGCCGGCTGGTCCGGATCCTCCAGCACGACGCCGACGAGGAAGCCGAGCTGGCGGCCTTCAACTTCGTACGGCGGCAGGTGGCCGTCGAGTATGTCCAGGCCGACACCAAGAAGAACACCGAGCGGATCGGCGAGCGCGACGAGGCCAAGCGGCAGGCCAACCACGACGAGATGCGGGCCGTCGCGGGCGACCCCGACCGGGCCAGGGCCTGGTGCCGGCGTGCCTCGCTGCTCGAATCGGTGGCCCGCTTCGGAATCGGACTGCCGCCGCAGGAGGTCCGCCGCCGTATGGACGCGGTGGCGAACTCGACCATATGAGCCGACCGTTGCCGCCGGGCCCGGCCGGGCGCGGCGCAGGCGAAAGAGACGCTATGACGTACGGAACGACCGCGTCCGCGCGGGACGGGGAAGAACTCCCTTCGGGAGAGCAGCTGTCGACCGATGGGGAGGCGCCTGGTGGTGGGGAGGCGCCGGCTGACGAGGAGGCCCAACTCGCCTCCCTCTACCGGGACCTGGCCGCCGTGGACCTGCATCCGCTGTGGACGATCACCCGCAACCTGCTGCCGCCCACCCCGCGCCCCCGCTCGGTCCCCTGGCTGTGGAGCGCCCCCGTGCTGACCGACCTCGCCGAGCGTGCACTGCGCCTCGTACCGGTCGAACGCGGCGGTGAGCGACGGGTGTTGAGCCTCGGCAACCCCGGCCTCGGCGGTCTGCCCTACGCGGCCGGCACCCTGTGGGGCGCCATCCAGTGCCTCGGCCAGGGCGAGACGGCCCCGGCCCACCGGCACACGCCCGGCGCCATCCGCTTCATCCTGTCCGGGGACGGCGTCGCGACCACCGTCGACGGCGACGTCTGCGACATGCACCCCGGCGACCTGGTGCTCACCCCGTCGTGGAACTGGCACGACCACAGCAGCACCAGCGACGGCCCGATGCTCTGGTTCGACGGGCTCGACCTGCCGATGATCGAGGCGCTGGACGCGGTCTTCTTCGAGCCCTACCCCGACCTCCGGCAGCCGGAGGAGACCCCGCACAACCGTTCCGAGACCACGGCCGGACCCGGTCCGCGCTTCGTCAGCGGCGCGGTCCGCGACGTGGTGGACGGCCGGCACTCCCCGCTGCTGGTCTACCGATGGACCGACACCGACCGGGAGTTGACCCGGCTGGCCGCCGAGAGCGCAGAGCCGCTGGTGAGCCTGGAGTTCGTCAGCCCGCAGACCGGCGCCAGCGTGCTGCCGACCATGAACTGCGGCATGCACCGACTCGCCCCCGGAGCACACACGTTGCCGGTCCGCCGTACCGGCAACGCCGTCTTCGTCGTCTACCGCGGCTCCGGCTCCTCGGTGATCGACGGTCAGCGGTTCGACTGGTCGGCCGGCGACATGTTCGTCGTACCGTCCTGGGCCGCCGCCGAGCACACCAGCGCGGAGGGCGCCGACCTGTTCAGCATCGGCGACAGCCCCGTACTGCGGGCGCTCGGCATCTACCGCGAACTGACCCTGGCCGCACCCCAGTCGGTGACCGGTGTCTTCACCCCGGCCACGCCGGCTGCTCCGGCTGTTCCGGCCACCCCGGCTGCTCCGGTTACGTCCGCCGCCACGAACCAGGACCAGGTGCGCTCATGAGACTCGCCCTCTTCGACGACAACCGGCTCGGCGTCGTCATCGGCGACGCCGTGGTGGACGTGACCCACGCGCTGCCCTGGCCGCACGACCCCGACCCGCTGCTGGCCGGCTGGTGGCGCCGGCTCTGCCGGGACTTCGCCGAGGTCGCCCCCGCCCTGGGTGCGGCGGCCGACGCGGGCCCGCGGCTGCCGCTGGACTCCGTACGGCTGGCGGCGCCGGTGCTCGGCCCGACGAAGATCATCGCCTCGGCCAGCAACTACCAGGCCCACGTGGACGAGATGCACTCGGTGCAGGAGCGCACGCTGGGGCAGGTCGAGTCGTGGATGATGAACTTCGACGTCTTCCTCAAGGCGCCGTCGTCCATCACCGGACCGCGCGGGCCCATCGTGCTTCCGCGCGCGGTGCTGGACGAGGGCAGCGAGATCCACCACGAGTCCGAACTGGTCGTGGTGATCGGCACCGGCGGCAAGGACATCGCGGTCGAGGACGCCCTCGACCATGTGCTCGGCTACACGATCGGCCTGGACATCACCGTACGCAGCCCGGCGGACCGTTCCCGCCGCAAGAGCTACGACACGTTCAGCCCGTTGGGACCCTGGCTCACCACCAGCGACGAGGCGGGCGACCCGGCCGACTTCGACATCCGGCTGACCTGCGACGGCGAACCGCGTCAGGAGGTCAACACCTCGGATCTGATCACTCCGGTGCCGCGGATCATCTCCTACGCCTCGCGCATGATGACCCTCAACCCCGGTGATGTGATCTTCACGGGGGCGCCTCCCGGTGTCGGGCCGATCGTGCCCGGTGATGTGCTGGACGCGTCGATCAGCCGCTTGGGCGGGATGCGGATGGCGGTCGAGGCGGAGGGGATCGCGGGGGCCGCGGGCTGAGCGATGGGGCTCGGTGCCGTCCGGCCGGGGGCCTCGGAGTGGGCGTGGGCGCGCGCGCCGACGCGCGTTGTGGGCGCTTCGGCGGGTCGGTCGGTGCGCGGGTGGGGGCCTGGCGGCCTGATCGGTGCGCGGTGGCATGCGGGTGACCTGCGCCGACACCGGCATTTCGGTGACTGCCGGACATGGCACGGCTGCTCGCCGTAATGTGACGAGCGGTCGGCCATTCGTCCGCTGCTTCCTCCTCCGTACACCCGGTACGGATGTAAGGAGAACGGAGCAGCACCGAGTGAAACATCGGAAGCCGAGGAGGCTCCGTAGTATCGATCGCTTACGCGTGACCTGGTGCATCATCCAGATGGCAGTCTGGATCCATCAGCACGTCAGCGACCGGTAGTTCGGCCGGCGGAGGCCGTTGTCGCCTAAAGATTGCGGCCTCCGCATTCCTACGCGTCTCATGATGGCCGATAACCCCCAGGTGCACACCCCCCGTCTCACGACTTTGGCATATGCCATTTCTGCGGGTTCGCGGGAATCGGCGATCGTCCCGGTCCTGTCGGCGGTCAACCGGTGTCCTCGGGGGACTTGGCCGTGCCGCCGGTGTGGCGTTTGCGTTCCAGGGCGACCAGGGGACAGTTCAGCGCTTCGGCGATCTTCGTGAGATTGGCCGGCGTGGCACTGCGCCAGCCGGACTCGATCTCCCCCATGAGCTGTTCGGAGATGCCGACCAGATCGGCGAGGGCGCGCTTGGTCAGCCCGGCCTTCTCGCGTGCCCATGTGACCGCCTCGGGCTCCTGGTGGAGCCTGCTCGGACGGGTGCGGGGGCGGGGTGTCATGTGGAGAAACTAGCGCGTACTAGCGCTTTTGCACAAGTAGTCCGTGCGAACTACGCGCACTGTGCCTCGTACTGACGTGCATATGCGCAGGCAGTCCGGGGTAGGTTCGGGTTCTAGCGGGGTAGAACTGGACGCGGAGCGCGTAGTTGTGCGAAGCTCGTCCTATGACTGAGCGCCCGGCCGCACCGCCCGAGGGTGAGTTGATCAAGACCGCCCTGGTGGCATCACGAATCTCGCAGCGAGAAGCAGCGCGGCGAGCAAACATCAGCGACACCCGGTGGCGGCAGATCGTCTCCGGCTACCAGTCCATCGGCGGCTCGAAGGTCAGCTTTCGCAGCCCGGCGGACACGGTGGCCCGGATGGCACGCGTCGTCGATCTGCAACCGGAGCAGTTGGAGGCAGTCGGCCGCGATGATGTCGCGACCGCGCTGCGCGCCATCGTGGCCAAGGAGCGGGAGGAGGAGTCCGCACCGTTCGTGGACGGCTCGGTGAGCCGTGTGGACGAGCGCTGGCACATGCTGGAGGCGCTGCTGCGCCAGGCCCGGGTGGGGCTCAACCCGTCCGAGTACAGCACGCTCGTCGGCCGGATCAATGTCTTCTTCGCCCAGGCCCCCGAGTGGCAGCCGCCGGACGGTCCGGCGCCCGCCGAGGGTGGCCGCCGATCGAAGAAGACGGACGCGTAGCGCGTCCTCCGCCCCAACCGTCACCTACCCATCCACCCACCCCGGCCCGCGCGCACCGCGCGCGGGCCGCTTTCTCATGCCCCGCCCCGCCGCCCGCGCGTGCGCAGTCCGCCCCCAGCGCGCTAGTACCGCAACCCCTTTACCCCCCACCGGATTTGCCGTCGGCCCGGGTCGCCGGCCCGGGTCGCGGGTCACGGCTCCGGAGTGAAGGTGTGGGTGAGTCGGATCGGGCCGACGATGTGGCGGTTGAACTCCGGCAACTCCTCGGCCGGTACCCACAGTTCGAGGATCGTCCGGCCGCCGGCCTGACGGACCGGCGCGCTCCCGGCTGCGCCATCGGATGTCCCGGCGCCCGGGCGCCGCTGACGGCTCACATCTGCCCGTAGAGCGTCGTGAGATCGATGAGGTGAAGGTCAGGGGCGGTTTCTGCGGCCGTCCGCGCCTTGCCGTTGAAACCGGCCCCGCTGAAGCAGAGGAGTTGCGTGCGCGTGGTGTCGTAGCGCCCGGTCCGGGCGATGAGCGTACGGATGTGCTGGAGCCGCTCGATATGGGCGATTCCCATCGTGTCGTTCCACTTGGCCTCGCCGATGGCCAGCAGGGGCGGCTTTCCACCGTCGGCGATGCCGACGACGGCCACGTCGATCTCGTGTCCGACATGGGTGCCGGAGTCGTGGACCGCGCCGTGCCCGACACGGGCGGGCAGCCCGCCGAAGAGGTCGGGGTCGGCGTGATGCAGGGCCCAGTCGCGGCAGACCTGTTCGAAGTGCGGACCGAGGACATTGCTGACGTAGCGGCGTCGGCTGGCCTGCCACACCCGCGCCGCGCTTCCCGGCCGCTCCAACTGGTCCCACACCGGCCGCATGACGGCGTGGTAAAAACCGATCAGCGGTTCGGCGATGCGGTACGTGGGCCGGTTCTCGCGGAAGACGTCGGCATCCCGGTGCAACAGCCCGGCGTCTTCAAGGACGTTGATGGGGTGGGCGACATCCGTTGCCTTGCGCTCCAGATAGCCGGCCATACCGCCCCGGGTCCTGTTGCCATCCGCGACAGCGGCCAGGACGCTCAGGTACAGCGCCGTGTCCCGTAGATCCGGCTCTTCGGCGAGCAGATAGCGGGCCTCGCGGAAGAGCGGCGTCTCGGGGTTGAGAACCGTGCGCACGACCCAGTCGTCGAAGTCCTCCGGGCCGCTGGGGGAGTCCCCGCGGGCGAATTCACGGCGGTAGGCGGGGGTGCCGCCGACGATCGCGTTGACCCGCATGGCCAGCTGCGGATCGGTGATGTCCCAGAACCGCGCGGCGAGGCGGTAGTCCAGGGGCCGTACGAGCAGTTCGAGCCCCGCCCGTCCCCGCAGAGGCGCGTTGCCCGACAGCAGCTTGCCCATGAAGGAGAGAGCCGAACCGCACAGCAGCAGCCGGGCACGGGACGCGGTGCGCTCTTCGCGCAGCGGCCGGAATGCCTCCTGGATGATCGAGGGGAGTTCCGGGTTGGCCTTGGCGAGGTACGGGAACTCGTCGATCACCACCGGCACCGGCCGTTCGGCGCCGAGCGCCAGTAGGGCGTCGATCGCTTCCGCCCAGTCGGCGAAGTGGAAGGGGCTGGGCGGCCGGACGTGTGCGGTGAGCATCGTGCTCAGACGTCGGAGCGACTCGGTGTCGGCTGCCTCGGTGGCCCCGAAGTAGAAACCTCCGGCCGCGCGGCATGCGGCGTCGAGCAGGAAGGTCTTGCCCTGGCGTCGCCGCCCGGAGACCACACCGAGGGTGGCCCCGGGCTGGGGGTCGCTGATGAATCGGGTCAGAGCGGACCACTCGTAGTCACGGTCGAACATCTCGGCGGGTTTGAGCACGGACACATCCTTCGCGGTGGGCCGCCGGTCCTTGAGCGGTTCGGGAGAATAGAGAAGCGTACTTCTATAAAACGTACCTCTATCTTCCTCGGTCTGCTCGGCGTGGCGGGAAGGGGTGGCTCCGGACGCGGCGGAGATCGGCTGTGCCCGGTGATTTTCGCGCCCAGGCCGCTCCCCGGGCCGCTCCCCGGACGGCTCTGCCGCGTGGCCGGACCGTGGACGCCGTTGTGTAGTGGGGACGGGCGGCCCCGATCAGCGCGGGCCGTCGGCTGCCCGTCCAGGGCGGACGGATCAGAGGAGTCCTCGTGAGGCACGTCAGAACTTTCGCCGCCGTCGCCGGAAGCGTACTCGTCGCGGTCGCGGCGACCGCCTGTTCCACCGGCACCACCAACAGCTCGTCCAGCACCGGGGCCGCCGCCGCCCCGAAGTCCTCCAGCGACGCGTACGCGCCCGAAGCCGTGGCGAGCTCCACCACGGCGACGGTCTCCACGAAGTCGGAGTCGCTGGGCAAGATCCTCGTCAACGCCAAGGGCCTGACCCTCTATCTCTTCGAGGCCGACAAGACCAGCAAGTCGACCTGCACGGGTGCCTGCGCCCAGGCGTGGCCGCCGCTGACCGTCAAGGGGAAGCCGACCGCGGGCTCCGGGGTCCAGAGCAAGCTGCTCTCGACCACCAACCGCTCGGGCGGCACCAAGCAGGTGACGTACAAGGGCCACCCGCTCTACCGCTTCGCCGGCGACAAGAAGGCCGGTGACACCAACGGCCAGGGGCTCAACAACTTCGGCGCCAAGTGGTACGTCCTGGGCGGCAACGGCAAGGCGATCACCTCGAAGTCGTCGCAGAAGCCGTCGTCCGGCGGCGGGGGCTACTGACCTCCGGCGACCCGCGCTGACCCCCGCCGACCCCCGCTGACCCTTTCGGCGGACGGCCGCCATGCCGTCCGCCCCGCCGTCTCGGCGGACGGCCGCCATGCCGTCCGCCCCGCCGTCTCGGCGGACGGCCGCCATGCCGTCCGCCCCGCCGTCTCGGCGGACGGCCGCCATGCCGTCCGCCCCGCCGTCCGCCGTACGTCCGCTGCCGCAGTACCTCCCGGTGTACCCCCGGCCGTACGTCCCCGGCGCCTCCCGCCGTACGTCCCCCGCCGTACCCCCGCCGTCGCGCCGGGTGATCCGGGTCTCCTCGGCGGTACGCCCCCTTGGCCGTCGGCGGGCGGCGCGTACGCTCGGTGGAAGGCGGGGCAGGGGACCGGGAGGTGTGCGGTGCGGCGGACGTATCTGCTGTGGGTGACGGCGGCCATCGGGCTCGCGGTGGACCAGAGCACGAAGGCGATCGCCGCGGTCGTCGTCGAGGGCCGGGAACCCACGCACGCGTTCGGCGGCGCGGTGACCTTCGCGGCCTTCCGCAACTCGGGCGCGGCCGGCTCGTTCGCGCCCCGCGCCACCCTGGTCTTCACACTCCTGGCGTGCGCGGTGCTCGTCTTCATCGCCCGCGTGGCGCCCGCCGTACGTTCCCCCGGCTGGGCCGTCGGGCTCGGCCTGCTCTTCGCGGGCGCGGGCGGCAACCTCGCCGACCGCATCTTCCGTACCCCCGGCTTCGGCCGCGGTGCCGTCCTGGACTTCATCCGGATCGGCGACTCCGGGACCTTCAATCTGGCCGATCAGTGCGTGACGCTCGGCGCCCTGCTGATCATCGTCCAGACCTTCCGCGGCATTCCCATGCGCGCCGGAGCCCCGTTGCCCAGCCACTCGTAGCGCGTCCGGCGGCCCGCCCGGCCGCTTTTTCGCGGCTCACCGTGTACGCGTCCGGAACCGCGCGGCCGCGTCTTATGCGCGGATATCTGGAATTCACCCCTTCGGGTGAACCGGACCGGCTTCCCCATAAGCGTGTCGGCCGTCGGCCGGATAGTGAGGGAATCGCCGCGCTCCGGTGTGCGACCGGACGGGAAGGGCGATATTCGGGCATTCCTGAATTTCCTCCGCGCAAACCCGTGAGCGACGACGACCGGAAGAAGAATGACGCGTCTCTGGGGACTGAGGTGATGTGAGCAGCATGGTGAACCCTGCCATCGGACTTGCTGTGGGACGGGGAACGGGAGCGGAACTCGCGGCCGTCTTCGAAAGGGTCCTGGACGGAATCGGCCGGCTGTATTCGGTCGGAATCGACGTCGTGCGGTCGCCGCGGACCTATCACTCGTATGTGTCGCTGAAGGCCGAGAGCGGGATCGAGCGGGTCCGCGAGCTGACGCGGGAGGACGCCGAGCACTACGAGCGCTTCTGCCGGACCCGGGCGGACCTCGGCACCACGGCGATCTTCCGCACGGCGATCAACGCCCAGTCGCTGTACCTCGTACGGCAGCGGTTGCAGGCGGTGAAGGTGGACGTCATCGCCGCCGGGGACACCTCGCTGCTGCTGGTCAGGGACGAGGCCCAGGGCTTCTACACCGGTGAGAACGAGCATTCCCCTGGCCTGGTCACCCGTACGACGACCTTCAGCCGGGAGATCACCGAGAAGGTCATCGCGTTCGCCCTGGAACGGGCCGGGCGGGAATGGCCGGACGGCCGGATCGACCAGATCGTCATGGCCTACAAATTCCATTTGCTGGACCGCGCTCTCGACGACTGGGTGGCGGAGATCTCCGCGCGGCACGGGGTGGAGATCAAGCTCTTCCAGCCGGACACGGTGAACCGCAATCTGATCGAGTACGGCCCTTCGGCCCGCACGCTGATCATCGCCGGAAACGAGTGGGCCGACATCATGCATGTGGTCCTGCTCGACCGTTTCGGCTCCGAGCGGCAGGAGAACCGCTGCACGGAGAATGTCCATCTTCACCCGGACGTGGCCGGGCTGGTCGAGTACCAGACCGTGCACGGTTCGGCCGACGACCTCGCGGGGCGGGACACGGTCAATCCGGTGGCGACCGTACGGGCCGCGGCGGCGATCGCGGAGCGGCACGCGGGCTGCGCGGGCGCGGTGCGCGTGGTGGAACGGGCGCTGGAGGCCGTCGTGGACAGGGGCATCGCCACGCCGGACCTCGGCGGGCGGCACTCGACCACGGAGGTGGTGGACGCGATTCTCGACGCGCTGGAGCCGCTGAGGGACGAGGTGCCGGGGCCCCGGGGCGACGGCGGGCTGACCGTGGCCGGATCTCCGCTGGCCACCGGCTCATGACCGCCCGGGAGGGGACGGCGCTGGTCGTCGTCGACGTGCAGAACGACTTCTGCGCGAGCCCGGTGGCCCTCGCCCGGTACCGCGGCGACCCCGCGCGGCTGGACGCGGTGACGACGAACGCCGCGCGGGCCGTCGAGGCGGCGCGGGACCTCGGTACGGAGGTCGTCTTCGTCCGGTTCACCGGGGACACCGAGCACCAGGGGCCGAGCTGGCGGCGCCGGGACCTCGTCCTGGGCAAGGAGCCGAAGTGCCGCGAGGGGACGTGGGGCGCCGAGTTCCACAAGGTGGCGCCCGCGCCGGACGAGGCGGTCTTCACCAAACGGGCCTGCTTCGACGCCTTCCTCAGCGACGGGTTCGAGGAGCATCTCGTCCGGCGCGGCATCGGGCATCTGGTGTTCGTCGGCCTGTTCACCGACGTCTGTGTGGACTCGACCGCGCGCACCGCGTTCCAGAAGGGCTTCCATGTGACGGTGCTGACGGACTGCACGACGAGTTTGCACCTGCCGGACGCGGAGATTCTTGGATACATGACCCGTGTGTACGGCGCCCGTACGACGACCCACGACCGGTCGGCCTTGTGGTCGCGGCTCACCGAGGAGGAGGCGACATGGTCGGCACAGCGCGTCTGAACTCCGGTGCGGCGGGCGGCGACGACGCGGGCGGCACAGTCGCGGACCCGGAGCCCGGCGGGCGCGCGGTGGGCGTCGACGCCGGCGCCGTGGGCGTCGACTCGGGTGTGGCGGCCGGTGTCGGCAGGACCGCGCTCATGGTCGCCGCGGCGCGGGCCATCGAGGCCCACCGCCCCGACGCCCTGGCACGGGACGTCTACGCGGAGCACTTCGTACGCGCCGCGCGGGCGTCCGCCGACTGGCCGGTCCGTCCCGAGGACGTGCCGGACGGGGACGGGAATCCGCTGTGGGGACGGCTGGGCCGTTACTTCGGTCTGCGGACCAGGGTCCTGGACGACTTCCTCCTCCGGTCGGTCGGCGAGGGCATCCGCCAAGTGGTGCTGCTCGGGGCGGGGTTGGACACGAGGGCGTTCCGGCTCGACTGGCCGCGGGACTGCGCGGTCTTCGAGGTCGACACGCCGGACGTCATGGCGTTCAAGCGCGATGTGCTGGGCGGGTTGGGCGCCGTCCCGAAGGCGTTACGCGTACCGATCGCGGCCGATCTGCGCGACGACTGGGTCGGGGCGCTCACCGACGCCGGCTTCGACCCGGCCGTTCCGACCGCCTGGCTGGCCGAGGGGCTGCTGCTCTACCTTCCGCATGTCGCCGAGCGGCAACTCATCGCCACGGTCGACCGGTTGAGCGGTGGCGGCACCGCCATGGCGTTCGAGATCAAGCTCGGCTGGAACACACCGGGGGCCCACACCAATCCGGTCTACGCCGCCGCGAGGGAGCAGATCGGCGTCGATCTGCTCGCGCTGTTCGACGGGGAACCGCGGCCCGACTCGGCCGGTGAACTGAGGGACAGGGGCTGGACCGCGTCGGTCCACTCGCCCTTCGACTTCAGCCGCCGGCACGGCCGGGGCCCGCTGCCGGAGCCGAACGACGCGCTGGCGGGCAACCGTTGGGTGTTCGCGCACAAACCCCCTGAGTAGCGGCGCCGTTCACGCGGGCGTCCCGGTTCGCGCGCGTCGGCCGTCGGTGACGGCCGACGACGCACCCATGACGATTCCGCCCGTACGCCACGGGCGATTCCCGCCCCGCCCCACGGGCGGAAGCTCCAGCCCGAACACGCCGACGTAGCCCCCTCCGTCCGCGCCTCCGATCCGTCGACTCCCCGACCCCCCCGCCGCGGCGCATGGTGAAGGCCCGGATCGACAAGCTCGACCGGGTGCGGTGATCCGTTCCGTGGGTGGCGGGTGGCGGGTGGCGGGTGGCGGGCGGCGAGTGGTGGGCGAGGCCGTACGTACGCGGGTGCGGCGGCTCGCCTTGACGGGGTCGGCGGGATCACGGGAAGGTAAAATTCCCGAAATTGGTCTAGTCCTCTTCTAGCAGCGGCAACGCCGTCGGAGTCGGCCGCTCCAAGCGAATTGGTATAGTCCAATCTTTGACAGGTGCATTGTCATGCAAGGGGGCTCTCCGCTGTCCTGAGAGCGCGGTAAACGACAGCGCAGAGGCGTCCGGTGCCCTGGGCAGTACGACACACCTCTGCGATCCACGGCCCGGCGACGGGCCGTGTCGGCATCCCCCCACATCAAGGAGAGACGTGTCCAGAGGACTCAGATCCCCACAACCGCCCCGGCCCCCGCGGTCCTTGGCCCACGTGCGCAAGCGGCTCGCCGCCGGACTGGCGACGATCGCCATGGCGCTGGCCGGTCTCACCGGCCTGGGCGCCCACGCCGCCCAGGCCGCCGGGCCGCTCACCGCGCAGTTCAGCAGCACCGGCAGCGGCTCGTCCTGGTCCGGCACCTACGTCGTCAAGAACGGGACCTCCAGCGCCGTCAACGGGTGGACCCTGGAGTTCGACCTCCCGGCCGGCGTCACGATCACCAGCGAGATGTACGGCACCAGTACGGTCAGCGGCTCGCACGTCGTCGTCTCGCCCGCCTACTACAACTCCACGGTCGCGGCGAACGGGTCCACGTACCCGTACAGCTACACCTTCCAGGCCTCCGGCCCGCAGACCGCGCCGACCGGCTGTCTGATCAACGGCGACAAGTGCGACGGCAGCCCCGCCGTACCGCCCAACGCGCCCACCGGAGTCACGGTCGCCGACGCCACCGCCCACACGGTGACCCTGTCCTGGACCGCAGCCGCCAAGGGCGACTTCCCCGTCGCCTCCTACGACGTGCTGCGCGGCGGCAGCGTGGTGACCTCCAGCGCCACCACCTCGGCCACCGTCCAGGACCTGTCCCCGGCGACGTCCTACCAGTTCACGGTCCGGGCCAAGGACACCCGCGGCAACCTCGGGCCGGCCAGTGGCCCCGTCACCGCGACGACCTTCGACCCGGCGACCGACACCGTCCCGCCGACCGCGCCGGGCAATCTGCGGGCCGGCACCGTCACTTCCAGCACCGTGCAGCTCTCCTGGGACGCGGCCACCGACAACAACCGCGTGGCCGCCTACGACGTCTACCGGGGCACCGCGCTCGTGACGTCCCTCCCGGCCGACACCCGTACGACCACGGTCTCCGGCCTGGCCCCCGCCACCGCCTACTCCTTCACCGTCAAGGCCCGTGACCTCGCCGACAACCCCTCGCCGGCCAGTAACGCGGTCTCCGTCACCACCAAGGACCCGGTGGCCGACGGCGGTTACGCCAAGGTGGGGTACTTCGTGCAGTGGGGCATCTACGGCCGCCAGTACTTCGTCAAGAACCTCGACACCTCGGGCGCCGCGGCCAAGCTGGACGTCATCAACTACGCGTTCGGCAACATCGACCCGGTCAACCTCACCTGCCTCAACGGCGTGACCAAGGGCACCACCGCGGACCCGGAGGACCCCAACCAGGGCGACGGCGCCGGTGACGCCGAGGCCGACTACGGCCGGGCCTTCCCCGCCTCCCAGTCGGTCAACGGCCAGGCCGACGACGGCTGGGGCAAGCTGCGCGGCAACTTCAACCAGCTCAAGGAGCTGAAGGCCAAGTACCCGAAGCTCAAGGTCGTGATGTCGCTGGGCGGTTGGACGTACTCCAAGTACTTCTCCAACGTGGCCGCCACCGACGCCTCCCGCAAGAAGTTCGTCAGCTCCTGCATCGACATGTACATCAAGGGCAACCTGCCCGCGTACGAGGGCGGGGGCGGCCCGGGTGTCGCCGCCGGCATCTTCGACGGCTTCGACATCGACTGGGAGTGGGCCGGCTCGCCCGACGGCCACCCCGGCAACCACTGGAGCACGTCGGACAAGGCCAACCTCACCGCGCTGCTCGCCGAGTTCCGCACCCAGCTCGACGCGCTCGGCGGCGACCACAAGCTGCTCACCGCCTTCACCCCCGGCGACCCCAACAAGATCGCCGCCGGGTGGGACCTGCCGCAGGTCTCGAAGTCCCTGGACATCGAGAACGTCCAGGGCTACGACTTCCACGGCTCGGGCAGCGACAACTCCTGGGAGCCCAACCGCACGGGCGACCAGTCCAACCTCTACCCCGACGCCCAGTCGCCGTACCCGAACGACTTCAGCATCGACGGCGCCGTGCAGGCCTACCTCGACGCCGGAGTGAGCCCGCGCAAGCTCACCATCGGCTTCCCGTTCTACGGCCGGGGCTGGCAACAGGTGGCCGACGGCGGTGCGCACGGCGAGTGGCAGAGCGCCAACGGCGCCGCGCCGGGCCAGTTCGCGGAGGAAGCGGGGACCCGGGGGTACAGCAACCTCATCTCCAGCGTGCCCAACCTCACCATCTACCACGACGAGCAGTCCGTCTCCACCTACGGCTACACCGGAGCGAACGGCCAGTGGTGGTCCTTCGACGACGCCTGGTCCATCGGCAAGAAGGCGGCGTACATCAAGTCCAAGCATCTGCTCGGCGCGATGATCTGGGAGATGTCCGGGGACACGGCCAACGGGTCGCTGCTCACGGCTCTCAACACCGGCCTCCAGTAACCGGGTTACCGTCGGCCCGCGTCGACCCGATGTGACGCGTCACCGGCTGTGAGGCCCCGCCCCGCCCGCGCATCCCGCGCGGGCGGGGCGGACACCGTACGGGCCGGGTCAGGTCTGGGTGTCCGCCGAGTCCATGGAGGCGACCGCGTCCGCGACCGTGGCGCGGTAGAGGCCCAGCTTCGGCTTGAGGACATGGGCGCCGGAGCCGAGCGGGAAGTTGAGCGTGTCGGCGTTGGGCATGTGGTCCCCGTCGGCGAGGACGTCCAGCTCGTCGATTCCCTTGACGGTACCGGTGGTCGCGCCGCTGGGGTCGAGGTTGACCACCGCGTAGGCGGTCCGCCCGGCGTACACCGGGTACGCGGGGGCACCCCCGAGGCCACTCGGGACCAGCGGCCGCACGGCGTGGCTGAAGTCCGCGGCGTGCGAGTCGGCCAGGTAGATCCGCGGGTAGTAGCTCAGGCCGCAGGAGGACGCGCCGACGTTGCGCACTTCGATCACCCGCTGGGTGGGCGCCGCGGCCCGGGTGACCACGTGCACGGACAACTGCCCGCTGGAGCAGGGGTGCTTGTAGGCGTAGCTGTCACTGGTGGCGTTGTCGCCGCCCCCGCTCTTGGCGGCCGGTCCGCTGCTGCCCGAGGCGGCGCTCTCCGTACCGCTCCCGCCCGCCGACGCCGGAGCGGACGGCGTGGAGACCGGCGCCGCGCTGCCCGCGGGGGCCACGGGGACCGACGAGGAGGAGGCCGGCCGCGAGGGCGCCGATTCGCTCACCGGGGTGGTGGACCCGGCCTGGCACGCGGTGAGGGCGACGGCGCCGAGCACGAGGACGGCGGTGGAGGACAGAGCGGATTTCACGGACATGGTGGTCATCCTTCACGGTGAGCGGTTGGGATGCCATCACCCTGGGCCGTGTCCTGTCCCGGATGCCACAGTCTTGCCACAGTAGGGGACGCTGGAACGATTCCACCCACTCTGAGCTGCGATGATGGCATCTCCTGGAATGTCTGCCCGGAACGAGGGGGAGGGTGGAATGACCACGCACATCGAGGATTTCGCGCGCGAACTGCGCGGGCTCAAGGAACGGTCGGGGCGCAGCTACGGCGTGCTGGCCACCCGGCTGCACGTCAGCACCTCGACGCTGCACCGTTACTGCAACGGCGCGGCGGTGCCCGGCGACTACGCCCCGGTGGAGCGCTTCGCGCGGCAGTGCGGCGCGACGCGGGAGGAGCTGGTGGGGCTGCATCGGCTCTGGCTGCTGGCGGACGCCGCTCGGCGGCGGGAGCCGCATCGCGGGGCGGCGAGGGGGTCGGGCGGGGCGGGTACGCCGGGCGCGGCGGTCGACGCTCGCGCTTCCGGTGGCGAGGGTTCGTCGGCTGACGTTGGTGCGGACGGTGGGCCGGGCGGCGCGGATGGTGCGGGGACTACGGACACTCCGGGCGGCGCGGGTCCGGGAGGGTCCGCCGCGCCGGGGGCGAGCGCTCCTGAGACGGCGGCCCCTGAGACGTCGGCCCAGGAGACAGCGGCCTCGGCGAAGGACGTTCCGCGAGTGGACGTTCGGCAGGGGGACGTTCCGCCGACGGGCGTTCCGGAGACGCGCGCCCCGGCGGCCGAGGCGCCGCAGGGAGAGATCCCGGCGGTGTCGCTCGCGCCGACGCCCGAGGCCGACGGTGAACGGCCCGCGCGTCGCCCGCGCCGGACCAAGGTCGTACTGGGAGCCGTCGCCGTCATCGCCGCCGTGCTTCCGCTGGTGCTGCACAACACCGGCCGCGAGGCCGACGACACGCGAGCCTCCGCGCCCGGCCCGCGCGTGACGGCCGGCGCGGGGGCGACGGCACCGACGAGCGCGTCCGCGCCTCCCCCTGCTTCCGCGTCGACATCGGCTGCGGCTGCGGCTACCGCTTCGGCGCCCGCGTCCGTTTCCCCTCGGACCACGCCGCCGCGGACCCCCGTGGACACGCGGCCACCCGTCCAGGTGACCGTACTGTCGAACAACTGGGACATCCAGTGCGGCCAGTGGTTCCTGCTCACGCGGCCACCGGGGAAGGTCCCGCCGCCACCGTCGTTGCAGGAGACGAACGCCTGGGCGGCCGCGCTCGGCGGCGTACCGGCCGGGGATCTGCGGTTGCAACTGACCGCGCAGGGCGTACCCGGCCGCCCGGTGGTGCTGCACGCCCTGTATGTGCGGGTCGTCAGCAGCGGCCCGGCCCCCAAGGGGAGGGGCTACACGCCCGCGTCCGGTTGCGGCGGCGGGATCGAGCCCGCGTCGTTCGACGTCGACCTCGACCCGGCCGTACCCCGCGCGCGTCCCCTGCCCGGCTCGGGGGAAGACCGGCCGGCCACCGTCACCGACTTCCCCTTCCAGGTCTCCGCCGCCGACCCGCAGGTCCTCGACGTGGACGCCCACACCGCGGACCACGACGTCAGCTGGTACCTGGAACTCGTCTGGAGCTGCGGCGACCGTCAGGGCACCCTCAAGGTCGACGACAACGGCCGGCCCTTCCGCACGGTGGGCCTGAAGGGCGCCCCCACCTACTTCTACGACGGCGAGAACTGGGCCCCGGCGATCTCGTAGAGCCCACGTAGAGCCTCGTAGAGGTGAGCCGTACGTCCACGGGCTCCCCACACGGCCGGCCCCAACGTACTGAAATCGTACCGACGTACTACGGGTGAATGTGGGCGGATCGCCACGTACCCGGGGCCGGGGAACGGCACTCTGCTGAGTGTGTGTCGAAGTGGCGCCTGCGGCGGCGGGCGCCTCGAACCGTCCGTGACGCGACCCGGTCCGCCGTTCGCGGGAACGGCACTCGCCCGCGGATTCGACCGGTTCGCGGTGGACGCGCGGCGCACGCGGAGGAGCCCGGACGCGGCAGGGCAGCGGCCGGGCTCCCCACGGCGGTGCCTCGCGGTGAGGAGGCGCCACGCGCGAGGGCGGAGCGGGGACTGTGCGGTGACGGCCGAGGGAGCACGCGTGACGGGTGAACGGGCCTCGGCCGAGCGGGCGTTGGCGGAAGGCGCCTCGGCTGTGCGGGCCGGTGGGGCTCCCGCTTCGTCGCCCACCTCGCCGTCGGCCTCGACGTACCCGGCACGTCCGGCCGGCGAGGACCGACGCGGGGCCGTACCGCGCCACGTCGCGTGCGTGATGGACGGGAACGGCCGGTGGGCGTCCCAGCGGTCCCTGCCGCGGACGTCGGGTCACCGGGCGGCGGAGACCACGGTGATCGACGTCATCGAGGCCGCGCGGACGGCGGGGGTGGGCTGGTTGAGCCTGTACGCGTTCTCCACCGAGAACTGGCGACGCCCGAGCGACGAGGTCGACTTCCTCATGCGGCTCGTGCGCCGGGTCGTACGCAAGCACGCTCCGCTGCTGCACGCGCGCGGCATCCGCTGCCGGTTTCTCGGTGTGGCGGACCCGAGGATTCCCGCGCCGCTGGCCCGGGACTTCGCCGACCTGATGACGCTGACCGAGGAGAACCGGGGCATGACCCTGACCGTGGCGTTCGACCACGGCGGACGCCGGGACATCGTCGAGGCGGCGAGGTCCCTGATCCGCAGCGGGGTGGCGGCCGAGGCCGTCGACGAGCGGCACTTCGCCGCTCATCTGCCCTTTCCCGACACCCCCGATGTGGACCTCGTCATCCGGACCTCCGGCGAGCAGCGCATCTCCAACTTCATGCTCTGGCAGGTGGCTTACGCCGAGTGGGTCTTCCCGCCGGTGCTCTGGCCCGACTTCCGCGCGCCGCACTTCCTGGAGTGCCTGCGCGGCTACCAGCAACGCGATCGCCGCTTCGGCGGCGTGACGCCGTACGCGATCGGAGAACAACACCCGTGACGGACACCGGCAACAGCCGCCCCAAGCGCACGCGTTCAGCAGCCGACGGTCACGAGGGCGGCGACGGCCCCGACCGTGCGTCCGCGAAGGAACGGCCGGGCGCGGAGGAACAGCCGGCCGCGAAGGAACGGCCGGCCGCCGAGGCACCCGCTTCCGAAGCGCGGCCCGGGTCCCTGTTCGGCCCCGACTCGCAGTTCCACCGGTTCTTCAACGATCCGCGCTGGGCCCTGGCGATGGTCAGGGCGACGGTACTCGAGGCCGCCCACCCGCAGATCGGCGCGGCGCTGATCGACAACTCGACCTTCGTGGCGCACCCTTGGCGACGGCTGCGCAACACCCTGCTGAGCCTGCAACGCATGTTCGGCGAGGACGACCACGTGCGGCAGCGGGAGGCGGCGCGGCTCAACCGTATGCACGCGCGGCTGAGCGGCACCGACGCGCGGCACCGGCCGTACGACGCGATGGACCCCCAGGTCCGCGCGTGGGTGGTCGCGACGCTGTTCGAGAGCTCGGTCACCATGTGCCGACTGAGCGGACAGCCGCTCGACCAGACCTCCCTGGAACGGCTGTACGCCGAATTCCGCGCCTTCCTCGCGGTGTTGGACGGCGGGGCCGGTCATCTGCCGCCCACCGTGCAGGAGTTCTGGCCGTACTACGACCGTGTGGTCGAGGAGGAGCTGGAGAACACCGAGGCGCTGCGCATCATCCTCTACAAGCTCTTCGACCACCTCCCGGCGCCGCCGCTGCTGGACGGCCTGCCCACCGTGTGGGCGGCCGGCCGCGCGCTCGCCGGCCCGCTCATCGGCACGATCACCGTGGCGTCCCTCCCCGAGCCCTTCCGTCGGCGGGCCTGCCTCCCCGAGATCCCCGGCGCCCAGACGCTGATGCAGAGCGCCTACATGGCCGCCGGTCTGGCCCGCTTCCTGCCCGACAACTGGCTCCAGACCGAGAGCATCACCAACCTGCTCTACCTCTCCCCGGACAGCGACGACCCCCAGGCCGCGACGCTCGCCGCGCTGCGCGGCCGGATGAAGCGGGCCGGCGCGCTGTTCCGGCTGGTCACGCCCTTTCCCGCGCAACGCGGTCCCGCCGAGGAGGGCGGGCAGCGGCGGAGCGCCGACGAGTTCTTCACGGCGGTGCTGGACCAGACCGGGGACGGCTATCTCGACTGGCCCGATCTCGCCGCCATGGCACGGGAGTTGTCCTCCCGCCTCGACCTGGACGAGCCGGAGGAGACCAGGCTCTACCAGGCGTACGCCGACTGGTGGCGCGAACTCCAGGCGGCCCTCGACGCCGACGGTGACGGCCGCGTCAGCAAGGAGGAGTACGCCGCCGCCGTCCCCTCCCTCGCCGGTCCCGCGCTGATCAGGGTCGCCGAGGTGCTTTTCGACGTCACCGACAAGGACGGCAACGGGTTCATCGACGCGGACGAGTACCGGGCGCTGTTCCGGACCGGCTTCCGGCGCACAGTGGCCGGCGCGGACCCGAGGTACACCCGCGGCGCCTTCGTGCGGGACTTCCTCTCCTTCATGTCGGCCCGCCACCACTCCACCCCCTACGACCCCCTCCTCACCCAGGCCTGACCCTTCCGCGGGCCTTTGGGAGGTGGGGTGTTGGGAGGCTGGGTAGGTCAGGAGGCGGGGCGGGATTCGGGGGTGCGGCGGCGCAGGTGGGGGTGCTCGATGGCCGGCGGGTCGTAGGCCATGTCCAGGGCTCCGATGTCCGTGCCGGGAGGCACCACCGCGTCGATCCGGTCCAGCACCTCGTCGCTCAGCTCGGTCGACGCCCCCGCGAGCAGGTCGTCGAGGTGGTCCCCCGTGCGAGGGCCGATGATCGCGGAGGTGACCCCGGGGTGGGCGATCGCGAAGGCCATGGCCAGGTGCGTCAGTGACATCCCGGCGTCCTCGGCGACCGGGATCAGCCGCTCGACCGCGTCGAGCCTGCGCTCGTCGCTCAGGTGCTTGAAGCCGTAGCTCGCCCGCAGGCTCTCGGTCGTCAGGCCTTTGCGGTAGCGGCCGGTGAGCAGGCCCTGCGCGAGCGGGCTCCAGACCAGGGCGCCGATGCCGTAGCGCTCGCAGACGGGCAGTACCTCGCGCTCGATCCCCCGGTTGAGGATCGAGTACGGCGGCTGCTCGGTGCGGAACCGCTCCAGGCCGCGCCGCTCGGCGACCCACTGCGCCTCGACGATGTCCGAGGCGGGAAACGTGGAGCTGCCGATGGCCCGGACCTTCCCCGCGCGTACGAGGTCGGTGAGCGCCGAGAGCGTCTCCTCCACGTCGGTGTCCGGCGCGGGCCGGTGGACCTGGAAGAGGTCGACGTGGTCGGTCCCCAGCCGGCGCAGGGAGTCCTCAAGCGCGCGGACCAGCCAGCGCCGCGAGTTGCCCTGCTGGTTGGGGTCGTCCCCCATCGGGAGGTGCGCCTTGGTGGCCAGTACGACATCGTCCCGGCGGCCCTTGAGCGCCTTTCCGACGATCTCCTCGGACTCGCCGCGCGAGTAGGCGTCGGCGGTGTCGACGAAGTTGACGCCCGCGTCCAGCGCCTTGTGGATGATCCGGACGGAGTCTTCGTGATCGGGGTTTCCGGCGGCGCCGAACATCATGGCGCCCAGGCAGTACGGGCTGACCTTGATGCCGGTCCGGCCCAGTGTGCGGTACTTCATGGATCTCCTTGTGCGTTGGCCCACGCCTGAGGCGGCGCGCTACGCTGCATAAACGGAACAGCGTTCAGCGTTCGGTCCAGACGATACGGAACAGCGTTCCGTTTAGCAACAGGGAGCACCGTGAGCGAGGACACGACCCGGGAAGCCGGCTCCGGCGCGTCCGAGGGGCAGCCCCACAAGCGCGTACGGGCCGACGCGCGACGCAACACCGACGCCCTGCTCGCGGCGGCCGCGGAAATCTTCGCCACCCAGGGCGTCGACGCACCCGTACGCCAGATCACCGCCAAGGCGGGCGTCGGGGCCGGCACCCTCTACCGCCACTTCCCGCTGCGTTCCGACCTCATCGCCGCGGTCTTCCGGCACGAGGTCGACGCCTGCGCCGACGCCGCGCCCTCCCTCGCGGCGCGGTACGAGCCGGTGGAAGCGCTCGCCCGGTGGCTCCAGCGCTTCGCCGTCTTCATCGCCACGAAGCGCGGACTCAGCGCGGCCCTCCACTCGGGGGACCCGGCGTACGACACCCTGCCCGGCTACTTCCAGCAGCGCTTCATACCCGTGCTCGGCGCGCTCCTCGACGCCGCGGCGCAGGCGGGCGGGATCCGCTCCGACATCGACCCCGACGACCTGCTGCGCGCCACGGGCAATCTGACCCTGCCCGCCCAGGAGGACGGCAACGGTCATACGCGACGCATGGTCGGCCTGCTCGTCGACGGACTCCGTTACGGTGCCCCCGCCCGGGAAGCGCGCTGAGCGAGCGTTCAGGTGAACGCGGTGTCGGCGTACGGACTTTAGCGTGAAATAATTCCCGCATACGCCCCCGGCGGCGGTATGCTCATACGCTCGTGGCCGTATTTCCCGCCTGCTCGACATCACGGAGTGACGGAAACGTTCCACCGGTTGAAAAAGGCCCGGTGGAATTCTCCGTGGAGATGTAAAGTTTACGGTTGGATCATCGGATAATGATCGTTATGTACGCCGGTGATAAACAGCGCGAACGGGGGGATCGTGCGGCCGGCCGCGCGCCTCGCGTCTCACGCGGAATGCGCCGTTGACAGAGGTCAGGGCAGCGGCTGAGACTGGCCGGGTGGGTGATCGTGTGCCCGAGCCGATTTCTTCGGGGAGTCCCGAAGGGATTTGGCCGGGAATTCTCGAAAGCCCGCCGATCGGCCGTGAATCGGCAGGCAAAAGAGGGGCGTTTCGGCGACATCGTGCCGCCGGCCCCGCCTGACGTCCGACCGAATTCCAGCGCACCGAAACGCCTTTCCGTACGGCCGGTGAATGCGCACTCCGACCGTACGTGGGCCCGACGATTCCCGGGCAGCGGCGGCACCCCTCCGCCCGTTGCACGTCCCCCCGATTTCCCGGCCGATCAGCCTTTCCGGGACGGGACAGGACGGACCGGACGGACATGGTCCGCCGCCGCGACGCCCGTACCCCACCGCTCGCCGATTCCGCGTGCCCGCGTCCCCTCTCCTCTCCCGCCCGCACACCCCAGCCGTACAGGTACCGAACACCCCCGGTCGCCACAAGCCCGGGCCGCTTCAAGGAGCGTCCAGAGATGAGCACCCAGATCCCCACCGTCGACCTGAAGGAATGGCAGAGCGCGGGACCCGACCGGCTCGACGAGATCGCGTCGGACGTGGACCTGGCCCTGCGACAGACCGGCATGTTCCTGCTGACCGGCCATGACGTACCGCGGGCGAGCGGCGAGGACTTCCGCGACGCGGGGCTGTCGTTCTTCCGGCTGCCCCGCGAGACCAAGCTCCGCTACGAGATCCAGGGGCAGTACGACAACGGCTGGCGCGAGGTGCACCGCAACGTCGGGATTCCCGACGCCGCCGGCGACGACAGCGCCGCCGACCTGCACGAGTCCTTCTACGTGGGCCCCACACACCGCACCGGTGACCCCCACGTCGACGGCCTGTTCTACCCGGCCAACCGCTGGCCCGACGAACTGCCGCGGCTCCGGGACGCGGCCGATGTCTACACCGCCCACATGGTGCGGGTGGCCGCGCAGGTCAACGGACTGATGGCCGATGTGCTCCGGCTCCCCCGGGATTTCTTCAACTCCCTTTCCCGGAAGGCGACGTGGACGCAGAACGTCAGCTGGTACCCGTCGCTGTCCCGGCTGGGCCAGGTCAGCACCGGCCGCATGCGCAACGCGCCGCACACCGACCTGGGCACCTTCACCCTGCTCAACCGCCAGCCCGGAAAGGGCGGTCTGGAGGCGTGGAACGAGGCGAACGGCTGGTTCCCCCCGGCCTACGACCAGGACTCCGACACCCTGATCGTCATCCTCGGCGACCTGATGGAGCTGTGGACGGACGGCCGTTGGCGGGCACTGCGGCACCGGGTGCCGGCCCCCGGCCCCGAGGCCGCCGACGAGGAACAGGTCTCCCTGGTGTTCTTCTTCGAGGCCGACCCGCTGGCCCTGATCGAGCCGATGAACGTACCGGTCGGCGGCGGTCGCGGACTGGAGGCCGAGGTGGCGGGCGAGTCGATCCTCGGCAAGCTCGGGGTCCCGCTGACCCCGGCGTAAGGGCCGTTGCCGTGAGGGCCGCCGCCCTGCGCCGGCCCCCGGCGTGAGCGACGGCGTCCCGCGGACACCGGCCGACGAACCGCCGTCGCGCCGACCGCGCCCGACAACCGCCGCCCCCAGTCCGCCCGCAGCCCGCTCCCTTGCCGACAGCCCGACCCGGCCCGAGAAAGGCGACCGACGCCGTGACCAACCCCGCGTTCTACTCGAAGGTGGCCGGACAGTTCGGCGGCTACCCCGACTGGCCTCCCCGCGACACGCATTACCCCGAGGGCGACCCCGAGGAGTTCTTCGACACCGTGCTGACCGCACTCGGCGGCGGAGGGCGCCTGCTGGACGTCGGATGCGCCGACGGACGCAATCTGCTGGCGCTGGCCGACCGGTTCGCGCAGGTCCGCGGCATCGACATGTCGCCCGAGATGCTGGCGGCCGCCCGCCGCAACCAGCGCGAGGCCGGGCTCGACCACGTGGTCTTCGAGGTGGGCGACGCCGCGGCCACCCGGCTGCCCGACGGTTCGGTGGACGTGGTCTCCTCCCGGCGCGGACCGCTGTGCCCGGCCGAGTTCCACCGGGTGCTCGGCGAGCGGGGCGCGGTGGTGCATCTGGGCATCGGCGAGCAGGACGCAAGGGCCCTCAAGGAGACCTTCGGACGCGGGCAGAACTACGGCCGCTGGCACACGGTCCCGCCGGCCCAGGAGGGTCAAGTGCGGCTGGAGGAGGCCGGGTTCTGCGTCGAGCACCGCGCGTTCCGGTTCGACGAGCACTTCCACTCGGCGGACGACCTGCGCGGATTCCTGCGGAAGGTCCCGATCTTCGAGGACTTCGACCCGGTCGCCGACAAGGAACGGTTCGACGCCTACGTCGAGCGCGCGACCTCGGAACGCGGCGTCCACCTGGCCCGGCACTGGTTCGTGCTCGTCGCCCGGAAGGGGATCTCATGACCGGCCGAGGCCCGTACGACATCCTGGTGGTCAGCTCCTACAAGCCGCTGCCGGCCCCGCTGCTGGCGAGCGAACTCATCGGCCGGGTGTCGGTCGTCACCGAGCCCGAGTTCGCCGACTTCTACGGGCCCGCCGCGCAGGTGACGACCGTCGGCAGCGTCGACGACCTGACGGCCGTGCGCGACGCGGCACTCGGCATCTTCGCGGAGGGCCGGGTCGACGCCGTCCTGACCCCCACGGAGGCCGGCATCGCCGCCTCGGGACTGCTGCGCTCGCACTACGGCGTGCAGGGCATCGGGTACGAGACCGCCAACATCTGCTCCAACAAGTACGTGATGAAGCGGACGTTGGCGGCCGCCGGAGTGCCGGTCACCCCCTTCCGACCGGTGCACCGGCTGGCCGATGTCCCGGCCGCCGCGGCCGCGCTGGGCTGGCCGGTGGTGGTCAAACCCACCTTCGGCGGCGGGGCGTTCAACGTGGTCGAGCTCCACTCGCCGGGCGCCTTCGAGGAGTTCGCCGCCGAACGGCGCTCGGCCGGTCTGCGCGGGCAACGGACACCGCTGCTGGTCGAGTCCCTGGTGGAGATGGAGGCGGAGTACCACTGCGACGCCGTGGTGCACGAGGGCGAGCCGCTGTTCGCCGCCGTCTCCCGCTACCACGGCCCGGTCCTGCGCAGTCTCGGCGGGCTGCTGGGGTCCTACCCGCTGCCCGACACGCATCCCGACCGGGAGACGGCGCTCGCCCTGCTCCGCGACGTGCTGAGCGCGGTCGGTCTGCGTTCGGGGGTCGCGCATGTGGAGATGTTCCGTACCGCGTCCGGGATGCTGGTCGGCGAGATCGCCTGCCGGCCGCCGGGCGGCGGACTGGTCGAGGGGCTCGCCGTCCAGTACGGGGTCGATCTGTGGCAGGCGTTCCTCGAAACCTCGCTGGGGCTGCCGCCGACCCTGCGCCCCCGGCACGCCGGACACATCGTGGCCAACTCCATGCTTCCGGCCAGGGCGGGGCGCATCACGGCGATCACCCCGGCCGAGAAGCTGGCGGCGGTGCCGGGGGTGCTCCGGGTCACCATGACCCGCGGCGTCGGCGACGTCGTCGACCCCGACCTCTACTCCACGTCGCACACCGGTGTGGTGCTCTTCGCGGCCGACGACGAGGACGAAGTCCCCGGTCGGCTGAAGGAGTTGGCGCGGCTGTACGAACTCGACGTGGCGCCGGTCCAGGGGCCGCGGGAGTTCGGCGTCGTGCCACTCGGCCCGGTACCTGCGGACGCCGCCGGCCACGACGCCCAGGTGGGGAGTGTCCGATGACCAAGATCGTCGCCGTTGTCTCCGGCGGAATCGACTCCGTGACGATGGCCCACCAACTGGCCGCCGAGGGACACCGGTTGCATGTCCTCGCCGTCGACTACGGGCAGCGCCACCGCAAGGAACTCGACTTCGCCCGCGCCACCGCCGAACGGCTCGGCTCCCCGTACGACGAGGTCGATCTGACCTCCGTGGGCCGCCTGTTGCGCGGTTCGTCCCTCACCGACCCCTCGGTGCCCGTCCCGGACGCGCACTCCGCCCCTGCCGGGCCCAACCCCAACATCGTGCCGAACCGCAACGCGCTCCTGCTGGCGGTGGCCTACTCGGTCGCCGTGGTCGAGCAGGCGCAGGCGGTGGCCTTCGGGGTGATGGCGGACGACGTGGGCCCCTCCGACACCTCAGTGGCGTTCCTGGAGGCATTCCTCGCCATGGAGCGGATCGCGACCCGGGGCCAGGCCCTGCCGGGACTGGATCTGCTCGCGCCGCTCATCACCCTCCACAAGCACGAAGTGATCCTGCGCGGAACGGAGTTGGGCGTTCCGTGGGGCGAGACCTGGACGTGTTTCCGCGGGGAGGAGCTCCACTGCGGGGTGTGCGCGGCGTGCGTCGAGCGGCGTACGGCGTTCACGGCCGCCGAGGTCGAGGACCCCACCGCGTACCGGAACAGCGAGAAGGACGTCCTGGAGCGGACGTTGTGAATCGGAAGGGACATCGCGCATGACAGTGCGGATCACCAAGCAGTTCGCCTTCTCGGCCAGCCACCGGCTGGAGGGCCTCGCCGAAGGACACCAGTGCGGACGCCTGCACGGCCACAACTACCTGGTCGAAGTGGAACTGGCCGCCGAGGTCGATCGGTTGACGCCGACCGGATTCGTCCGGGACTACGGCGAACTGGCGCCGTTCAAGGCGTGGATCGACACCACCGTGGACCACCAGCACCTCAACGACGTCGTCAAGGCCAATCCGACCGCGGAGAACCTGGCCAGGTGGATGTACGAGCTGTGGTCGGAGCAGTTCCCGGAGCTGTCCGCCGTCCGGATCTCCGAAACGCCGAAAACCTGGGCCGAGTTCCGGCCCTGAGACAACCCCGGGGCCGTGTGCTCGCGGGGCCTGACACCGGTCGGGTTTTACCTGCCCCGGGCCGACGGGCGCCCCGGCCCTACGGACCCGCGGGCCCGTAGGGGAACCCGGCCTCACGGGCTCGGCAGCAGCCGGGCCCGAACCGCACCCGCTCGCGCGGCGACCACATCGAGGAGGTGGTGCCAGTGGATCCGCAGATCGTCGTCAACGAAGTCTTCGGCCCCACCATAGGGCCGTTCAGGGAGAAGGCCGTTCACTCGGCCGGCGGTGCGCCTTTGTGCGCCTGGGGGGCTGCAATCTGACCTGTCGCTGGTGCGACACCCCCTACACCTGGGACTGGCGGGGGACGAGCGACGCGGGGATCGCCTACGACCCCCGCAAGGAGCTGCACCCGCGTTCCATCGCCTCCGTCGCCGACGAGGTGTCCGGGCTCGGCGTGGACCTCGTGGTGATCTCCGGCGGCGAACCGCTCGGCCAGCAGTTCCGACTGGTCCCGCTGGTCGAACGGCTCACCAAGCGCGGCATGGAAGTCGAGATCGAGACCAACGGCACTCACGCCCCCCACCAGGCACTGGTGGCGGCGGGCGTCCGGTTCAACGTCTCGCCGAAGCTGGCCCATTCGGGCGTCCACACCGACCGGCGGATCAGGCCGGACGCGCTGCGGAGTCTGGTCGGCACCCCCGGCACCGCCTTCAAGTTCGTCTGCCGCGACCTCGCCGACCTGGACGAAGTCGGCGACCTCGTACGGCGCTTCGCCATCGACCCGGTGTGGATCATGCCGGAGGGCCAGAGCGCGGAACACGTCAACGCACATGTGCAGAACCTTGTGGCCGCGGTGATCGAGCGCGGCTGGAATCTCACCACCCGACTGCACATCTTGATCTGGGGACAGGAAAGAGGCGTCTGAGTGAGCACAGATGTGGAAACCGAGTCCGTCACCGCCACGCTGGACATCCAACGCGTACGGGACCCCGATCCGCTGGTCGACCTCGCCGTCAGGCTGTTGAAGGAGATCGGGGAGGACCCGAGCCGCGACGGACTCCAGGAGACGCCGGAGCGATTCGCCCGCTGGTGGCGGGAGTTCACCGACTACAACCCCGGTACCGTGTCCACCCTGTTCGAGACGACCAGGACCGGTCAGCTGGTGCTCGTCTCGGGCATCGAGGTCTGGTCCATCTGCGAGCACCACCTGCTGCCGTTCAACTGCTCGATCAGCGTCGCCTACCGCTCCACCGAACGGCTGCTCGGGCTCTCGAAGTTCGCCCGTATCGCCCACCAGCACGCCCACCGGCTGCAACTCCAGGAGCGGCTGGTCGCCGACATCGCCGCCGACATCATCCGTATCACCGGCAGCGAGGACGTCGCCGTGGTCGGCCACGGCGAACACCTGTGCATGACGATGCGCGGCATCAAGACCAGCGCCCGGATGACCTCCACCTCCATCCACGGCGACTTCGGCCGGGCCGGGCCGGCCCGTGACGAGCTGCTGACCTTCCTCCACACCTGACCGGGCTCCGGGGCGGACGGCACATCCCGGCCGCCCCGGGACCCGTACCCCGCCCTCCACCGGCGCCGTACCCCGCCCTCCATCGGCGCGTACCCCGCCCGCCCTGGGCGCCGCCGTATCCGCCGTACCCCGCCCGTCCGCCCTGGGCGCACCTCCCGTTCGCCCCGGGCGGCATACTCCGCCTGTCCACCCCGGGCGCCACGCCCGCAGCCACCCACCTCCATGAACGGACCTCCCGATGGCCATGTCCGATGCCTTGGAATCAGAGGTACGCAGCTACTGCCGGTCCTGGCCGGTGGTCTTCGACCGCGCCGCGGGCAGTCGCCTGTACGCCCGGGACGGGACACCGTACCTGGACTTCTTCGCCGGTGCCGGAGCGCTCAACTACGGTCACAACAACCCGGTGTTGAAGGCGGCGTTGTTCGACTACCTCAACCGGGACGGCGTCGTCCACGCGCTCGACATGTTCACCGTGGCCAAGTCCGAATTCCTCGAAGCGCTGGCCGACGTGGTCCTGACGCCACGTCATCTCGACTACAAGGTCGTCTTTCCCGGCCCCGGCGGCGCCAACGCGGTCGAGGCCGCGCTGAAGTTGGCCCGACTGGTGACCGGACGGCACTCGGTCGTCAGCTTCACCAACTCCTTCCACGGCATGACGCTCGGCGCGCTCGCGGTGAGCGGCAACGCGTCCAAGCGAGCCGCCGCCGGTGTGCCGCTCACCCATGTCACCACGCTCCCGTACGACGGCTATCCGGGCGGCGGCGACGCCCCCGCGCTGCTGGAGCGGCTGCTGACCGATCCGGGCAGCGGGTACGACCTGCCGGCCGCCGTCATCGTCGAGACCGTGCAGGGCGAAGGCGGCCTCCACGCGGCGAGCGGCGCGTGGCTGCGCGCGCTGGCCGAGGTGTGCCGCCGGCTGGACGTACTGCTGGTGGTGGACGACGTGCAGATGGGCTGCGGGCGCACCGGAGCCTTCTTCAGCTTCGAGGACGCGGGCATCACCCCCGACATCGTCTGCCTGTCGAAGTCGATCGGCGGATACGGGCTGCCAATGGCGCTCACCCTGATCCGGCCGGACCTTGACGTGTGGCGGCCGGGCCAGCACAACGGCACGTTCCGCGGCGTCAGCCCGTCCTTCGTCACCGGGGCCGAGGCCCTGCGGACGTACTGGGCGGACGGCGATCTGGAGAAGTCGGTACGGGCCAAGGGGGAGCGGCTGCGGGCCGTGCTCGGCGAGGTCGCGCGGGAGTTCCCCGAGGCGGGGGCCGAGGTGCGGGGGCGGGGGATGGCCGTGGGGCTGCGCTTCGGCGCGGCCGGGGGAGGCGGTCCCACCGCGGCGCAACTGATCTGCGCCGCCGCCTTCGAGCGCGGGCTGCTCGTGGAGACCTCCGGGGCGGCCGACGACGTCGTCAAGCTGCTGCCCCCGCTCACGGTCGGCGAGGACGAGTTGGACGAGGGGCTGGAGATCGTCACCGCCGCGGTGCGGGCCGTGCTCACCAGGGTGTCGGAGCGGCCGCCGGTGGTGCCGGCGGCGGGTCGGCCGGGCGCGGGTCGGCCGGACGCGGATCGCTCCGATGCGGGCCGGTCCGATCCGGGCCGTCCCGGAGCGGATGGGACCGCATCGGATGGAAACGCGGCGGGTGGGACCGGCGCGGTTCGGCCCGGTGCGGGGGAGAGGACACCGGTGTGACTCTGGGCGGGTCGGCCCGGAGCGAGGGGGAGGAAGGCGGTGTGGCCCTGACCGGGCCGGCCACCCGCCGATCGACTCTGCGCGAACGTCTTGGGCTGCCCCGTACCCGGGGCGCCGGCCCGCTGCTGACGGCTGCCCTGGTGGACAGCCTGGGGACCGGGCTCTTCCTGCCGTACGCGCTGCTGTACTTCCTCGACACCACCAGGGTGCCGCTGCCCACGATCGGACTCGCGCTGTCCGGGGCCGCGGCCCTCGCGCTGCCGTGCTCCGCGCTGTTCGGTCCGCTGGTCGACCGCTTCGGCGCCCGGAGTTCGGTGGTGCTGGCGAACGTCGCCCAGGCGGCCGGCTTCATCGGCTACCTCGGGGCGGGCTGCGCGGGGCAGATCGTGGCCTACGGGTTCCTCGTCAACGCGGGCCAGAATCTGTTCTGGACGGCGAACGGGGTGATGGTCGCGCTGGTCGCGGAACCGGAGGACCGGGTGCGGTGGTTCAGTTTGCTGCGGGTGGTGCGCAACCTGGGCACCGGAGTGGGCGCGCTGCTGGCGACGTCGGTCGTGGCGGGTGCGGGGTCGGTCGGCGGGCGGGCGGTGGTGGCGGTCAACGCGGGCAGTTTTCTGCTGGCGGCCGCGGTGCTCGCGCGTCTGCGGCCGGGGGAGTCGCCGCCCGGGGCGGTGCCGGCCGACGTGTCCGCCCACGTATCCGTTGACGTATCCGTTGATGTGCCGGCCGCCGCACCCGCTTCTCCCGTGTCCGCTGTCGTGCCCGCGCAGGTCCGTGAGCGGCGGAGCCTTGGCGTCCGGGAGCCGCGGCGTCCCGGCTACCGCGAGGTCCTGGCGGACCGCCGATTCACGGCACTCAACGCCACCACGGTGATATTCGGACTGTGCCTGCTGGGACTTCCGCTGATCCTGGTGCTCTACGTCACCAGGACACTCGGCCAGCCCACCTGGGTGGCGGGGGCGCTGCTCGCGGGAAACACCGCGCTGATCGTGACCCTCCAGACACCGGTCACCGAGGCGCTGCGCCCGTTGCGCGGCACCCGTCTGCTGCGGCTGGCGTCCGTGCTGTTCGGGGCCTCCTTCGCGCTGCTGTGGGCGGCGCACGCGAGCGGCACCCGGTGGATCGTGCTCTGCCTGGTCACCGGTGTGGCCTGCTACACCGCCGCCGAGATCATCGCGTCCCCCGTCCTGACCGATCTGGTGGCCACGCTGGCGCCGACGGGCCTGCGGGGGCGGTACTTCGCGCTCAGCCAGATCTGCTGGAGCCTGGCCGCGGTGCTGGGCCCCAGCGTCTTCACCCGCCTGATGAACATCGGAACGGTCCCGCTGTGGGGCACCCTGCTGGTGGTGTCGGTCGGCGCGTTCGTCCTGGTCGCCGGCATCGAGGCCGCCCCCGGCACCTCCCCCACCCCCACGGAGGCCCCTCCCCCGACGCCGGCCCCCGACCCCTCCCACCCCTGACCCCCGTCCCGTCCCGACCCGCTCAGCGGAACCG
The DNA here is from genome assembly GCF_036199905.1 of Streptomyces sp. NBC_00223. Lineage (NCBI taxonomy): Bacteria > Bacillati > Actinomycetota > Actinomycetes > Kitasatosporales > Streptomycetaceae > Streptomyces > Streptomyces sp. NBC_00223. Next base: position 3,773,625 of record NZ_CP108109.1, on the reverse strand, counting down.
TCGGCCCGCCGAAACGGCCCCCCGAAACGGCCCCCCGCCGCTGGAACGGAGTTCGGCTCACCCCCTGTGCCGTCGGCACTGAGCACCCCGGGCCTGTGCGCGCGGTGTTCGTTCTGGCGTACGACGAGATCGCCGAGGCCGTCGACGAGAGCCCGGCCGCGGTCCGCCGGATCACCCTCCGGGCACGGGCCCACGTGGCCTTCCCACCGTCCCCTGTGGCCTACGGATCAGTGTCAGTCGCTGATCTTCACGTCGTGCGGCTCGGTGCGTCCTTCCCGGGCTCGTCGTTCGCGTCCTTGCCGCGCTGGATCGTCTCGGCGATGCGCTTGATGCGCCGGAGGCGGGAGTCCCAGGCGGCGCCGACGTCGGCGAGCTGGGCTGTCGCGCGGGCGAGTTGGGCCTGATCGACGCGGAACTGCCGCTCGCGGCCGACGGTGGTGGCACGTACCAGGCCGACCCGGTCGAGGACGGTGAGGTGCTTGGCCACCGCCTGACGGGTCACCGGCAGATGCTCGCTGAGGCTGGTCGCCGTACCGCTGCCTTCGCTCAGCAGCAGGTCGAGCATCCGGCGCCGCGTCGGGTCGCCGACCGCCGACCAGAGGTCGTCGTCGACTGTCACCGTCGTACGTCCGCTCCGACCTTCGCGGCGTACGTCTCCAGCCGCGCCAGGTAGAAGTCCCAACCGGTGGTGTGATCGCCGTACTCGGCGGCGACCTTCGCCTCGTCCCAGCCGCGCTCGCGGAAGCCGCTCTCGGTCATGCGCAGGAGCGTCCCGTTCCCGGCGGGTTCGAGCGCGAAGACGACCAGGTTGGAGTTGCCTGGTGCGGCGGACTCCCCCTCCTCGTGGGTCCACCGGAAGGAGAACAGCCGCGGCGGTACGGCGTCGACGACCGTGAACTGCACCCAGGTGAGGCCCTGCGAGACGTCCCCGAAGCCGATCCGCCCCGCCCCGCCGGGCACGGCCGGGAACTCGACCTCGTCCGGCCACCACTCGCGCAGGTGCGCGGGGCTGCTGACCACGTCGAAGACGACCTCGGGTGAGGCGTCGATGTGGATCTCCCGCTCGATCGTTCCGAATTCCATGCTCTCCACCTTCTGCAACTTTTGGTTGCACCCCAACGTACTCGGCGCTCAGCTTGCATGCAACCTTTGGTTGCATAAACCTCCCGGCGCCGACGTCGGCCCTGCCCGGGGGCGGCGTCGGCGCCGGGTCCGGCCGTCCGACCTCGACCGACCTCCGGACAGGGGCAAGGAGCGGGTGGGGGTTCACCCGGGACGAGTGTCGATCGGGTGACTTCAGCGGCTGCGCCTGACGGGAGCGCGGCGGTCACGGTCCACGATGGGACGGAACGCCGCCTTTCCCACCTAACGAGGAGAAATCGACCGATGCGACAGGGCCCGCTGGCCGGACGTTATCCCGCGGTGGCGGCGATGGTCGTGTTCGCCCTGGTGCCTTACCTGGCCCTCTCGGCGGCTCTGGGGCCCATCACGCCGCTCGTCGCCGGGGATCTGCACATGAGCCCGCAGGCGATCAGCCTCACGACGGGCATGGCCAACGCCGGCTACGCGGTGGGAACGGTCCTGGCCGTGCAGTTCGCCCAACGGCTACCGCAACGGCGGATGCTGCTCGTCTACGGCATCCTGCTCGTGATCGGCTCGGTGCTCACCGCGGCGGCGACCGACTCCGCGATGTTCATCGTCGGCCACGTCCTACAGGGCCTGTGCACCAGCCTGCTGCTGATCGCGGCCGTACCGCCGCTGATCATCGGATATCCGGCGACCAGGCTGCGCACGACCGCCGTGATCATGAACGTGTGCATCTTCGGCGCCGTCGCGCTCGGTCCGGTGCTCGGCGGCGTCCAGGCCAACGCCCACGGCTGGCGGCCGCTGTTCTGGACCATCGCCGGAATCGCCGTGGCGGCGCTCGTACTGTCCGCCCTCACCTTCCAGGAGACCCCGCCGCTCAATCCGGACGCCCCCATCGACGTCATCGCGCTCGGGCTGGCCATCGTCGGGTGCGTGTCCGCGTTCTACGGCGCCTCGGAGCTGCTCACCCACCCCTTCGTCGCGGCCCCCACCTGCGGGCCGCTGATCGGCGGGCTGCTGCTGATCGTCACCCTCTTCGTCCACGAGTACACGACCAAGCGTCCGCTGCTGTGCGTGGGGAGCCTGTTCAGCACGCTTCCGGTCGCCGGCATCATCGCCGCCATCTGCGCGGCGGCCGCGTCGGTGTCGGCGATCTCACTGACCCAGGCCACGCTCGCGCACCGCGTCACGCCCCTGCACCTGGGGCTGCTCTATCTCCCCGAGTTCGGCGGCGCGGTGGTCGCCGCGGTCGTCTTCGGCACGGTCTTCCGCACCCACCTGCTGCACTACTTCGTCCTCGTCGGCCTGCTCCTCCTGAGCGTCGGCGTCGTGATCATGAACGGCGCCGCCCCGCCCACGTCCGCGCTCACCGCCGTGGGCTCGGGGCTGGTCGGCATCGGCGTCGGCGCCTCCGTCGTTCCGGCCCTGTTCATCGCGGGCTTCTCGCTGCGGTCCAGCAGTGTGCAGCGCGTGTTCGCGATCGTCGAACTCATGCGGGCGGTGGCGGCGTTCATGATCGCCCCGGTCCTGCTGTACGTCGCCGCCTCCGTCGGGAGAAACGCCGACTCGGGTACGAGGACGGCTCTGTGGATCTGCTTCGGGATCTCCCTCGCGGGCGCGGTGCTCGGCGTCGCGCTGTACGTACTCGGCCGGGTGCGCCCGCCGACTCCGTCGGTGGACGGATGGCTGACCGGCGACCGTACGGGATGGGACTCCCCGCCCCTCCTCGCCCGCTTCCCCCGCTTCGCGCGGAGCGGCGACCGCGACGACGACGCCTGCTAGTAGCGGTCGGCGGGCGTACGAACTGCTGCTCGGCGGTGCGGTTCGCCGATGGAACGACAGGTGTCCACAGGCCCGTCGAAAGGACCTGACAGGCGCCCCACGGGCGGACAGCCTCGGGAGCGGGCCGACGGTGTCCCTGGGCCTGGCAGCGTGCCGTTACGGGGTCAGTCGGCGGGCTTCGGGTCGATGCCCTGCGCGCGGGCGAGGGCGGACAGGACGTCCCCGATCGTGCCCAGCTGCCGGTCGATCGCGTCGAATCGCTCGTCGATGCTGCCGAGCCGCTCTTCGATCGTGTCGAGTCGCTGGGCGATCGTGCGGTCCCCCGTCGCGCCGATGGCGTCGCCGAGGGCGTCGATGTTCCCGAACGCGGTGCGCTGCTGTTCGCGTATGGTCGCCAGCTGCTCGCTGTGCTCGGCGAGGGTGCGGCCGGTGCGGAACGCCTGCGCCTCCAGGTCCCGCAGCCGTCCGTCGTACACCACTGTCTCGTTCGCCATGCCGCTCTCCCGCCCACCGGCCACCAGTGCCCCCACGTTACGCGAAACTACGCGCGTGCGAGGAGCAGTCCCGGTGCTCACCAGGTTGCCTCTTCCTGGCCGACCCGAACAGTGCGTAGTCCATGGAGCGGGTGCCGGGGCCCGGCGTCGTCATGGCCGCGCTGTGCCGGGCGCTGACCGACCCTTGGTCCGGTCACCCAGGCCACTCAACGCGTTGTGGCGGTGACCGCGGTATTCACCGTAACCGCGTATTCGCGGCGCGTGAGTGATCGGCGTGACGCCTGATATGCGCAGAGGCGCGGGCGCAAAACTTATGCGAAAGGCAAGAGTCGCGCAGGGCGACGTGCTTCTCACGCTGCGTGCGGAAGAGAAGTCACGCCGGTCCCGCGGTGGCCGCGTGGCGGACGGGATACATGTTTTCTGTGAGATGCACAGAGGAAATTGGTGATTTCGGCGGACGGTGGATTACCGGGGAGGCGGCGTCCCGCCGCATATTCATTTTCGGTCGATCGGCTTCAGCCGCCCGGGGCGTCGGCCGGGCGGCGCGGCGACCGTCTGTCCGCCCGTCAGTCCGGCGTTCGCCCTGCCGTGTTCCGTCCGCCGGGATCAGATCTGTACTTCCCCCTCGACCTTCCTGAGCACGTGACGGGCGAGCGCCAGGTTGGCCCGGTCGCGATCGAGGGCGAAGTAGAGGAAGAGCGACCCGCGAGTGCCGCTGAGCAGCCGGATCAGGTGATACTGCGTTCCCAGGGTGATGAGGATGTCCTCGATCGTGTCGTCGATCGTGAGCATCGACAGCGCACGGACCTTCGCACGCACCACCTCGGTGTTGCCGGCCGCGGCCACCTCCAGGTCCAGCCCCCTCCCGCCGCCGAGGGTGCCGAGCGCCATGCCGCTCTCGTAGTCGACGAGCGCCACTCCGATCGCGCCTTCGACGGTCATCGCTTCTTTGAGCGCCGACTCAATGTTCATGGGAATTCCTTTGGTTCAAGGCAGGTCCACCGTGGCCCTGACCATATGGGCGCGGGGCCGGTGTGAGCGGAGAATCACCATACGCGCTCACAGATGAAAGAGTTCGGCGTTAAAGTACTCTGCCAGGTGATCGAAAGTGAAGGGGTGCCCCGTGGACGCGCTGGAGTCGATGCTCGGCGAAGTCCTTTCTGTTGCCGGTGCGTCCGGTGTGGCTCTGGTCGACGCGGTGACCGGGTTCACCTACGCCGAAACCGGCGACTGCGCCGCGGCCGGAACCGGATTCGAGGTTTGCCATCTGCTGAACCTCATCCAAGACCGGCTGCACGAGGCGGGCGCCGAGGGCGAGTTGGAGAACGTGGTGGTGACCGGAAGCCGGACCTACCACATCGTGCACGTCGTACCGTGGCAGGGCGACCCGGTGCTGATGTCGGCCCTGCTCGACCGGTCGGAGGCAAATCTGGCGCTGGCCTCACGTCAGGTCGCGGCGGCTTGCAAGGACTTGCTCGCATGACGGCTGTTCCCGAGCACCGCCGGGAGCCCCGGAACGTACCCTCGTTGCTCTCCCGGTTGCGGCAGGACCGTTTCACCGGTGCGGTCGAGGTGGAAGGCGGCCCGGGCGGCACGCTCTTCCTCCACGACGGACTGGTCGTCGCGGTCGAGTCGCCGGCCGCCCCCTCCGCCCGCTCCCTGCTGTTGAGGTCCCAACGGATCGACGAGCAGGACTGGGAGGCCGCGCTCGCGGCGGTCACCGAAAGCGAACCACTGGCATCGGTACTGACCGGTCGAGGACTCATCACGGCCGCGGAACTGTTCGTCGTCTGCACCGCCGCGGTCTTCGACGGTGCTTTCGCGATGTCCTTGCAACCGGCGTCGGGTTGGCGAACCGATCCCGGTCGCGTTCCCGAACTGGCCGCCCGGCCAGGCCAGGAGCCGGCCCGACTCACGGAGGAGACCGCACTGCGCCTGCGGACGCTGCGCGAACAGTGCCCCTCCGTCGGTGAGTTCGCCCGTACCCCGGTCCGGCCCGCGGCCCGTGCCGATCTGGACGTGCTCGACAACCGCAGCCGTACGCTGCTGCTCAGCGCCAACGGGCGCCGTACCCCGCGTGACCTCGCCTTCGCGGTGGGGCGCGGGGTGTACCCGGTGATGCTCGACCTCGCCCGGCTGACCGCCCGCCGGTTCGTCGTGGGGGACACCGGCCTGCCCTCGTCGCGCCCCCTGCTGACGGCGCGTGCCGCCGACCCGCCGACCATGCCCCAGACCGTCGCCGCGGCGCTGCCCCGGCGACGTCCGGGCGGCAACCTGCCGCCGGGCCGACCCGCGGACGGCCCCTCCGGGACCTCGGCCGACCAGCGGAACACGGTCGGCGGCCTACGCCTGATCCGTGCCGCCCTCCTGGCCCCGACCGCCGCCATGGGCGGCGCGGAGGAGCCGCCCGGGGTTCCCGGCCGTGCCGTCGCCGGGGCGGCGGAGCCACCTGACGTCGAATCACCTGTTGTCGGATCACCTACCACCGCAACACCTGTCGCAGAACCACCTGTCGCCGTGCGTGGGACAGAGACCGGCCGCCCCGAGGAGACCGCACCATGACCAGTTCCGCCCCGTACGAAGCGCTCGTAGCCTCGCTCAAGTCCTTGCGCGAACGCGTCGTGGGCGTCAACGAGACGGTGATCTCCACCTCCGACGGGCTGCTCGTGGCCGCCGACACCGTGGCCGTGCAGCCCGAGTCGGTGGCCGCGCTCGCCGCCGCGAGCCTTGGGCTCGGCCGCCGTACCGCAGCGGAGGTCGGCCTCGGCGGGCTGCGCGACGTCGTCACCCGCTGCAACGGCGGCTACGTCGTCGTACTGGCCGTCGGCGACCACGCGCTGCTGGTGATCCTGGCGGACGAGGGCTTGGACCTGCCCGGTCTGCACCGCGAGTCACGGGCCACGGTGGATCGGCTGCTGTCCCTGCTCGGCGCCGCCGCGTAGTCCGCCGGGCCCCGTGACGTCACGTGGTGTCCGCGGATTCCGGCGAACCGACGGCCGGCCCCGGTTATCCTGCGTCGTTCCGAACAGGCCAGGGAGGTCCCACACCATGAGCAGCACCACGTCGCCCTTTCCCGATCGGATCGGGCTCACGGGGGAAGGTCTCGTCCTGCGCGACTGGACGGAAGCGGACCTGGCCGCGATGCCGGAGCTGTTCGACCACCCCGACATCGCGTACTGGACACCGATCGTCTCCCCCTTCGACGAGGCGGCCGCCCGCGCGCGACTGGACCGGGACCGGCAGTTGCGGGCGGAGGGCACGGCCATCCTTCTCGCCATCACCGTTGACGGCCGCGCGCCGCTGGGCGAGGTCATGCTGCGGCGTTCCCCCGAGGGCACAGAGCTCGGCTACGCGGTCGGCCCGGCTCACCGCGGCCAGGGGCTGGCCGTGCGCGCGGTACGGGTGATGGCCGCGTACGCCTTCGAGCAACTGGGCGCGGAGCAGGTGATCCTGGAACTGGAGGCCGAAAACGCCGCCAGTGTGGCCGTGGCCACCAAGGCGGGTTTCAGCCTGCTCGATGTGCCGCTGATCGAAGGAGAGGAGAAGGGCCGGCCCTTCGCCCTTCAGACGTGGGGCCTGAGCGCGGGCAGGTGACGGGCCGGGGACGCATCTCGCCTTCGGCGACCTTCGGCGACCTTCGGCGACCTTCGGCGACCTTCGGCGACCTTCGGCGACCTTCGGCGAGCGCTGGCGACGTCCCGCGACGTCCCGCGACCTCCGGGGCCCGGTCCCGGCGCGGTCCGCGACGCCGATGTCCTGAGAAGCCGCGTGCCGACAAGGGCCGCGAAGCTCTGTGCGAGGTCGGGCCGGTCCTCCTCGGTGGCGATGGGGTCCCGGGAATCAGGGAAGTTGGTCTAGTCCTCTTGACGCGGTGTGCTCGCGCGCTGTTTGGTACATACCAACTCAGGCCCGAGACGCACGCTCCCCCCACCACTTCACGCCCGAGGGACTTCCATGCACCTTGCGAAATGGGCGGCTTCCGCCTCCGCGCTCACGCTCGCGACCGCCGGTGCGGTCTTCGCCCTGGCCCCCGCCGGCAACGCCGCGGCGACCGGCGTCTACGCCGTGGCCCCCTACGTCGACATGTCGAACAGTCAGGAAGGTCTGCTCGACGCAGCCATCACCGGACATGGGCTCAAGTCCTACACCGCGGCCTTCGTGCTCGGTTCGGGCTGCAAACAGATCTGGGGCGACACCCTTCCCATCGGCGCCGACTCCTTCACCGATCCGCTGATCGCCAAAGCGAAGTCCGAGGGCGCCTCCGTCATCATCTCGTCCGGCGGCGCGAGCGGTCTGCCGCTGGCCTGGACCTGCTCCACCCAGAGCTCGATCGACGCCGGGTACCAGGCCCTCATCAACGCCTACGGGGTCACCCAGCTGGACTTCGACATCGAAGGCGCCGCGATCGCGGACACCGCCGCCGCGGCACGGCAGATGCAGTCGATGAAGAACCTCAAGGCGTCCAACCCCAACCTCAAGTTCTCGGTGACCCTGCCGGTCCTGACGAGCGGGCTGACCAACGACGGCGTGAACATCCTCAAGGCCGCCAAGAACATCGGCATCAAGATCGACGTGGTCAACATCATGACCATGGACTTCTACGCGGGCACCGGTACCCAGATGGGCCAGGGGTCGGTCTCCGCGGCCCAGGCCACGCTGTCCCAGATGCAGTCCGTCGACTCCGGCTACGCCTACGCCAACCTCGGGATCACCCCGATGATCGGCAAGAACGACGACGGTTCCACGTTCACCCTGGCGGACGCCCAGACCGTGGAGAGCTTCGCCGCGCAGCACGGCGTCGGACGGCTGGCGTTCTGGTCGATCAACCGGGACCAGCCGTGCGGCGGCAGCGCCAACTCGCTGTCCACGTGCAGCCAGATCAGCCAGAGCAGCCTGGCGTTCACCGACACGTTCATGAAGTACGCGGGTGGCTCGGGCGGGACGACGACCGGGGGGACGACCACGGGCGGGACCACGACCGGGGGCACCACGACCGGTGGGACCACCACGGGCGGCGGCACGACCGGTGGGACCACCGGAGGCACGACCTGCACCACCGCCTCCTGGAGTTCCTCGCAGATCTACACCGGTGGCAACACGGTCTCGTGGAAGGGCCACAAGTGGAACGCGAAGTGGTGGACGCAGGGCGAGGAGCCCGGAACCACCGGCGAATGGGGTGTCTGGCAGGACCTCGGCGCTTGCTGAGCCGCTGACCCGGGAACGTCCTACGGTCTGGCCCCCGACCCGGGGCCAGACCGACCATGGTTTACGGATCCCCGGATCCCCGGAGCGCCGAGGACGTCGACGACGCCGCCGACACGGACCCGCCCGTCGCGGGGCTGCTTCAGCCGTCGTGCCCGGCCCCGCGATCGGGTGCGCTCATGTCGCCCGTCCCGGGCGTGCCGTCGGCGAGCCCGTAGCGCAGGTACACGGTGCCCCGCCCACCGGCCGCCGGCGGTTGGAGGAGTGTGAGGTTCGTGGGCACCGCGCCGCCGTCGAAGACCTTCTTCCCGACGCCGAGCACGATCGGGTGCACCCAGAGGTCGAGACGGTCGAAGAGCTTCTCGCGCAGGAGGGTCTGCACCAGGTTCAGGCTCCCGACGACCTTCACGTGCTCGTGCCGGTCGCGGATCTCGCGCACCGCGCCGGCCAGATCCGGGCCGATCTGCGTGGACCCGGCCCACGAGAGGTCGGGCCTGCCTCGGGAGGCCACGTACTTGGGGACGCTGTTGAAGAGCGTGGCGATCTCGTTGTCCTCGCCGCCCTCCTGGTGCGGCCAGTAGGCGGCGAAGATGTCGTACGTCCGCCGGCCGAGCAGGAGGGCGTCCGTTCCCTCGTACGCGGCAGCGACCTGCGCCCCGGAGACCTCGTCCAGCAGGGGTGCCTGCCAGCCCCCGAACGGGAACCCCACCGGGTCCTCGTCGGGGCCGCCGGGCGCCTGCCCGACGAGGTCGAGGGTGGCGAACAGTTCGATGTGGATGAGGCCCATGCCTTGCTCCCGATGAGTCGGTTGTACCGGTCGGGAGGTAGACCTGTGGGCGCCGGCGGACTCATCGCTGCGACGCGCCCGGCTTCGTACCCGTCGACCGCCTCGCCCGCCTCGCCCGGTGCGTCCCGGTGCGTCGCTCACCACCCCGACCCGCGGTCAGCGTCCTTGCGACGCCCGGCAGCCGCGACTTTCGCCGCCGGCCCGGCCCTTAGTGATGCCGGGGGCGCTCGCCGCGAGGGGTGTCGGCCCGGTCAGCTGTCGTCGACGCCCGTGCCCGCCGTGAGGTCCGTGCCGTCCGCGGTCCTGCCTCCGGTGCGCTCTGCCGTGGCCGCCTCGCCGCCCGACCGCAGGGTGAGCAGCGTGATCTCGCTCGGCGCGAAGACCCGGAAGGGCGGCCCCCAGAAGCCGGCGCCCCGGCTGGTGTAGAGCTGTGTCCGCTCGCCGTGCCTGCTCAGGCCGTGCACCACCGGCTGGTCGATCCGGACGAGGAAATTGAACGGCCAGATCTGGCCGCCGTGGGTGTGCCCGGAGACCTGGAGGTCGATGCCGGCGGCAGCGGCCTGTCGGACGTACTTGGGCTGGTGGGCGACCAGCAGGACCGGCCGGTCCGGGTCCGCCCCCGCCAGCGCGCCGAGCAGGTTCGCGCGGTGCCCGGCCAGGCCGGAGGACTCCGCGGTCACATCGTCCACGCCCGCGAGGACGAGGAAGTCCCCGCCGTGCTCCACCACGACATGGCGGTTGTGCAGCGGTTCCCAGCCCAGTTCCGCCATACGGTCCAGCCAACCCTGGGCCTCACCGAAGTACTCGTGGTTCCCCGTGACGTAGACCTTCGCCAGCCGTGACCGGATCGTCCCGAGAGGCGCGGACTGCTCCCGGCGCTGGGCGGGGGTGCCGTCGGCGATGTCGCCGGCGTGGACCACGACGTCCGCGTCGAGCGCGTTGACCGCCTCGGTGACCCGCGCCGACCAGGCGGCCCGGTCGATCGGCCCGAAATGGGTGTCGGCCAGCACGACGACACGGGTGCCGTCCAGACCGCCGCCGAGCCGCGGGACGTGGACGTCCAGCCGCTTCACCCGGGGCACGCGCATGGCCTCGTAATGTCCCCAGGCCAGCAGCACCGCCGAGACCACGGCGACGGCCACGGCGATGATCCTGGCCCGGTCGGCGCCGCCGACGTCGAGCCCGATCAGCACGAGATGCGCCAGGCCGCCCAGCGCCGACCAGGTGAACAGCACCCAGACCACGCCGAGGGTGCTGTCCGCGACGCGAGCCGCCCGGTCGACCCGCCGGTGCCCGTGGCCCGCGGCCATCAGGAACGGGAAGGAGACCAGCCAGGAGGCGAAGACGACCGTGCCGGCCAGGAAGACCGGGAACGGCCAGTCGGCGCCGGAGGCGAACAGCGTCCACCAGGGCAGGAAGAACAGCATCGCGAGGACGAGGAGGACCACGGTCCCGCCCAGTCGCCGACGCAGCGACCGCCGAGGACTCGCGCCCCCGCCCGCGGCCTCGGCGCCCGGCACGGCTGCCGACTCGCCCGCGGCCTCGGCGCCCGGCACGGCTGCCGACTCGCCCGCGGCCTCGGCGCCCGGCACGGCTGCCGACTCGCCCGTGGCCTCGGCGCCCGGCATGGCTGCCGACTCGGCCTCGCCCTCGGGCCGGGCGACAGCCACGACGCTCTCCGACCCCCCACCGGCCGACCGAGGACCGGACTCCGCCCGGATGGATTCGCTGTCCGTCACTGCGCCGCCCTCACATTCGCCGTCCCGCCGTCAGTCCCCATCATCCGGCACACGCTGTCCCATGGAATCGTCCGGACCCTGCTGCCCGTCGTGCGGCCGGGCTGCCGTGGCTTCCATGCCGCTTCCACCGGCCGTCGTGACCAGGTTGTCGAGCCGCGTGCGCCGAAAGGCCGTCCGCCACCGCCGAACCCTGAGCGAATCGCGGCCGCGGGCCCCCGACTCCACCTCGCTGCTCCCGCCGGGCACGATCAGCCCCGACCTGTACGTCGCCACCACGAGACGTGCCCGGCCTCGCCATGATCCGATGCGCCGGTTCCGACCTCGGCGCAGAGAGCGCCGCCCATTGATCACCGCCGGGCGTTTGCCCGGCGGTGAAAACCCGGTGGCCTGCGGCGGTGACGGTTGCGAGCATGTATCCGTGTCTGTCGTGCCGCGCGAGATACGCGCCCTCCATTCCGCCGAGACGATCACGGTCTACCAGGCGTACTCCCCGGAGATCGCTGACCCGGCAGCGGCTCAGGGGCGCTTTCCCGATGGATACGACCGTGACCGGATGACATGGATCAAGCCGTCGTTCTTGTGGATGATGTACCGCAGTTCCTGGGGTTCTGCCGTGGGGCAGGAGCGGGTGCTGGCCATCCGGATCCGCCGTGACGGGTTCGCGTGGGCTTTGGCCCACAGCGCGTTGTCGGGCTACGACGGCCGTGTGCACACTTCGCGCGACCAGTGGAAACGCGAGATGCGTCGCAGCCCTGTGCGTATCCAATGGGACCCTGAACGGGACCTCGACCTGCGCCCGATGCCGGGGCGTTCGCTGCAGGTCGGCCTGCGCGGTGAGGCCGTCCACCGCTACCTGGACGAGTGGATCCTGGGGATCGACGATGTCACCGAACTCGCCCACGCAGTCCACGAACTGGCCCGTAAGGGGCTGGTGGAGCAGGCTTCCCGGCTGTTGCCGGTCGAACACCTCTACCCGGTGTCCGGCGTACTCGCCTCGCGCATCGGTGCGTCGCGTGCAGAGCCTCGGGTGGGCGACGGGCAGACGGCGGCTCGGACCGGCGCGTGAGGGGAATGCGGCGGGTGGGCGATCTCGAGTTCTACACCGATGTACTCCGCTCCGGTACCGTCCTGGGGCTTGATGCTCACAGCACGCCGGAGCAGGTGGAGGCCGTGTTGGGCGCGGATTTCGGTGAGCACCGGACGGGTAGGGCGATGATCCGCGATTTCGGGCTGGTCGAGTTCACCTGGGAGCTTGCGTCGGCCGGCAGGTCGTGGCGGGGACTGCACTTCGCCGTGCAGGTCCATCGCTTGGAAACGGCCGGCACGGAAGTGGTCAACCCCGCGATCCGGGCGGCGTACGGCATATTCCCCGCCACGCCACCCCGACTGGGAGACGTCAGGGCTCTGCTGGATACCGAGCACTGGCCGCTCAGGGAATTGCCGGGCGCTGACCCGGGGTTTCGCGAGATGTGGCAGCCGGAGAGCGGTTCCAGTGTCCTCGTCGGTCTCCGGGAGAGCGCTCTGTCCTCCGAGCCCGAGGATCTGCCCGTCTACCGGATCGGCGCACCGTGCACCCACGGACAAGCCGTCCGGAGGGCCATGGGTCCCGTCGGCCGACGCCCAGCGCTGGACCGCCTCGACCACCTTCGAGGACTCTCCGCAGAGACGCGCGCGGACTGGCTTGCCCGTCGAGGTCCGCGGCCTGACGAGGGGCGGGCCAACTGGTGGCTCTATCACTTGGAGGTCATCGACTTCCGCATCTCCCAGCGGGGTGATGAGCAGGGCGCCTGGATCGAACTCAAGCTCTGGCTCCTCGACCAGGGCGAGCGACAGGGGTTGTTCACCGCCATGGCCACGGCGGAGTCCCGTGCGTGGTTCGTCGCGGCCCTCCACGACCGCTACGCCCCGCTGTCCGGTCAGACCGTGGTTCCGGACGCCGACAGCCTGGTCCGGGACTGTCTGGCTACGATCCCCGGCACTCCCGCGGATCTCGCCCGCCGTGCCGACCTCCATTCGTACTCCCGCCCCGAACTGCTCCGTTCACGCCGGGCCGGCAACCTCATCCGGGCCGCAGAGCAACACCGCACCCGTCTTCGGGACCCTCTGCCGGCCGCGTGTCTGGACGGCTGGTCCGACCTGCGGCCGCAGTTGGTGTGACGGTGAGAGCAGGCGCAGCCCCCCTCGGGTGAACGGCGGACGGTCCCGGACACGCGCGAACGGGACCACGACTGAGAGCGGACGACCTCCTCGTACCTCCGTGGGAGACCTGCTCGGTGTTCCGGGATCGGTGGTGCTCAGAGAGGGGGGACGCGTCTGCCGTCTTGTCGAACCTCGAACCGATCGACAAGCTGTGTACATGACATCCTCAAGGTGTCTGTCCCGCGGCACGGGCTGACGTCCGTCGGCGTCATGCTGGGGCAGCCCGCCGGATGGGAGCGTAGCGGACACGCGAAATCATGCCTTTTCCCCGGAGGTCAGACATATGCGCTTGAATTTTGCAGGGCCGCGGCGCGGCGGGTGGAAGAGAGCGCTCGTCCTGCTTCCCGTCCTCGTGGTCACGGTGGCGGCCACCGTCGTCGTGACGCTGAACGCCGAGGCGGCAGTGCCCCCGACGCCGTCGGGCTTCACGCTCACCTGGAGCGACGACTTCAACGGCGCTTCCGGCACCGGCATCGACCAGAGCCTGTGGAAGTACGACACCGGGCCGGGCAGCAATTTCGGCACCGGTGAGATCGAGACCATGACCAGCAGCACGTCGAACGTCTACTACGACGGCCAGGGCCACCTGGTGCTCCAGGCCCAGCACTCCGGTTCCGACCCCCGGGGCGGATGGACGTCCGGGCGCGTGGAGACCCAGGCGGCGACCTTCGGCGCCCCGGCGGGCGGAGTCGTACGCATCGAGTCCGTCCTCCAGCAGCCCAACGTCACCACCGCCAACGGCGCCGGCTACTGGCCCGCGTTCTGGATGCTCGGCGCACCCCTGCGTGACGGTGTGACCTGGCCGAAGTCCGGCGAGGTCGACATCATGGAGGACATCAACGGCCGCAGCTCCGACTTCAGCACCATCCACTGCGGCGTGAACCCGGGCGGCCCGTGCAACGAGTCGACCGGCATCGGCTCGGGTGAGCGCGCCTGTTCGGGCTGCCAGACCGGCTTCCACGACTACGCGGCGGAGATCGACCGCTCGGTGTCGCCGGAGCAGATCCGGTTCTACCTCGACGGGAACAACTTCTTCACCGTCAGCGCCAACCAGGTGGACGCGACAACCTGGTCCGACGCGATCGATCACCCGTTCTTCATCATCTACGACCTGGCGATCGGCGGCGGCTTCCCGGACGCCTTCGGCGGTGGCCCCAACGCGGCCACGGTCTCCGGCGGCAAGCTGGTCATCGACTCGGTGGCCGTGTACAACAAGGGGCCCGGCTCCGGGGGCGGCGGCGGTGGTGGTTCGGTGACCGGCCAGACGATCACCGGTCCGGGCGGCAAGTGCGTGGACGTGGCGGGTGACGACACCGGCGGCGACGGCACCGCGGTCCAGCTGTGGGACTGCCAGTCGGCCGCCAAGGACCAGCACTGGACCTGGAGCGGCCAGACCCTCCAGACCCTCGGCAAGTGCCTGGACATCGCCGGCGGCAACAGCGCCGCGGGTACGAAGCTGCAACTCGCCACGTGCAACAGCGGCGGCTACCAGGCATGGGTGCGGCAGACCGACGGCTCGCTGCGGAACCCGATCAGCGGCCGGTGCGTCGACTCGCCGTCGGGCGCCACCGCGAACGGCACGCGGTTGCAGATCTGGGACTGCAACGGCTCCGGCGCCCAGAACTTCGCCATCGGCACCCCGATCTACGGTCCGGGTGGCAAGTGCGTGGACGTGGCGGGTGACGACACCGGCGGTGACGGCACCGCGGTCCAGCTGTGGGACTGCCAGCAGGCGACCTCGCTCGACCAGAAGTGGACCTGGAGCGGCCAGACCCTGCGCACGCTGGGCAAGTGCCTGGACATCGCCGGCGGCGTCAACGCGGCAGGCACCAAACTCCAGTTGGCCACATGCAACGGCGGGGGTTACCAGAACTGGGTCGCCAACGCCGATGGCTCGATGTCCAACCCGACCACGGGCCGGTGCGTCGACTCTCCGTCGGGCGCCACGGCGAATGGCACGCGGCTGCAGATCTGGGACTGCAACGGCTCCGGCGCCCAGAAGTTCGCCCTGGCATGAGAGCGAGGGGGATCCCGGCCGCCGGCGGAGACCGGCACCTGCTCGACCCGGACAGTCCGGCTGCCCCCAGGGAGCCCACCGGCCCGCGACCGTCACCGTAAACCGCTCTCCGGACCGACCGGCCCGGGCGGGTTGTCCCGACCCGCCCGGGCCGGAAGGACACCGGCCGCGGAGAAGGCCCGCCCACTCAGGAGCGGCGGCCGCGCAGGGCCCGCCAGGCATCCCCGACCGCGTCCTCGGACCGCAGCCACCAGCCCTCCAGCTTGTTCCGCACAGTCGTCACCACCTTCCGCCACTTGAACCATGGCGGCAGCTTCCCGAACGGCACGAATGTCAGCGTGTCCCCGATGGCGTCCTCGGCGAAGCCGCCGGCGCCCTCGGCGCGCAGCGCGGCGTACAACTCAGGCGTCAACTCGCCATTGAGCCGGGCGGCGACACCCGCCGCGGTGAAAGCGAACCCCCGCTGATCGGGGTCCGACAACCGCATCGCCCGGACAATCCGGGGCGCCGCCTCGGCCAGCGGGCAGGCGAAAGCCAACCCGATCACCGCCGAGCCGAGATGACGCTCACCGCGCTCGAACGCGGCGTCCACCTCGGCGGGGTTGTCGATGTGCGGGACGCCCTGGCCGCTCTCCCAGTCGTACTCGGACGCCATAGCCACCCCTCGCCCTTCGCCCGTCACCCGTCACCCGTCACCGGTCACCTGTCACCCGTCACCCGTCGCACTTGGGCGGGAGCACGCGCTGCTTCCTGGTGTTGTTGATCATGCCGGCCCTCTTCAGCTTGGTCAGATCGCCTTCCGTGATGCTGCTCGACGGATACGAGGCCTGCACATGGCCGTGGTAGATCTCCTTGATGATATTGCCGTCCTTGTCCAGGATCTTCTCGTGCCTGTCCAGGACCACGATCTCGTTGTTCACGTGGTCCACACCGAGTCGCCGGAAGCTGTTCGGGTTGTCCGGATTCAAGGCGACAGACCGGTCCAACGCGGTTTGGCCGTCGGCGGGCGCGCGGCCGATCTCGCCCTTGGCCGATGAACTGCTCGGCGAGCCGTGTTTGTTGTACGTCGAGTCTTCGAAGACGCGCATCGGCTCGGTGCTGTCGCCCTCCAGGCCGAGCGGGTCGCTCCAGCGGAAGGGATTGTCGACGTACGCGTGGTGATTGGGCGCCGGGACCAGGCCGAGCGGGTCGGGGGAGAGGAAGCTCGCGGTGTCCGGGTCGTAGTAGCGGGCCAGGTTGTAGTGCAGGCCCGTCTCGGGGTCGCGGTACTGGCCAGGGAAGGCCAGCGGGCACAGGTCTCCGCCCTCGCCGGCCAGCGGCCTTCCCCACGGACTCGTGGCGGCCCGCCAGGCGATGGTGCCGTCCTCGCCGACGAGTTCACTCGGAGTGCCGGCCAGGTCCGTGACGATCGCGTAGAACCGCCCGCTGATTCCGACCGGATGACCTGTTCGACGAGGCGATGGCCGGCGTCCCAGACCTGCGTCAGCCGGGCGGCGCCGCCCAGGCCGCGGGCGGTTTCACGGCCTGCCGCGTCGTGCGTGAAGGTCAGCTCACCGCCCGTGGTGACGAGCGAGGTGGGCAGGCCCGCCGAGTCGTACGACCAGTGTGAGGTGGCGCCGCTGGGCGTGGTCCGTGTCACCCGTCGGCCCAGCGGGTCGTACGCGCTGGTGACCGTGCGGCCGTTGAAGTCGGTCTCGCCGGTCAGGCGGCCGGCGGCGTCGTAGAGGTAACTCCACTCGTCGCCGTGCGGATTGGTCACCGCGGTGAGCCGTAGCTCGGTGTCGTGGGTGAACCGGTACCGGGTGCCGTCCGGGTCGGTCCTGGTACGGGGCAGGTCGAACGCGCCGTACTCGAACGTGGTGGTGGACCCACCCGTGTCGCGGTGCTCGGTGAGGTTGCCCTCCGCGTCGTACGACCAGGACTCCCGGCCGCCGTCGGCCCGCTCCCACCACAGCAGCAGGCCCTCGGGACTCCAGCCCTGGCGGACGGTCCCGCCGACCGGATCGTCGATCCGCACGACATGGCCGAACGCGTCCCTGCGCACAGTGGCGACGCTGCCGCGCGGATCGACCACCCGCACCGGAAGCCCCGCGTCGTTCGTGTCGAACCGGAAGGTGCTGCCCAGAGCGTCGGTCCGCGCGACGCGGTGCCCGCGCTCGTCGTAGGCGTACGAACTCACCGCGCCCAGCGGATCGGTAGTGGTCAGCAGGTTGCCCTGATCGTCGTGCGCGTACTCCCAGCGTGCCCCGTCGGCTTCCGTGACGGCGACCGGCAGGAGGTCGTCGCCGTACGCGACCCGGACGCCGGTGCCGTCTGGCCGGTCCACGCGCACTGGGCCGGCCGTGCGCGCCGAGAGTGAAGCGGTAGGTGTTGCCCAACTCGTCAGTACGGGACAGCAGTCGCCCGTACGCGTCGTGCACGGTACGCACGTCAAAGCCCAACGGGTCGACGACACGGAGGAGATGGAGCCGCTCGTCGTGGTGGTACTCGGTGCTGTGACCGAGGCCGTCGGTCATCGTGGTCACGCCTCGCACGTCGTCGTACGCGAACCGCGCGGACATCGCGCCGTCCTGTCCGATGCCGCGCGCCACGCGGTCGGTGGCGCCGTCGTACTCGTAGCGGGACCAGCGGTCGTTCCGGGCGGTCCAGGACGTGATGCGTCCGCGCCCGTCGTATGTCAGCCGATAAAGGGCGGCCGGCTGAGTCGGCTACCGCGGTGAGGTCACGGCGGTGGCCGTCGTAGGAGTACGTGCGCACGACGGTGCTGCGATGGGGATCGGCCGCGTCGTCGGCGTTTCCAGAAGACGCAAGGCTGTGACCCGACCGTCTTCGGTGTCGACAGCCAGGTGGTAGCCACCGAAGTGGCGGACAGCGACGGGTGCGCCCTCCGGGGTTCGCCGGAATTCGAGACGGTGGCCGTTGCGGTCGGTGACAGCGCACAACGGGAGCACGACGGCTGTTGCCCCGGCGGCATCGGCGGTATCGGCGGAGTCCGGGCACGGTGGCCCGTAGTGGCGGGTGATTCCGGTCAGGGGGTCGCTGATCACGCCGTGCCGCCGGGGGTGCCGTCCCAGGTCAGGGGGTGTCGCGGGCCGTGGCTCGGCAGCACCGGACAGCCGGATTCGGGTACCGGACAGACCTGGAGCATGCCGTCCGCGCTCGCGCAGACGACACCGTCGCTGTCGAGTTCGAGTCGCTCGTCGAAGGTCGACATCCATGCCGGACCGAACGAGTGCCCCGAGCGGAAACTGGACACGTGATGGCGCTCGATCACCAGAGGGAGCAGACCTGGCAGCCGGACGTCCGTGTGCGACATCAGCATCTCGCCGGTGACCATGTCGATGGGGTCACTGCCCTTGCAGCGGCCCTCCATCGACCTGCCCGCCTTGGCCTCGTCCTCAGCGCCCGACCGCAGACCCTTGTAGAGGTCCTTCATGTCCTGCGCGGCGTTCCTGAGTCCTCCCGCGCCCTTGTGGATGCTGTTGGCGATGTTCTCCAGGGTTTTGCCGGATTTGAGGAGGGTGGGGAGTTCGCGGGCCATTTTGAGGAGGCCGCCTGCGGTGGTGAGGCCTTTGAACATGGGGATGCAGTCGAGGGCGGCGAAGAGGACGTCCCAGAGGCTGGCTTGGCCTTTGAGGTATTTGGTGATGGTGTCGGCGAGGACGAGGATCGCGGCGGCGAGGACGAGCCAGGCGAGGGGTCCGCCGATGATCATCACGACGATGCCGAGGACGGCGACGATGATTTTGCAGGCGGCGATGATCTGGTCCCAGTGGTCGGCGACGAAGTCGACGGCCTTTTCCCACCAGTGTTTGTTGCGGATGCCGGCGTGGGACGCCTCGTGCAGGGCGTGTTCGGCGGTGGTGGCGGCGGTGTCGCGCAGGCCGGCTGCCTGGGCGGCGAGTTCCTTGGCGGCGTCGAGGTCGGCTCGGGCGGTGCGTCCGTGGGCCAGGGCGCGGTCGGCGTCGGCCTGTGCGGTCTGGAGCTGGGGCCAGTAGTCGTCGAGGGCGCCGGAGGCGAGGCGGTAGGAGCGTTCGAGTTTGTCGAGTTCGCCGGGCAGGTCACCGAACTGGCTGCGGTACTCCTCCCCCGACAGCCCCGCCCACTCCTGGACGGCGGTGTCACCGCCCAGCCCGCGGACCGAGCGCAGCGCGGAGGCGACGTCGTCGGCGAAGTCCCCCAGCCTGCGGGCGAGTTCATTCACCTCGTACGGATCACCCGGCACGGGGTCCCGGTCCAGATCCAGCACATGCCAATCCGTCGGCCGACCCACAGCCACCCACCCCCGCGGTCGGCTCCGCGCCGGGCCATTGTGGCACCGCACTCCCAGACACCCCCAGGACGGAACCCGGTTGCAGAACGCACACAGTGCCCCGGCCGGGGCATCGTCTGCCCTGGCGGTCGGGGCGCGGAGGATACGAGATCCGAACTCGCGAGGGGTTGCACCCCTCACGCTCTCCAACGGGTCTTGAGGCGGCACGTGAGCGAGCATTAGTGTCCTGACCTGCGACGCATTGGTAGTGGATCGCTCAGATGGACCCCCTTGAACGGCCGCGAATGCAGCCCGAACTGCAACCCTCGGGCCATCCCCACGGTCGCCTGCCTGTTGCCCCGTCTGGTGCTTGGAGCGTGTTCGCATGGAGGAGGGCCACTGACGTGTTCTCAGCGAATGATCTCCGTCAGCCGTATCGGCGACATCGCCCGCGCCGCCCTCGTCCTCGACGGAATCTGGAAGTGATCTTCACTGGGAAACGTCACTCGCCGCAGGGCGGCCTGCCGTACTGTTCGGGAATTGACGGCGGCGACGTCAGGCCGTTGTACGCCCTCTGGGGGAGGAGATCGCATGCAGGACCTTTCGGACTCGATGGAGGCCGCCGGGCCGGAGGGGAACGGTCGGAGTGATGCCATCGACTCAGCCGCTGCGGACGATCCGGCACCCCACTCGGGTGGCGACTCGGCGGGGGCATCGACGGTGCTGGTGGAGGTGCGGCCGGGGGTTGCCGTCGCCTTCGGGGAGGTCCCTGCGGAGCTCGTTGCGGAGCTCAAGCTTGATCCGGTCGACGTGGGGCTCCTGTCGGCCGACGACCGTACGCGGATCTCGGCGGCCCTCGCCTCGATCGGCAACACGGCGACCGTGGGCGGCAATCTCGCGACCGCGTTCGCCAGCGTGGAGGGCGTCTACAAGATCGGCGACACGGCGCGGGCACTGCTGAGCGCCGGCGGAACGCTCGCCGTCAAGGACGGCGCGAATCTCGGAGCGGTCTTCGTCAACGGCCGGATAGTCCATGCGGTCCGTTGGACTCCCGTAACCGCGGTGAGCGCGGCGGAGTTCGCGGTCGCGATCGGGCCGGCTTTGGCCATGGTCGCGCTCCAGATGATGCTGAGCCAAGTTGCGGGCCTTGTCAGGACCAACATCGCGCTGACGAGCGAGGTCCTCACGACGATGCGCCTCGGTCAGTGGGCCGAGCTGACGGCGCTCGTTGACACTATCGATCGCGCGGTCAGCCGCGTCCAGGAGCTCGGGTCGGTCACGACGACCGAGTGGGAGAAAATCGCGGCCAAAGAGGACGGCCTGCGTACGCAGCGCGAGACGTACCGGTTGAAAGTCGGCGAGCACGTCCGGCAGCTCGGCTGGCTCGACACACCCGGTCGGCGTCAGTATCTCGAGACGAACGCCAGGGCGATCATCTTCGACGCCTATGCCCTCCTGTCCTCGCTCAAGGCATGGGCGGGGTACCAGACGCTCCACGCTGGGCGGGCGAGAGCCGTCGGACGCGAAGAGGCCGACGAGGCCCGGCTCGTCGAGATCATCGAGCGCGAGACCGGTGAAGAGCTCAACTCCGCCCTGGCCGAGACGACAAGCCTCGTCGGCTCGCTGACGCGGGAGCTACGGATCATCGCGGAGCTTTCTGGACACGCAACAGTGCCGCTCCTGGGGAAGTGGAAAGACGCGAAGAAGGCTCGCCTCACCAGCGCCCAGCTCCTGGAGGCGATCCAGCCTCTTGCCGACGCCCTCCACCCGCCGGTCCCGCTGCCCGTAGTTCCCGGTGTTGTCTGCGTGCCCAAGTCACTGGATCCGGGCCGGTATCTGCGCATGCTGCGCTGGTTCCTGGAGGACGGTGAGACCTTGCGTGTTCTCGGTCTCGATGCCCCCGCTCGGATTGGTGCGATCTTCGACGGAGCAAAGGAGAAGGTGGCGCCGACGATGGACAAGGGGGCGGCAAGGAATCTGGTCGCCGTCACGGATCGCCGCATCATCACGGCCAAGTCGAACGCGTTCCTCGGGCAGGGCGAGATCAATCAGGACATCCCGATCGACCGGGTGCGATACGTCCGGGCACCGGCCGCACGGGACGGCAACGGGCGCGCGGCGATCGACCTCATCACGGCCGAGGACAACATCCGGTGGCTGTTCGACTCCGACGTCGACGACACGCATGTGGCCGCGCTCGCCGCTGTGCTGGCCGGGTCGATGAACATCCCGGACGACGAACGGGCTCAGCTCCAACAGCCATTCCGTTCCTCGCTGGAGGCGCGCACGGAGGGCGAGAGCGCGGGTACGAGGTTGGTGGAACCGTCTGGATCCGAGGCCCGACCGGCAGTGCCTAGTAAGTAACTGCTGGCGAACCAGGGCGTGTTGGCCACGACAGCGGCCCAGCCTTGGCGGCTGGTGTCGGGGTTGTGGAGGAGCCCGACGCCGACTACGACCGCGCCCGGCAGATCCTTGCCCGGGGCGGCCAGCAGTCGTTCGGTGAAGGCGCGGACCTCGCGCTCGTGGCCGTCGCGGCGCAGCGGTGCGGTGTCGAGTCCGCCGTGGACGGCGTACCGGCCGACGGTGGCGATCCGCTGGTCGAGTCCGGCAGCCGTACCAGCCGTACTGGCCGGTCGCCGGGACCCGGCCGGTTGCGGGTCGCGCACCGGACGCCGTACGTCCATGCCCCGACGGACCACGGCGTCGGCGAGGAGGGCGGTCGTGCTGGTCCCCTGCCGCGAGGTGAGGAGAACTGCGGCGGGTCGGTCGCCGGTCACGGCGTGGCCCGGAATTCGTGGACGACCTCGATGAGGCCGACGATGTGGCGGTTGAATTCCTCCACTTCCTCCGCCGGCACCCAAAGTTCGAGGATGGTGCGGCCACCGGCCTGCTGGATCGGGTAGCGCGCGAGGAACCCAGTGTCGACGTTGAAGCGGGTCACGTAGCCGACGCCGGAGGCGGGCACGTTCCAGTCGCGGGCGATTCGTATCGCGTAGTCCTCATTGAGCACCGGATAGAAGATCGGCTGCTCCGGCAGCCGTTGCGGCCACCGAGTCCAGCCTGACGTCTCGACCAGCGCCAGCTCCTCGGGTCCGGTGGGCCGCCACAAAGTCGTCGTGCCCGCCATCACTGTCCCCTCCGGCTGTCTCCACAGGGCGCTGACAGTACCGGCCGGTACCTCCGGCCTCCAGCGAATTCATGCCCCCGAGCCGGCTCAGCAGCGACGGCGGCGAGCCGCTCCGGCCGACGAGCTGGGTGTCGCCCCTGACCGCGACAGTCGAAGCGGGTACGGATCACGCGAACCATGGCGGACAACGGGTAGGAACCCCACCGCGGACGGTGGGAACTTGGTATGTCGTGCCCGGTGAGAGCACTGGCGGAGGACACGAGATCCGAACTTGTGAGGAGTTGCCCCCAACACGCTTTCCAACTGTTCGTCTGCGGGTTCGGCTCGGGCTGGCCTCCTGACCTGTGGCGGAACACTCCGACTAACTCCGTCCGGACCGACCAGCGGCTCGTGCCCGTCGGCACTGGCTGAGAGTGGCGAATGTAAACCAGCCAGACTTAGTTGAACCATTGAACATTTCTGGGGAGGGAGGTGAGGATTGGCAGCGCCCACAAACGAAAGGCCCACTTCGGGACAGGAGAAAAGGCATGCGCAAGCTCGGCTTCAAGCGCTCCGCCATCGGTGTGGCGACCATGTCCGCTGCGTTGCTTCTCGGCGTCGCGCCAGGATCGGCCACGGCGACGTCCGGCCCGATCGTCGTCAGCACCGGGGACAGCAGATGCACCACGTCCGGCACCCTCTGCGTCTTCGAATCGGAGCAGTTCACCAACGGGCGGGCAGCCATTTATCAGGACGTCGACAGCGAGTGCGTCACCACCCCGTTCGGCGTGCTCGCCGACCTGAACCTGTCGGACAAGTCGATAGCGTATTTCCGCAGCGCCGACTGCGGCGGCACCGCTGCCCTCATCATGCCCGTGGGGGACCTCCATTCATGGAAGAGCTACGGGCCCATGTACAGCTTCCGAGGTCTCTGAACAGCTGCTGCCGTACTCCGCTCGCCCACCGGGCCCATCCGATCGCCGCGTGCACGCGCGGCCCGGCAACGGTAACCACGCGACGACGATGCCCCGACCGCGCATCGGTCGGGGCTCACGTCTCCCCTGGCGCGTCAGGGGAGACGACCGCCTCGGCGCCGGGGCATTCCGTCGACCGAGGTGGCGTCAGGAGCGGGGTATTCGATTGCCCGATGCCGTACGATTCTGCGACGCTCGGCCGCATGTTCTCATGACGTCAGCGCCGTTCATCCTCCGCCGGGCCCGCCGGACCCCTCTTCGGCACCGCCGAGTTGGCCGAGGCATGGGCGCAGCTCGACGCCGGGGACGTACCCGGTGCGCTGCGCAAGCTGCGAGCCTGCGCCGAGAGCGCACCGCTCGGCGAGATCGCCCTGGTGACCGGGCGGGCCGCGGAGGCGGAGGGCTTCGACGACCTGCGCGACGCGGCGGCCAAGGTCGTCGGGGAGCCGGAGGACGGGCGCGCCATGGGCCCAGTGCCGAGCTCCCGCTTCAACTGACCGCCGAATGAACGGCGCCAAGCCCTCACGAACGGGCCTGGACACTCTTGGGGAACTGCAACGGCCAGGCGAGGAGCCGTGTGTTCGTCGATGACCACGCGATCAACCTGCCCCTGCCGAGGCCCTGAGCACCGGCACCATCCACCCACACCCGAGAGCGCCACGAGGGGGGCGCAACTGGACGCACTGCTCAGCCGTGCCACGTCGGCCACTTGATCCGGAGGCAGCCTGCACCGGGCGCGGCCCAAAGGCCAACCCGGAGCGCGGGTGGGGACTGGCCACGCCGCAGAGTCCTCGACGGTACGGAGGGCTCATTCACCTTGTCCGGTTCCCGGCGAACTGGTCGACGCAGAGGGACTTGCTGGTTGTGACCATGAGGACGGACAACGGATGTTCACCGCTGGGGGGCGCGAAGTAACACCACCGCGCGCAGCATCAACTCCAGCGCGAACAGGTGTGGGCTGTGCTCGTATCGTGGGCGGCATGGAGATGGGTGTCAACCGGTAGCGGTCGCACACCACATGCCAAACCAACCACTGCGGTTCGAGAGAGACTCACGCACCGTTCGAATCCTCGGTGTGCTTCGGTGCCTCCCGAGGCGGTGAACATCTGACGTAACCGGAGCCCCTGCCAACCGTGCGCTGCGGCAATGTCGCCACAATGCGGTGCGACTGAGACCAGAACTGAGACCAGCGCCCCCTCGCAAGGCCGATTCAGGTGTGGCGGGACAGTCTGGGCGAGACGCGCTGGTACGTACGAGGCGGAGTCGGGTTCAGGCGCCGGAGTGGAGGTAGCCGGCCCGCAGCGACGTATGGGCCGTGTATCGATCGTGCAGGTCGCGTCGGCGTGGTGCAGGGGCAGCGGCTTGTCCAGGAACCGCGCCTCTTCTGCGGCCTGGTGAAGTGACTCCGCAGGTCGGTCTCGGGCACAGCGACGAAGCCAGGGCAGGACGTCGGCGGTTGAACCGTTCCGGGTCCGGTGGAGACTCTAGATCTTGACTGTGACCTGGTGTTTCTTGTCGGTCTGGTGGTAGTTGGCTTCGTATTCTGCGGGCGGGATGTGGCCTATTTCACCGTGCAGGCGGTGGTGGTTGTACCAGTCGACCCATTCGGCGGTGGCCAGTTCGACGTCGGCCAGGGTTCGCCATGGCCGGCGGGGCTTGATCAGTTCGGTCTTGAACAGGCCGATCGTGGATTCCATCAGGGCGTTGTCGTATGCGTCGCCGACGGATCCGATGGAGGCGGCGATGCCCTCCCGCTGAAGGTGTTCAGCGAGGGCGAAAGAGGTGTATTGCGACCCGGCGTCGCTGTGGTGTACCAGTTGGCCGTGCTGGTGGCGGCTGCCTTCCCGGTCGCGCTGCCACAGGCCCATTTCCACCGCGGCCAGGACGAGTTCGGTGTGTTTGGTGGTAGCCGCGGACCAGCCGACGATGCGGCGGGAGAAAGTGTCGACGACGAAAGCGACATAGACCGTGCCGGCCCAGGCCGCGACATGGGTGAAGTCCGCGACCCAGGTCCGGTTCGGAGCCTTGGCGACGAAGTCGCGGTCGACCAGGTCCGGGGCCCGCTCGGCCGCCCGGTCCTGGACAGTGGTGACGATCCTCTTCCCGCGGACGGCTCCGGTGATGCCGAGTTCGCGCATCAGCCGCTCGACCGTGCAGCGGGCGACCTGGTGGCCCTGCCGGCGAAGGTGGTGCCAGATCTTGCGGGCTCCGTAGACACGGTAGTTGGCCTCGAACACCTCCTGGACCAGGACTTTCAGTTCCGCGTCGCGCACTGCACGCGCCGAGGGCGGGCGGACCTTGGCGGCGTAGTAGGTGGAGGGCGCGATGCTGAGGCCGTGCTCGGTGAGCACGGTGCAGATCGGCTCGACGCCGCCGAAGCGGTCGCGGTGCTCGTCGATGAACGTCACGAGCGAAGATGTGGCCGGTCGAGCTCGGCCGCGAAGAAAGCCGAGGCCGCCTTGAGGATCTCGTTCGCCCGCCTGAGCTCTGCGACTTCTTTCTTCAGGGCTTTGACCTGGGCGGATTCCTCCGTCGTCGTCCCGGGCCGGGTCCCGGAGTCGATCTGGTCCCGGCGGACCCACTGCCGCACCGTCTCGGCCGCGCCGATGCCGAGCTTGCCCGCGACGGCCTTCATCGCGGCCCACTCGGTCTCGTAGTCCGGCCGTACCTCGGCGACCATGCGCACCGCACGACGCCGAAGCTCAGCGGGATAAGGGGAAGGACGTGCCATGACTCGATCCTCTCAAAGAATCGAGCCTCCACTGAACCCGGAACGGTTCAGGTTGATCCCAGGCACTCTGCGTGTCCGCGTATGGCAAGATGCGACGGCCGGTCGGGTATATCCGGTCGGTACAGTCATTTCTGGGGGATTCATGCATTGTCGTGTCGCCTTGGCTGCGTTGGCCGTCCTGCATGTGAGCGGGAGGGCCCAGTGCGTCTGAACTGGCGTCTCCCACTCCCCGGTCCGTTGTCGATCAGCGGTCATGTCGGCGGCAGGTCACGCCGCCGCAGGTCGAGCACCGCTGGGGGACCGGGCTGCATCGCAGGTACGTTCATGTTGTTCGGATACCTGCTTCTCGGCGAGCTATGGCTGGCCTGGTGGACCTTCAAACCGCTCTATATCGCTGGTGTATTGATACATCGACGGGTGACCCGTCGGAACACGCCGATCTGGCGCTCCCGCAACGGGTGGTGGTGAATCTCGGATGTGGGGCGGACGCGCGACGCCTGCCCAGCGGGCGCCTCGACTTGACGAACGTCCCGCCGCGGATGGGTGGGTGGGACGCGTATGCGGCGCTGCCTTCAGCGCGCTGCTCCCCCTGAGGGCGCAAAACTGGCTGCTACTCGCGGAAGGCCAACTTCCGTCGCGGGGCAAAGGCGGCCGAACGAAGTGCCGTCAGATAGCCCGTCGCCGTCAACGAACTCGTGCAGCACTTCCCGATTACCGCGACGAACCAGACCGCCGGGGCAGCTCCGTGCCCGCGTCGGCCGATCAGCCCGCACGTGCTGCCGTTACCAGCTGATTGATGTCAACTTGTTCTCCCCGAAGTCGAACACACGGACATCGTCGCAGAAGCGGTTCCCGACCTTTCCCGGAGAACGGCATCACAAGATCTATGGCAGGGCCCCTTAATCCCCAGAGCATCGCCCCAGCACAGGGCCAGGTTGGCGAGCACGGGCATGCGCGGGCAGATCTATCGCTATGTCAGACCGGTCGCCTTGAGGGGTCTCGTCCGACCGGACAGTGCGGGGCACCGGATTCGTTCGCCGCCAGACTTCGACGAGTGGGTCTTGGCTCGGGCGGGGGAGGAGTTGTCCGAGCCCTTCACCTTTGTTGCCGATACCGTCAGTGTGCTGCGGCTCGCGCCGCGTCGCGGCGAGCAGGTGGTGTGCGCCGGTGGTGAAGCGGTCCTGGGCGCTGGTGAGATCAGCTTCCGCGAGGAGTCCGGCCCGTGGGCAGTCGACGAGGTCAGTAATCAGTCGTCCGGCTACTGCCCGGACGTCAGCTCGTGGCAGGCCGTCGCTGAGGCCTTGGTCCTTGCCGGGATCGTTCATCCGTCCGGCTTCACGCACGAGGTTGTGTTCTGACGTTGCCCCTCCTGCCTGGAACTCAGCATCGTGCGCGCGGAGGACTTCGTCTGCGTCTTGCGCGACGAGCCCCTACCACGGGAGTGAAATGTGGACCGGCCTGGATGCTGGACGGCTTGTCGGCCAGCCCCGCGGTCCGTACCGGGAATCGCGACCCCAAAGCTGGGGAGCTGTGTGGCGCTCGTGCGGCCGAAACCGGGATTCGTATGACTGCTGGGAGGGAGAATGCGTCCGGTGAGCGACCTTGAGTTCTACGCCGATGTTCTCCGCTCCGGAACCGTCCTGGGCCTCGACGCTCACAGCATGCCGGAGCAGGTGACTGCCGTACTGGGAAAGGATTTCGGTGAGCACCGGACGCGCGAGGCGATGATCCGAGATTACGGGCTGATCGAGTTCACCTGGGAACGTGGGCGAGCCGACCGGACGTGGCGGGCAGTGGGTTTCGCCGTTCAGGTCCACCGGCTGGAGACGGGCGGTACGGAAGCGGTCAACCCTGCGATCCGGGCGGCCTATGGCCCAGGGCGGTGTCGTTCAGTCGCTTGGTCCGGTTTGATCACGTGATGCCGAGGGTGGCGAGCGGGCGGGTGGCGTCGCGTGCGTGGTGGCGGAGACTGGCGGCGATGCCGGTGTGTCCGGCGAGGCGGAGGGCTCCGATGGCGAGGTTGCGGAGGCTGGCCATGGCTCGTGGGGCTGTGCCGGTGCGGACGCGGGAGGCGTCCTCGGCGTAGGTGGTGTCGCGTATGTGGTGGAGTTGGTTCTCGATGCCCCAGTGTCCGCGGACGTGGTGCGCGATTTCGTCGGCCTGTGCTTGCTCGGCGGCCAGGTCGGTGACCGCGTAGACGCGTTCGAGAGTGACCTTGCCAGTGGCGACGATGCGGCGGCGGCGCACGATCTGGACGGCCTGCGCGGCGTGCGGGAAGTCCAGGTCGGCGACGGTGGCGGTCTTGACCCGGCGGATCTCGTTGCGGCCGTGCGCGGTGGCGCGGGTCTTGTCCAGCAACGGCACGTCTCGCCAGGGCAGGTGCTTGAGGCGTTTGTGCAGCAACGGCTGGTTCCCCTTGATCACGGCGATGTAGTGGGCTTTCTTGTCCTCGACGAGGAAGCGGGCGTGCGCGGTCTGGGAGTGCAGGGCGTCGAAGGTGACCACGGTGTCGGTCAGGTCGAGCTCTGCGAGCAGGGGCCGGAAGACGGTGATTTCGTTGGTCTTGCCGTCCACCTCGCGCTGGGCGGTGACCAGGCCGGTGCCGGTCATCGCGGCAAGGAGGTGGACTTGGCTGCCGTCCGCGCGGCGGGCGCCCCGCACCGTCTTTCCGTCCACGGCCAGGGAACGCCGGGACTGCTTGAACAGGTCCTGGTCCCTCGGTGTGCGGCCGGGGTCCCGAGCGGCGAGCCAGGTGCCGATCGCGTTGTCGAGTGCGTTGCCGTCGATGCGTTGCAGGATTCGGCGCACGGTGGCCTCGGCCGGAGCGGTCGGGCCGCTGGGTTCCCGGTTCGGGCCGCCGAGGGCGGCAAGCACGGTGGCCGGGGCGTCTGCGGCCCACTCCGCGATCGCGGTCAGGGATCTCGCGCCGGCCAGCACCGCGCAGGCGGTCAGCGCGAGGACGAAGGCGAGGGGATGGCGGCGGCCCTTGGCCCGGCGCGGATCGGGTACCACGGCGAGACAGTCCAGCAGTTCCGGATGTTCCTCGGGCGCGGGAGGCCGGGCGGTAGTGAGCTGGCCCAGACTGGCAGGGATGGGCGATGATGAGCGGCCAGGCACGGTCTTCCGTTGCGGTGATCAGGGACTCGACACCTCATGATCACCCGGAGGCCGTGCCTGCCTCCGTTCCGGCCCGGTCTACGGATATGGCGGCCAGCCGAGCCACATGAATCGCCATCAAGCCGGTCAGACCGTCTGAACGACGCCGCCCTGGCCTATGGCCCGTTCCCTCCGCGCTCCCCCACCTCGGGGAGGTAAGGGCACAGCTGAATGCCGAGCGGTGGCCGCTGCGGGACGTGCCGGGCGGCGATCCGGAGTTCCGCGAGCTGTGGCAACCGGATAGCGGGGTCTCCGTCCTGGCCGGCCCGCGACAGAACTCCCTGTCATCCGGCACAGACGACCTGCCCGTCTATCGGATCGGAGCGCCGCTGACCGTTGGGCAAGCCGTCGTACGCTCCCAGGGCTCCTCCAACCGGCGCCCGGAGCTGGACCGTCTCGAGCACCTACTCGGGGCCACGCGGGAGGAGCGGTTGGACTGGCTCGCCCGTCGTGGACCCGCGCCGGAAGAGGAGCGGGCCAACTGGTGGCTCTACCACCTGCAGATCATCGACTTCCGCATCTCCCAGCAAGGGGAGAACCAGGGACCCTGGATCGAACTCAAGCTCTGGCTCCTCGACCAGGGCGAGCGGCAGGGGCTGTTCACCACCCTGGCCACAGTGGAATCCCGCGCCTGGTTCGTCGCGGCGCTCCACGACCGCTACGCTCCGGTGCCCGATCAGGTCACCGTCCCGGAGGCCGACACTCTGGTCCGCGACTGTCTGGCTGCGATCCCCGGCACTCCGGCTGATCTCGCCCGCCGTTCCGACCTCCACTCGTGCTCCCGCGCCGAGTTGCTCCGCTCGCGCCAGGCCAAGAATCTCATCCGGGCCGCGGAGCAACACCGCGGTTGCCTCCGGGACCCTGTGCTGACCGCGCGGCTGGACGAATGGTCCAACCTGCGGCCACAGCTGGTGTGATGGCGAGACCGGGCGTGGGCATCTGAGCCTGTCGTTGCCGCCACAGCCGTGTCCGGGTATCTTGACGGTAGCCATGCGGGCCCGGGCCGAAGTGCCGGGTCTGACAGCCATCTACCTGCTGACCATGCGCACGAGCGTGTACCTCGGGCGACACGTCGACACGTAAGTTCCCAGTTCCTTGTGGCGGTACCGGCATGCGTGCGTTCCGGTGCTGCCTCTGCGACGTGAGGTGAGACAGGCAGTGATTCATTCGTTCATCGCTCACACGAGCCCGGGACGGAGCCGAGTATTCGCTCTGGTCAAGGATCCCCATGACCAGTTGGAGGCTGTCACTACGCTCGGGGCGGGTGATCTTCACTTGACCGGGGAACTCGTCGATGCCCTCAACTTCTTCTTGGCTGATCGGGACGAAGTGGCCCTGCAGGAGGTGTTGGAGAAGGTTCCCGGCCCGGTGCGCATGGCCGCACAGCAGTACCTCACGAACGAGTGCGCTCCCGTACTTGGAGCTTTCAACGGGTACGGACCGATCAGCGTTGTTCGTGAGGCCGTCTATTTCTCCGGCGGAGACGGTGATCTTGAGGAGTACCTTGAGGGCGCCTACATGATCGGGCTCGGGGTCCGCATCTCGAACGAGCGTCACAGCGATGGTGGAGTCCGGTGGGTTCTCCAGCTGCTCAGTGACGAGGTCTCCGTGCCGGCCAGCGCCGAGCCTCGTACGTGGGAGTTCCCAGCGGAGGCAAAGCTCCTGCGGACCTGGACGAGCGCGCAACTGTCGCAAGGCCGCGGGCCGCCGGTCAGTAGCGCGCTCAACGTGGCGGAGGCCGCGAGCGACAAGGGGCATTGGGTGAGGATCCATACGCTGCTGCACAGCGATCGGGATGTCGACTTCGAGGGGAGCGGCACGTCGGAGTTCGTCGTTGACGTCTTCGATGCGCCCATCCCGTTGGAGCACTTGGACGAATAGGTGGCAAGCACTGCCCCGCCAACGAGTCGTATTGCTGTGCCGCGCTCGTACCCTCGGGTATGAAAAGTGTGTAACAGCGCAAGTTTCTCCGGTCTGCGGCGTACGGCATCGTACGCCGCAGGCACATCCGATTCAGGGGGAGCGGTCGATCAACCAGCAGGTTGATTGGGGAGAACGGTGCGGGTCTCCTGAACTACTTGTCGCAGAGGACAAGTAGTTCATCTGTCACGGTTGTCTCTCCTGCGTGGTTGTCGCTTCAGCGGTGGTGCCGGGAAGTGCTGTGGCTGGGCGGGTCCACGCCATCGACGGCGAGCGCACACGAGTGCCGTGCCGGCCGAAGGGGTCCCGCCCAGCCACACGTCGGTGCTCACGGTCGACTTCTACCGTTCCTGAACCCGGCTGCCATACCGGTGCTGGCGCAACAGACCAGTCAGGTGCACTGGGTCGCAGAGAATGGAGGAGATTTTCTCCCATCCCGTGGTTCGCGCCGCCGCACACGCAGTCGCAAGCAGTGTCCGGTGATGCCGTCGCGCAGGTCGGTGAGCCGCAGAAGGGGATATCGCCGTCACTGTCCGGATGCTGGCGGCACAGTCGGGACCAGCAGGGAGTCTGGAGGTACCAGTCGAGGCAGGCGACGGCACCGGTCAGCTCGCGGTCGAGGACGGCGAGCGTGATCGGTATTACGTCTTCCAGCATGGTGATGCTGGTCCAGTAGGCCAGGGGTGGCGCGTTACCGATGATCGCCTGGCGGTAGCCCGATGCGAAGGTTCGTGCCATGGCGTGGTCGCTGATGGAACACAGATCCGTGCTGAGGCCGGTGGGACGGTAGCCGCCGATTACCCATGCGTCGTCAGAGAGATGAGCCCATCGGCTGCCAGTGGGTCTGCATTCGAAACTGCCGCCGTGGATCTCCTCCCATTCGCGGGCCATACCGATGACGACGGTCTCTGTATCGCGGCCGTCCGCGAGGCGGCGCTGATCAGCAGGTGCCTTGGCGATCGTCGTGCGTATCGCGTCTTCGGACTGTCGGGTGTATTTCGTTCGGGAATGGCCTTTACCTCGTGGCGGAGTCAACGAGCACCTCTCACGGTTGGCAGAAGAGTTCGAGCTCTCGGCTCGGTGTTCGCTGCGTGCGCACGATCACTGGTTGAATATCGTCGAGGGCGGCGCTTCCGGTCAGTGGGACAGGTACCGGATTCCGGAGTTGGTGATCCACTCGGCAGCGCTTTCATCAAGCTTCCATGGGGCCTTCAACAGCGCGGTACGCAAGGCGGCGCGGTCTTGTACGGAGTGCGGCTCGGCGCCAAGCTTCGTGCGCCATTCGCCGTCGGGGCCCCAGTGCGGGTCGGTTGGTCTGTCGAGGACGGAAACATAACGCTCGACGAGAGCCGGCCAGGCAGGGTGCTTCCACCAACTCGAGCAGGCGAGAGCACCGTGGCAGGCTGTGCGGAGGAGGCCGAATCGGACTCCCTTGTCTTCCATTTGTCCGGCGAATCCGCCGAGGCTGCGGTCTGCGTGGTCTTCGTACTCTTTGAGGTCTTTCGCGGTGCGTGCCAGTTCGCCGAGCGTGATCCCAATGGGGAGCCTACGCTTGGGGTTTGTCACCCACCGGAAGAGGCGAATGGCGAAGGCATCCACATCTTCTACGTCGACCTTGGCCAGTGAGGTGCTGTTGGCTGAGGTGATGCCGCACTCGGTGGTCCACCTGGCCAGCCGCCGGCGTATGGCATCGGTGGTGTGGCTGTTGATCCGCATCATGTCGCCGTCGGACAGCCGCCCGTCAGCATGCCAGCCCTCGATGCAACTGTTGCGCCAGGTGCCGTTGGTGATGCCGATCGCCACGAGATCCAGCAACGTGGCCAGGTTGTCGGGCTCGACGGCGGCCTTGGTTCGAAGCATTTCCTCGAACACCTCCTCCGTCATCATGGCTTGGGCTTCTTCGATCATGCGTCGCACTTCAGGGGACAGGCCGTCCTCGTCACTCATCTCGGGCAGCCTCTCGCGCATAGCAGGGTTTGTCCGATCGAGCGTATGCGTAGGCATGGACAGAGCGCAGCGAGTCGTTGCGTCCCGGCAGCCTGCACCGCGACGACTGCGGCTGATCCGATCGATCCGGCCCAGTCGCCCGCAGCGTTCAGCAAATGAAGCGCAGACCGCAGGTCACGGGCGAGTCGCAACGGATCACTCGCTCATCATCAATGAGGCTGGGTAGTAGCAGCTGCCGGTGTCGTTGGCGTGTCGTTTCTTGCGGCTCAGCAGCTCATCGAGCGTGGTGTGCCCGTCGAGCACAGCAAAGAGGTCGATGCCCTCCATCGTGATGAAGCACGTCCCCTCGGCATAGCGTTCCTTGGCGCCCTTCGTGAACCCGTGCACGCTGATGTACAAGCCAAGCGCGTTCTTGCCCTTGTGCCGCACCTTCTCAACGAAGCTGCCGAGGTAATGAACCTCAACCGGCTCCTTCAACCACTTCGCCTCCACGATGTAAACGTCGGTGTCGTAGGTGATGGAACCGTCGATCTGCTCATACGGCAGGCTGTAGGACAGCCGCGGGTCCAGGTCGAACAAGCGGAAGAGCTGGTTGAGGAAGGGCTCAAACTCACGTCCAGCCTTCTGGCGGTTGGGTTCTCTCTCCAGGCGCAGGAACTCGTCCTTCAGTTCCGAAAGTCGCTGGGCAAAACTGCGGCGGCTCTCGGCCGCCGCGCGGCGGTCTGCCAGGTCGCTCGTGAAGCGGGCCTCGTTCGCGATGAGACCCCGGTGCCTGTCGATGCAGCTCTTCAGTGCTGCTACTGCTTCTCGGGCCTCCGCGATCAGCGTGTCGGCATCCTCGTGCCGCTTGAGCTTGGGGAAGCTCGGCATCTCCGAAACTTCGATCATGAGGCTGATCGCGAGTTTGCCGTACTGCCCCTCGTCCGCCTGTAGCCGGTCCACGAACTCCTCGGCGGTCCGCCATTTGTAACCAGAGAAGTCCAGGCCAGCGAGGAGTCCCGGGTACCCCTTGGCCCACCGTCGGATGAAGCCCTCGAGGTCGCTCTTGTACCAGAAAATATGCTTGAGGGCGGTTTCAAGCGCACCGTATGCGGCCGGACTGATCGGCTTCGTGGGCATCGGCTCAGCTGCCACGTTCCCCTACCTTCTCACCGCGGATCGGCTGAGGACCCGTCACCTCAAGCAGATAATGCTACTTGGCTTCAGGGCCTGCCGATGGGCCGCGAGGCAGAGCAGCGCCGCTGGCGAATCGTGAAGGTGCTCCGCGAGGGTGGACGGGCGTCGCATCCGCCAACCGCGGGTTTCCTTGGGGCGTGGTTTCGATTGCTCCGCGCTCTCGGTACCGCGGCGCGGTCCGCTCCCTGGCGGTGGGCTCAGTCCAACGATCGATCGCTGGTGGGTTCGTCCCAGCGGTTGGTCTTGGGGACTGCAACTAAAACCGCACCCCTCTGACGACGTCGACTCCGACTGCTTGGCAGTCGGGGCCGATGTCTCGGCTGGTGAACCGGTGCGGAGGATACGAGATTCGAACTCGTGAGGGGTTGCCCCCAATACGCTTTCCAACGGGTCTCGAGGCGGTACGTGAGCGAGCATTGGTGACCTGACCTGCGACGGAACGCTCGGCAGAAAGTTAGTCGGACGCGGCTGGACGCCGTCGGACGAGACCAGGAATGAGACCGGCCCTCAGGCGGCGTGCGCGATGAACTCGACGGTGGAGGTGTCACCGTCGAGAGCGATGTTGAGCGACGCGTCGAGTGCCTCGGCGAGCCGGGCAAGGAGCGGAAGGGTCGGGACGGTGCCGCCGAGTTCGAGTTTCGACACCTGGGGCTGCGTCATACGGGCTCGCCTGGCCAGCTCGGTCTGGGAGATACCCAGCTCGGTCCGGCGGTCGTACACCGCTTGTCCGAGATCGAAGGCCATCCGGATCTCGGTGCGCATCGCTTCCACCTCAGGAGGCTCGGCGTAGCCTTCCGCAGCCTTGCGCTCGCGGGCGAGCTTCCACTGGGTGTGGTTCATGGTCCTTCTCCCTTCATGACATCGCGAGTGAACTCTTCGTGCGCGGTGTGCTCCTCGGCTTCGCACAGCTTCCTGGCCTGCGTGGCGCGATCCACTTCCGCATCCTCCCGCATTCGCGTCCTGCGGAACTCGGTCAGCAGCACGATCCGGCGGTCGGGGGCGAGCCAGTGCGTCAGACGGACGGCGTTGCCGTCGTGGCGGAGGCTGAACCGGAGTTCGCGTAAGCCGTTACCCAGGTGTCGCGCATACGGATCGGACAGGGTGGTCGGCGCGTCGAGCAGACGTTCAGCCGCATGCTCAGCGACGAGACAGTCGTGGTCGGACAGGTTGTCCAGCCGATGCCGGACTTCCGGTTCGACCTCGATCTCCCAGTCATCGCTCATATAGCTGACCGTATAGATGACCAAATATAGGCAAGCAGAGCTGAACGACCTGTTCGTTGGCCTCGGACCCCGTGTGCCGGCCCACGCCGGACGGCACTGCAACGTCGGCAGCTGAGGCCCGGCGTCGGATCGCTCCTGGCCGGCAGCGGGGTTCCCCCGGCTTCCAGCCGTCGTGCTCCTCCCACTCCTCCGCCGCGATCAGCGGCGGCACACGGGGAACGTGGACGTGGTGCACAGCGTCGGGCTCCCGGTGGCGCGTCAGGCAGCGGTCTCCCCCGCGTGCGTCGCAGCACCGAGCTGGGGAGTGGGCAGAGGGGCACGTACGGTCGGCGACGCATGGGGGCTCTGTCGGACCTCGATGGCAGAGTGCCGGGTCATGGAGACGGACGCCTTCTGGCAGCTCGTAGAGACCGCGCGCTCTCGCGCCACGCAGGCCGGTACCGTCGACGAGGCGCTGGTCGATCTGCTCGCGGCCCGTTCGGAACGGGAGGTGCTCGAATACCAGGAGCGTTTCGACGAGCTCCACGGTGCTCTGTACCGCTGGGACGTCTGGGCGGCGGCGTACCTGATCGGTGGGGGCTGCTCGGATGACGGCTTCACGGATTTCCGCGCGGGCATCATCGCCGAAGGACGTACGTGGTACGAGCGCGTCGCCGCCGACCCCGACAGCCTCGCCGAACACCCGCTGGCCGCTGCAGCGGCAAAGGCGGGCGAGGACTACGTCCTCTTCTACGAGGAGGTGAACTACGTCGCCCCCCGGGCATTCGAGCAACTCACCGGTGACGAAGAGGACTTCTACCAAGCCTGGGAGCAGTACGACTCGGACGCCCAGCCTTGTGCGAAGGCCGAGCAGATTGCGGGTATCGAGAGGGACATGGGCGAGGACTTCGACTTCGACGACGCCGAACAGATGCACCATCGACTGCCCCGACTCGCCACGCTCTACCTTTCGGACAACCCCACGTGAGGAGGGCCGATGGTCATCCTCCGCTCCAGCCGGCCCAGCCCGGCCTGGTGACCGGGCCTGCCCTGCTGCGCGACTCCGCCGAGTGTGTTCCTGTTTTGGCCGGCCGAACAATCGAGCGGGGGGCGGCGTCGACTCCGGCGAGCAGAGGATTCACGCCGGCTTCATACGGAACATACGGCCGGTCGAAGAGACGGGCGCACGGGCAGTCCACACGCATTGATGGCCCCCGCTGCTCGCAGCGGGGGCCATCAACGTCGTGCCCGGTGAGGCACTGGCGGAGGATACGAGATTCGAACTCGTGAGGGGTTGCCCCCAACACGCTTTCCAACTGTTCGTCGGGGCGTTCGGGTGAGTCCGTCAGCGTTCTGAGCTGCGATGGAGTGGCTCGTTGGCCGACGGCCGGACGCCGCTGAACGGGAGTGAATGCAACCCTAACTGCAACCCTCCGACACCCCTCGGGTGGTCTGCGGACTCGCTGGCTGTCGAACCGGACAGGTTCCTGGCCGTGTTGGCGTAGCAGCGGGCCAGTGTCCCGCACTGGGCATCCGCGCAGCAGGACCAGACGCCCGAGGCCAACACACGTGCGACTCCGGTGCGACGTCTCCGTCACACTCGCTTGAGCCTCAAAGTGATGTGGCGCAGTTCGATGCCCGGCACCTTGGCGAGGAGACGGTGCCGGTGCATCTCACCCTCGCTGAGTCGCGTTCCCTGGGGGGAGGTGACGACGATGAGTGGTTCCGCTCCGCCATCCACACGAGCGTTGATGCCGGCCCAGACGAGGTCGGCGAGCTTGGCGGCCGGCCCCCAGATCATCAGCATTTTCGGTCCCGGCCCCCGAACCAGGCAGCGGTTGGGCTTGACGTCCACTGTGTCCGGATCGGCGAGCCAGTCCGGGCCGATAGCTTGATGGGCGATCTCCTCCATTCCGGGGTAGCGGCTCACCGCGAACTGCGCGTACGGGCCGATGCCGTAGCGGGCCCGAGGTAGTTCCTTGATCGGCCCGTCTTTGATCCACACGCGGACCCGGTCGCGTTCGATGAAGCGCGTCAGCTTGCCGCCGACGAGCGGGTCATCGATCCAGCGCACGTACAGCTCCGAGCGCTCCCGGGCGGCCATGCCGTCCCAGTCGAGGTCGTCGACCTGCCGGTAGACCTCGGCGATCACCTCGCGGCGGATCTCCTCGTCAATGTCACCCATCGCTACCTCATCCCCCAAAAGCGGCCGGGTCGGGAAACTGGAGGCGACTCTCCTCCGGCGAGGTTTCCAGACTGGCCGCGTCCTTGATCCACTCGCGCATCAGGCTCTCCGCGCGCTGGTCCGCGAAGTCGAAGCTCGTTCCGCGCTCCGCCAGGCGCAAGGTCTCGACTTCGTCTTCGGCGATCTGCTGGCGGATGTTCAAGATAGCGGCCACACGGCGGATGTCGCTTACGAAGTCCAGGACCTCGACGTGCGACTTTCCCGGGCGCAGGCGTAGGCCGCGGCCGAGTTGCTGGACGAAGATCCGGCGGCTGTGTGTGACCCGGGCGAAGCAGAGGATGTTCACGTCGGGGACGTCGACGCCCTCGTTGAGGATGTCAACGGCGGTCAGGATCGGGGTCTTCCCGCTGCGGAAGCTCATCAGCCGGGACTGGCGCTCCCGCTTGGTCAGGTTCGCGTGCACGGCGAGCGCTCCGCGCCACTGCGGCACCTCCGCGAGAAGAGTGGCGAGGCGTTCAGCGTGTTCCACGGTGCGGCAGAAGACGATGGCGCGGGGCTGCTGGGTGCGCGCCCAGACCTCCATCAATTCCTCGCGCACACCTTCGTCCCGCTCGGGAAGAAACAGGCGGGCGTTGAGGTCCTTGATCGAGTAGCTGTGGTCGCTGACGCCGCGGACGAAGTCCCAGTCGATGTTGTCCGCGTAGAGCCGATAGCGGACCTCGGACAGGTAGCCCAGCTTCATACCGTCCTCAATGCCAAGGGTGTAGCTGGGCTCGCCGAAGCGTTTGCGGATGTCGAAACGGTCACCGCGCCAGGGGGTGGCCGTGACCCCGAACTGGCGGCTGGCGTCGAGGACATCGAGAAGCTCGGCCAGTTGCCCGTCCTCGGCGACGTGGTGCGCCTCGTCGACCATGACTAGCGCGGGGCGATAGCCGGCGAGGGCGTAGCCGAGTGCGCTGGTGGTGGTGGCGCAGGTGACACCACGCAGGTCGTCAGGACGGTGATCTCCGGTCAGGAGCTGAGTGCGGACCGTCTTGGGCAGGTGATGCCACAGAGCCCGTTCGAGCTGCTCCACCAAGTCCTTGGCGGGCGCGACGACCAGGACCTTGTCCTGGGGGCGGTCGCGCAAATGGCGGTCGATGGCCTCTCCGCCGACGACCGTCTTACCCAGGCCCGTGGCCAGCACCAACAGGGCCCGGTCTGCGCTGTCCAGATCGCCGAGTGTCGCCCGCAGGGCTTCGTCCTGGTAGGGGCGCAGCGAGCGGGCGGGGAGCCGGGTGGCGGTGAACCGGTCATCGGCGTAGAGATCAGCCAGTTCCTGGCCTGACCACAATTCCACTCGCATGCCGACGGCGGCGAGACTGTCGCGGCGTTTTCGGATGGTCGGCCCGAAGCGGCTGTTGGTGACCACGACAGCCTGATCGGCGCCGTAATGGGCTTTGGCCTCCAGGACTTCATCGATGGCGGTGGGCGGCACTGCCGCGCCGGCCTTCCACTTGGCCTGGAACACCCATAGATGTCCCTCGCGGGTGGCGAGGATGTCACCGCCCTGGTCGTTCGCGCCGTCGATGTTGACGACGTTGGTGAAGCCGAGGTGCAGCGCCAGGCGTTCCAGTTGACGGGTGAAGCCGAACGGTCCTACCGCGCGGAGGAAGTCTGGTGCCATGAACGATGCGGTCAACGCTCACACCGGCCCGGCGACGCTGCGTTCGAGCATGTCGAAGGTGATGCGTGCCAAGGACAGCTCCAGCCGTGTCTTCCCCCCGGGGTCGGCCAGGAACTCGCCGACCACCTCTAGCGGCCGCACGGTCTGCGTGACCTGTCGCTCCTTGACCGCGCTGTCCGACCAGCCGCTCCAGGACGTTGTGAACACCGTCCCGTCAAGGAAGTCCGCCGGCCGCGTCCGGACGACGGCCGCGATTCCGGTGGCGTCGAGGTGGGCGACGAAGGCCCCGTCTTTGACGACGGTGGGCCAATCCAGGGATGCGTCGGCCCTGCCGGCGTCCTGCTCAGCGCGTAGCCTTATCCTCTCCGGGAGCGCGTCCCACAAGTCTCCGGCCATCGGTCCCACGATCGGTGTCATCAGTTCGCGCACGCGGCCCAGCAGGGAGTCGGCACGATCACGCAGCGCCGACTCGGTCACCCGCTGGTCGGGGAATTGTCGGGTGACCTCGGCGGCGACCGCCGTGACCTTCTGCCCGTCCGGCTCGAACGCGTGCAGGGTCTGTGCAATTTCCATCAGCGCGTAGTCACGGGGGTCGCGTCCGTACTCGCGGAACACCGGATGCTCGCCGTGGACGAACACTTCCAACTTCACGCCCTTGCCCATACGGGCCAGCGAGGGAACCTGCCGCTCATGGTCGTCCAGCAGGGGTGTCGGCGTGTCGAAGACCGTCACGGCCCTGCGGCCAAGTCGGGGCAAGGTCACCTCTCCCGTCAGATCGAAGACCTGGCGGGCGTCGGCGCGGTAGCGCTCGAAGCGCTGCTCCTCGGTCTCCACGGGCGCCGATGGTGGGGCGGGTTGCGGTACCGGCGACTCGCCGCCCAGGCTGGTCCCACCGGTTGAGGCGCCGCCCAGCGGGGTCAGCCCGGTGCGCCCTGTCAATGTGGGGTTGCCGGCCCCATCGGGGCCAGTCGGCCTCGTTGGGGTTCCCCCGCTGTCGCGGGCCTCGTCGTGTGCCAGGACTGCCTGGTACCAGATCTCGTCCGAGAGGAACTCGGGGTGACGGCCTGAGTGGAACTTCACGCCCCACTCTCGGGCCGCGTCATGGACGGCCACACTCCCGTTGCCGGGAATCAGGCACCCGGCGCCCGGGCGGTTCTCCTGGTACCCCTTGAAGATCTCGCCCAGAGGGGAGGCGTTCAACGGGTAGCCCAGGGCGACGGCCTTCTTCGGGCGCATCGGCCCCTCGCCTCGAAGGGCGATGACCGCCTGCCGCCAGTCGCGGCTCTCCCGGTTGAAGTCGGTCTTCTGGTAGCCCACCGGGACGTGGTCGAGATGGATCTCGCCCACGATCCGGCCCTGAGTGGCGGGGATGTCCACCGGGTACTCCGAGACCTGTGACCCGTCATCCGGGTTCTCCCAGGAGAACAGGGAGCGGTCCCCGATCCTGATCTTTCGGCCGTTGCGCAGGAAGTCGATCCCGTAGTCGGTTTCGTCGAGGTAGCGCTGAACTCCGAACCAACCGTGGATGCGGCGCTCGCGCAGCTGCATGTCGTCGCTGTCGCACTGGGCGCACTGGTCCAAGGCGAGATCCGGGCTCTGCCAGTGGCCGCACTTCATGCACGCCAACGCCGAAGCCAGTCGGATGTCGACCGGCCTGACGGCGGCGATCTCCCGCCCCTGTCGGGTTACCGTCCGCGACGCGGACCAGACGCAGGGGAGCCTCGGCGAGACGGTCTTCCCGTTCACCTTCAGCCGGAAGCCGCGGCCCGCCATCGGACCGTCCGGAACGCCCGGCACCGGGTTCTCACCGCGCAAGAGGTATGAGTAGACCCGGCCCAGGTCGGCGCGGACGGAGGTGTGCCGGTTGGCCTTCTTCAGATCGTCGGCGATCTCGGTGCGCAGATGGCGGACGATCACCTCGGTGCCGTGGTCGGAGACGTCCTGCTTGGGCTCTCGGCGAAGGGGGGCCCTGAAGCTGTCGTTCCGCGCTAGGCGGCGCAGGTCGATCTCCACGATCAGCCAGTCCGCGTCGCCCGCCCGCGTGGTCCGCACCTCGGTACGGTTCCCCAGCCGGGCCGTGGCGATGTTGAAGCCCATGCCGAACAGGCCGAGGCTGCCGTAGCGCCGTTTGCCGCTGTAACCGGCCTTCACCGCGCTCTGTAGCGCCTCTAGGCTCATGCCACGCCCGTTGTCTAGGAGGCCAACGATCGGATCGTCGTCGGTGGGTTTGGGCAGAGTGATCCAGACCTCGCGCTGCTCACCGCGGTCCGGGTCCGACAGGAAGTCGTCGAAGGAGTTGTCGATCAGCTCCGCCAGGCACTGCCACGGCTTGTAGGGGATGTCCCCCAACGCCTCCAGCAACTGAGGAGTGGGCGTGAGGTCGACCTCTTCCAACGATGTCTCCTCGGCGTTGGCTGTCAAAGCGCTGCTCCCGTCCGAAATGTGGTTCTCGAGGACGTCCGATCGTCCAACCCTCCCAAGAGATACCGCACGGCACTGACAACTGGGCGCGGTTATCTCGGACCGCCTGTTGGAGAACTCACCTACGACGGCTTCAGCGTGGTCATCCCGTCCATGGGCGTGCTCGCCGAGGCCGAGTACCAGCCTCGGCGAGGCGATGTCGGGATCAGACTGCTGTGGAGTCTCCATCGGTGGGGACGCCGCGTAGCTCATGGAGTTGTCGGTCGATTCGTTCCGCCGCCAGCGCGGGGTCGTCGTGTTCCCAGACCCGGATGACCGTCCAACCGGCCTCTAGCAGCTTCGTGTTGGTCTCTGCGTCCCTGGCACGATTGCCCTCGATCTTCTCGCGCCAGAAGACCGCGTTCTTGACCGCTGGGCGGTAGTGATC
Source organism: Streptomyces sp. NBC_00223 (assembly GCF_036199905.1). Lineage (NCBI taxonomy): Bacteria > Bacillati > Actinomycetota > Actinomycetes > Kitasatosporales > Streptomycetaceae > Streptomyces > Streptomyces sp. NBC_00223. The sequence continues at coordinate 3,731,156 of NZ_CP108109.1, read as the reverse complement.
GGGGCAGCCGTGCCAGTAGCAGCCGTCCACGAACACGGCGACCCTGTCGACGGGAAAGACCACGTCTGCCTTGCGCCGGACATCGACAAGGGGTTTGGCGTCGACGCGGTAGCGCAGGCCGCGCTGGTGGAGCAGGCTCCGCAGCGCGAGTTCGGGCCTGGTGTCCTTGCCACGGTTGGCGCGCATGGAGGCACGAACCTCCGGCGAGGACGCGGTCGACTCCGGCGGCAGCGGTTCCAGCGTCACCAGCCCTTTGTCCCACGCGCGCCGCCATGCCTCGGCCAGGTTACGCCGGCGGGAGTCGTGCTCCACTTCGCAGACGTAGCGCTCCTGTGTTCGGCCGTCCTGGGACCAGCGCAGATAGGCTCTGATGCGTCGGGTGCGTCGATACAGTCGCAGGCTGATCGACGCCCGCGCGTAGCGGCCGTCGTCCAGGCTGACGCTGCGCCGGTTCCGACCTCCAGCCGCGCGATCCTGCTCAAGCGCTGGTGCCACCGCGCCAGCACGCCGTTTGTACGCCCGCTCCGGGGGCAGTTGAGCTTTCCATCGCCCCCCGTCCTCCGCCTGCGCCATGACCTCAGTGTCCCGCCGCGGAAAGGGCGTCGGCGACGGCGTTGGCGAAGAACTCTCCAAGCACGACCGGGACCGCATTGCCCAACTGGCGCATCTGCTCTCCACGGGGGCCGGCCCCGAGCCATTCGTCGGGGAACGTCATCACCCGGGCGGCCTCGCGAACGGTCATGTAGCGGTGCAGGTACCTCCAACCGTCGGGCGACTCGCGGTCGCGGACCCGGTCGTCCAGCAGCATCACGGATTCACCACCGGGCACGCCGTGTACACCGGCCTTGACCGTCTTCGCGGGCCGGTCCAGTTCATTGGGGGTGTGGCCCTTGTAGATCCGTGCGCCGGGCCAGCCGATGTGGTCGACGACGCCGATCTCCTTGCCGAAATCGAATTTCTCCCTGAGGCGGCTCAGGTCGATCTTCGGCAGCGCGGGAAGCTCGTCGTCCGTCCCGTGGCCCATGACGGCGTCGCGCAACGTGCGCCAGGGGTAGCAGTCGTCTTCCTTGATCACCTTGGGCAGGCGTGCCCGGACGCGGTCGCGCACGTGGCCCGGTACGTCGTGGCGATCCCAGTACGTGCCATCTCGCATGGAGCGGAACAGGGCGGCCTCGGAGAACCTCTGCTCCGTGACGTACTTCTCGAACGCCGGGACGTCGACGCTGAGGTCGGCCCGGAAGGCCACGATGACGATCCGGTTCCGAACCTGTGGGACACCGTAGTCGGCGGCGTTGACCTGCACCACCACCACCTTGTAGTGGTCGGGGTCGCTGTCCTCGTCGGACAGCTTGCCGAGGATGCCGGCCAGATGGGAGTCATGGTCCTGCCATCTGGCCTCACTGTCTCGCTTCTCGAACGGGAGCCGCAGCTCGTTCTGGATGTACTGGAAATAATCCGCGAATGACGGGCGTAGAAGGCCCAGGACGTTTTCGCAGATCACGGCCTTCGGCCGGATCTCGCGGACAGCCTTGAACATGGCCGGGAACATGTTGCGCTTGTCCTCGTCCCCCTTGGCGACGCCCCCGGCGCTGAACGGCTGGCAGGGCGGCCCTCCAGCGAGGACATCCACCTTCCCCTCAAGAGCACTCATGTCGAGATCCCGCACGTCCCCCGGGTAGAGGGGAGCGGGCCGCCCCGGCTCCGGGGGCTCCGGCCTGGTCCCCTCGGCGCGCAGGAGGCCGTCGACTCCGAGGGTCTTCCGCGCACTGGCCACCAGGGTCTCGCACGCCCGGTTGTTGAATTCATTGAAGAGCAGCGGGCGGAAGCCCGCCTGGTGGACCGCCATGGCAAGGCCACCACCACCCGCGAACAGCTCAACACTGGTGCGAGGCTTCTTCGTGTCTTCTGGCAGGTCAACCATTGAAGAACTGTACCGCGGAGTTGGTGATCATGGGGCCATTTCACACGAACGAGTCGCCTTGGAGTGAGTGAAACCATAGGGTTCCTGGTGATCAGCGCCGCAGAAGGAGCACGCGAATGACGCAGGCGGGTGGGCCGAATGCCTGGAGCACCTACCACGACGACTTCCGACTGAGCATCACCAGGGCACTCGGTGACCAGCTGGCCGCCGCGCTGTCCCAACTCGGACGGGCGCCATTGGCGGAGGAGAGCCTCGCCGTGCTCGATGAGCGGCCCGGGGTGTACCAGCTCTACCTACGTGGCGAGTTCGTCTACGTCGGCAAGGCAGACAAGAGCCTGCCCGCCCGGCTCGGCAACCACCTGCGCAAGCTCTCGGGCCGGTGCAACATCGATCTCGCCGACGTCACCTTCTCCTGCCTCTACGTCGCCGAGGACTTCTCCGCGCTCGCGCCGGAGCAGCTGCTCATCAGCCGCCACAAGGAGATGGGCAGCATCCCGTGGAACAACAACGGCTTCGGGAACAAGGACCCCGGGCGGCAGCGCGACACTACGATCCTGAAGAAGAACCACTTCGACGTTCTGTACCCGATAGACCTGGGCAAGGGCGTCGATGGGCTCACTCCCGGCGAGACCACGCTGCACGCCTTCCTGAAGACACTCAAGGCTGGGCTCCGCTACAACTTCCGGTACGCCGAACCTCCGGGCTCTAAGCAAACAGCGGTGACAGTCCCGGAGGGTGAACTGTCCGCCGACGGCGCGTTCCAGCTTGTCTCGGCGGCGCTTCCCGAGGTGTGGCAGGTCACGGTGCTCATGGGCTACGTGATCATGTACGCCGACGCGCCAAGCGAGTACAAGAGCGCGTGGCGGTACTACCGGTCTGGCGATGTGATTGAGGCCGTCCCCGAGGCTTCGCCCGAGGAGATGACCGTGGATGACGTCGTCGACGCTGACGAGTGAGGGCCGCCAGTCGCTCTCCGGCGCCCATCCCACAGCCCCGAGGCGTCCCCGACGGTGTGTATCCGCCCACGACCGAGCAGGAAGCCATGCCCACCGAGTACACCCCCGCGTCGTTCGACCCGCTGTCGACCGAGCAGATAGCGAACACCATTTGCGAGACCTTCGAGCGCCAGCCCTTGGTCTCCATGACCCAGGAGATCCCGCGCTTTGGAGGCTCCGGGCTGTACGCCCTCTACTACCGGGGCGCGACCGTGGAGCTTTATCTGCCCCTCTCCCCTCTCCAGCAACAGCTCCACCGGCGAGAAGGTCCAAGAGAAGTACCCCCTGTACAGCCGCCTCAAGCAGCACCGGACCTCCATAGCCGAAGGCGGTCTCCCCATCGCCGAGTTCCGGTTCCGGGCCCTACTGCTGCCGGATGTGCACGCTGACCTGGGCGAGAACGGACTGCGCGTCGGCTACCAGCCTCTCTGGAACAGCAAGTTCCAGGGCTTCGGTAGCAAGGAGCAGGGGTCCACTACTCGGCAAAGCAAGAAGAGCAAGTGAGACACCGTGCACGACGGGCGTCGCCGAACGCACGGGGGTGTCGTCCATGACGCCGCAGTGTTGATCGCGGCGGCCAAGGCCCACATCGAGCAGCAAGTCAGCGGATACGAAGCCCTCCCCTGGCCTCATCCGGCCGCCGAAGTCTTCCTCGACCTTGATTGACACGTCGTGAAGCCGACTGTGCGGTCCCACTGACGCGAGCCGGTAGACGCGGTGGTGTCGCACCGAACCACCAGCAAGGTGGGTGGGCTTGCACCGGAGGTGCCGACGATGCCTTGGACCCTGGACGTCAACGTCCTGAAGGATTCGGTGGTGGAGCCTGCCGGCCCCACCACCACCTCGGGTCACGCGTCGATGCGGGCGATCTTTCGGCCGGCCTTGAGGTAGAAGGTGGCTTCCCCGGCGGTGTCGGCCGCGTCGACGAGGGCGGACAGCGGCTGCTGGATGGTGTCCTCGCCGAGTTGGGTGGTCTGCTGTTCGACGTCCGAGGTCTCGGCGATGAGGCGGAGGCCGTTCTGGGCGGCGACGCGGCGGGCCGCGGAGTTGCTGGGGGCGAAGCCCAGGACCTGGGTCAACAGGGCGCCTAGGGTGGTCCCGGCGTGCTCCTTGAGGGAGACGGTCGGGAGGTTCTGGGTGTCGCCGAAGGTCCGTTTGGAGAAGCGGGCGGTGAACTCGGCGCGGGCGGCCTCGGCGGCCTTCAGGCCGTGGAGGGTGGCGGTGACCTCGCCGGCGAGGATGCGCTTGACGGCCATGGGGTGCGCGGTGCCGTCGGCCAGGCGCCCGGCGACGGTGGTGATCTCCTCGTCGGTCCACTCGGTGAGCTGCTTGAGGTAGGGCTCGACGAGGTGGTCGGGGATGGACATCAGGCGGCCGAAGATCTCGTCCGGGGAGGACGAGAGGCCGACGTAGTTGCCCTTGGACTTGCTCATCTTGGAGCCGGTGCCGTCGGTGCCTTCGATGAGCGGGGTGGTGATGATGACCTCGGGTGTCTGCTCGCGGATCTCCATGACCTTGCGGCACATCTGGAGGTTGAGGAGCTGGTCCACGCCCCCGAGTTCGACGTCCGCGCTGATGGCCACGGAGTCGAGGGCCATGACGACGGAGTACACGAACTCGGCGACCGACAGGCCGTCGCCGGCGGCGAGGCGGTTGCGGAAGTCATCGCGTTGGAGGGTCATCGAGACCGGGACATGCGCCAGGATGTTCACCAGTTCGGGGAGGCTGACCTTGTTCAGCCACTCGCCGTTGAAGCGCAGGTCGGCGCGTTCGAAGTCGATGAACGGCGTGACCTGCTGCTGGTAACCGCTGAGGTTGTGGGCGATGTCGGCGTCGGTGAGCGGCGGGCGCTCGGAGGAGCGGCCGGACGGGTCGCCGATCTTGGCGGTGACGTCGCCGATGATGAAGACGACGTGGTGGCCCATCCGCTGAAACCGCGAGGCGATGATGATCGGCACCGAGTGGCCCAGATGGACGTCCGGGGACGTCGGGTCGATGCCGTACTTGACCACGAGCGGTCGGCCCGCCGCCTGGGCGGCGGTGATCTTCTCCGCGAGCCCGGACGCGGAGGGGATGACGTTGATCGCGCGGTCTTCGACCAGCGCGGCCTGCTCGGCCGGGGAGAGGTCGGACAGGTCCAGGGAGCGGCGGCTATAGGTCTCTTCCAGGAGCCGGGCGACCGTATAGTCCGCGGCCAGGTCCGATCCCTTGAGGATCTCCATGGCGCGGACTACGGACTCGCTGAGACGGCTCATGGCGTCGTTACGCTCCTGGGTCTGTCGGCTGGTGTGGCCGGTGGGTATGGGGAACAGGCGATTTTAGCATCGCGGGATGTCGCGCCGCGTTTGCATGATCACATTGCGTTTTGCCGGGTGGGCGGCGGAGCAACCGCCGGGACCGGGCCGATGGCCAGTGCTGGTGGGGGCGGGGCGAGCGGTCGGTCGCGGGTGACGCTGGCGAGGGTGCGGAGCCAGGTTGCCAGCGGGGCGCGACCACGGAGGGTGTGGTGGAGCATCGCGCCCAGAGGGCGAGGCGTTCGGGCTCGGTGGCCTTGCTGAAGGTGGGCTTCGACGCGGTGTCCGGCGCCGCGGGCGCGGTAGCAGTGGGCGATGCGGCGCAGAGTGGCTGCGGTGGCCCAAGGGGGCGGGGCGGCCGTGGGCGCGGTGAGTTGGCGCGCGAGGTCTGTGCACACGTCGGCGCGGTAGTGCTGGGAGGAGCCGTTGAGAGTCCGGTCGGTCATGCTCGCCGGGTGGAGCCGGTAGTTCACGAGAGACTCGGTCAGGGTGTGGCCGTGGCCGGCGTCGCGCAGCGCGTGGAAGTGGATCTCGTTGGTGACGGGAAGGAGGGTGCGCGCGGCGTCAAGGCGTACGAGGAGGGTGCTGGTGTTGCCGCCGGGATGGGGCTCGGGCAGCAGCGGGCTGCCGTCGGGGCCGACGACGGTCTCCCAGTGGTCAATCAGGAGGCGGCTGGGAGTGATGGAGTCGGCGCAGGTGCGGAGCTTGGCGGGGTGGAACCAGTCGTCGGCGTCGAGGAACGCGATCCAGTCCCCGTCGGCGAAGAGCACGGCGTCGGTGAGCGTCTGGGCGAACCCGCGCCGGGTGCGGCGTATGACCCGGACGTGTCCCTGGTGCCGACGGCATATCTCTGGGGTGTCGTCGGTGGAGCCGTCGTCGATGACGAGGATCTCGTGGAGGGTGTAGCGGCCGGGTTCCTGTTGCAGGCAACTGGTGATGGCGCGGTCGAGGTAGCGGCCGTAGTTGTGGCAGAGGATCACGCAGGAGATCCGGGGCAGCGGCGAGTCCGTCATCGGTCGCCGCCTTCGTAAAGTGCGCGGTGGGCGCTGAGGACCTGTTGGTGCTCTTGGGCGCGGTAGTCGAGGAAGTCGTGGTCGAGGCGGCGGGGGGTGACCGCCGCACGGGCGATCGCGGATTCCAGGGCGGTCAGGAAGCGTTCGCCGAAGAGGTTGGGGTGGCCGGTGCTCCAGTCGAACCATTCGGGTTCGGGGATGGCTTGGCCGTGCTGTTGGTGCAGGCGGTGCTGTTCGGGGAGATGGCCGACGCGGGAGCAGACCGGGATGAGGCCGAGGTCGAAGGCGAGTTCCAGTTGGCCGGAGTGGCTGCCCCAGAGGTAGGGGAGCAGCAGGAGGTCGCTGGCAAGGGCGGCCTCCACGACCTCGGCGTCGGTGGGGTAAGGGCGCATCGTGACCCGGACGCGCGGGTCTCGGCGGGCGGTGTCCGCGATCACGGGCAACGGGCTGGGGGCAGTGCCGGCGAAATCGGCAGGGCTGGCGGCACGGAGGAGGAGATGGAGGGTGTGGGCGGGGTTCGTGGTGGCGAGTGACCAGTTGATGACCGGCGCGAGCTGGTCGCGGCTGGCGCGGGTGGCCCCGTAGAGGAGGGTGCGTACCCCGGCGCCGGGGAGCCGTTCACGGTGACGGAGGGCATCGGGCGGTACGACGTAGCCGTGCGGGATGACGGTGGCGGGAGGCTCGGTGCCCAGCAGGTCGGCGAGATCGGCGCGGGAGCCTTCGGTGAGGCAGACACAGGGGACGTTCGCGGTGAGAAGCAGACGCAGGCGAGCGATGAAGGCGTCGGCTTTGCTGTCGTCGCCGTCGAGTATTGGGCGGGTGTCATGCGCGGTGAAGACCACGCGGACACCGGCGCCGGCGCAGACGTCGAGGAGGCGCTCCAGGACGGCCGGGGTCTCCAGGTCGATGTGGTGGAGGTGGAGGACGTCGAGCCAGTCCAGCGGTGTGCGGTCGAGAATCCAGGAGGCGGTGACGTCGGCGGGGACGACGAGACCGGGGCGGATCTCAGCGGGCTCGGAGGCGTTGTTCAGGCCGTGGATGCCGAGACCACGCAGCTTGCGCGCGTAAGGGGTTCGGGCGGGCAGGTGGACGACTCGGAGGCAGGAGGTACCCGAGCCTGCGGGCGCGGTCATCGTCGGACCTTGGGCAGGCCGAAGGTGACGAGCTGGGTGGACAGGCCGTTGGAGGCGTCGTCGCTTCGGGTGACCCCTGCGTAGCGGATCTCGAAACCGCGGGAGCGCAGGAGGGCTTGGAACTCGTCGCTGGCCCATTCGCGGACGTGGCTGGGGTTACGGGGTGGCCCGGAGGCGTCGTAACCGCTGCGGAACTCGCGGGCCGGGGTGGAGAACACGGCGGTGGGACAGCCGTCGGACAGAAGTTTGTGAGTGAGGGCGAGGAGAGGGAGCGGGTCGAGAAGGTGCTCGATGACGTCGGAACAGATGACGACGGAGCATCGCAGGAGCGCGGAGTCGATGGGGAGTTGTTCGGTCTTCTCCAGGTCGGCGTCGATCCACTGTCCGAAGCGGTGGTTTTCGCGGCACCAGGTGAGGTTGTCGGCGAAGTCGACGCCTATGTACGTCCAGTGGGGGCGTTCGGTGGCCAGTGCGGCGAGCTTGCCGGCGCGTCCGCAGCCGAGGTCGATGAGGGTGTCGAGGTCGGCGTGTTCGGCGAGGGTGGCCGCGTAGGGGTAGACGTCGGGCTGCCAGGTGATGCCTTCGTGCGTGGTGTCGCTGAAGTACTCGACTGTGGTGCGGTGGCGGTAGCCGGCACGGATGTGGTGGGTGGTGGCGTCTCCGAGGGGCTGACGGGAGAGGACGGGGTACGGCGCGGACGGCGCGGGCGTGGTGGTCATGCGGACTCCTTCGGGCGTTTCACAGCTGGGGCCAGAGCGAGAAAATGCCGATCAGACGCTCTGTGAGCTCGCCTCGGATTTCGCGCCAGAGGCGGTCGTCGGCGCGGCGGGCTTCGGCGGCGAGGTCGTAGGCGTGGCCATCGACCTCGGGGAGGCAGGCGAACATCTGGAGCAGGGCGGAGGCGTCGTCGTCCTGTCCTGGGCCGACATCGGTGGCGAGCAGGGCGCGGATGTCGCCGGGAGGCAGCGCGGCGGTGATGCCGGAGCCGGGGATGCTCTTGCTCATCTTGGGCACGCCGCCGAGGCCGGGGATCATCTTGGTGTAGATGCCGGAGAGGCGGTCGGCGGGCAGACCCCAGCGTTCGGCTCCGCGCCGGGCCAAGGCCACGTACTTGTGCTCGTCGACTCCGAGGGAGACCAGGACGTGGCGGTCCTGGGCGAGTAGGTGGACGAAGTCGGCGGCCATGAGGAGGGTGGCCTGTTTCATGCCGTAGGTGAGGTGGTCGAAGACACCGTGGTTGCGGTAGAGGCTGGAAAGGTCCTCCTCGGCCCAGCCGAAGTCGGCGTCGTCCAGATGGCGGGAGAGGAGGAACGCGGTGGCCAGGACGTCGGTGTTGCCCTCCTGGCGACGCAGGACGCCGCGTTGCTCGTCGAAGCCGAGGCGGCGCACGAACTCCTCGTACTGGTCGGCCAGTCTCCGGACTTCGGCCAGCGGGGTGCGGCGGGCGTTGTAGGAGTCGAGGTCGCCGAGCACGATCTGGACGTGCAACCCGTGCCGCTGGAGAGTGACCGCGCGCAGGAGTTGGAAGACGGTACCGGCGTGCGGCGGACCGCCCAGTCCGACACCGGTGGTCACGGTCGCCGGCTTCCCGTCAGCGACGGCGGCGGCGAACGAACGAGCCCCGGTGTGGCACACCCACTTGGTACGCAGGTCGTTCGGACTCAGGTCGGCGAGCGGGAAGTCAATGGCGCCGAGGATGTGTGCGGCGTCCGTCTCCGGGGTGACGCCTTCGCTGGCGACAACGGTTGCCTTGGGAACGATGCGCTCGTAACTGTGGCGGTCGATGATGCCGTCGTAATACGCGGAGTCGAACTTCACTGTGCGGTCACTTCCCTGTTCGAGGATGTCGCGGTGGAGGTGTCGGCGTCGGAGCGCAGTGCGAAGGCGCGGCGGACGAGGCGCTCGAACCCGTCGGCGAGGAGGTTGCCGACGATGGTGTTGCGGGGCGCTGAGACGCTGCCGAGATCGGCGGTGACGGTGCCGTCCGCGAGGACCCAGACCCGGAACGGATAGGGGTCCTCCGCTTCTCGGGTCGGCTGGTCGTACACCTGGACGCCGGTGCCGGACATTAGGCCGCGGACCTGGACGACGGCCTCGGTGAATGCCTCCCGGTCGTAGCCGTAGAGGCCCGCCTTGCGGGAGTTCGCGCGGCCGATCGGCCGGTATTGGGAGATCAGCCAGTACTCCACCGGCGTACGGGCCGCGAGGTCGGAGATCGTCCCGGCGAGGCGGGGAAGAGCTGCCAAGGAGGCGGCGGTGGTGAAGGTGTTGAAGGCGAGGCGTCGCCGGTCGGTGGTGAGCAGTGCCGTGTTGGCCTGGAAGGTGGCGAAGTAGCCGCTGCCACGGAACCAGTCGGCGCTCTGCTCGTCGGGGCCGTCGACGGCCAAGGAGTAGACAGTGACGTGGTCGCGCAGGGCCGGGTACCGGTCGGCGAGGAGGAGCCCGTTGGTATGGAGGTTGGTCTCGAAGCCAACGGTTCGGGCGTGCTGGAGGGCGGGCTCCAGGTGGTTGTCGTAGGGCATGACGGGGTCGCCGCCAGTGAAGACGATCCGGTGGGCGTCCGACTCAGCGCGGACACGGTCGATGACGCGGCGGACGGTGGCCTCGTCGGTGTGCACGCGATTGCGTTCGCGGTAGCAGAAGCGGCATACGCCGGGGGAACCAGGAGTCTTGGGCAGGTCCCAGGCGTTGCAGTCGGTGTTGAGGACCAGGTGCACGATGCTGAGTTCATCGCTGGTCAGCATGCGGTCATCTCCTTCTCAGGGGGCGGAACGGCGAGGCGGCCGGTGGCTGGGGCGTTTTGGGGCAGGCCGCGCGGGACGGGCTCGGCCGGGGCCGCTCGGTAGTCATCGGGGACGCCCAGGAGCGCGTCGACCGCATGCGGGGTGCCGCCGGTGAGGGAGACGAAACGGCGCAGGGTGTCCAGGGCGGCACCGTCGTCGAGAATGGCGTGCGCGGTGTCCATCCCGGCTCGCAGGCTGGGGACGGAGCGGGCGGTCACCATCAGCACGGCCGCGTTCAGGGCGACCGTGCGCCGGGCCGCCGCTGGGGCGCGGTCGGCGAGGAGACGCACGACGGCGGCGACGTTGGCGCGCGGATCGGCGCGCTGTGCGAGGGATCCGAGGTCGAACGGGTCATCTGCGCCCGCGGTCTCGGCGACGGCGTCCCTGAGCTCTGGGTTCTCCCGGCCCGCCACGAGGCGGCAGACACGGACGGCACCGCCGGGGATCAGTTCGTCGACCTGATATCCAGGCAGTGGGGAGGAGTTGACCACCGTGACATCGCTGATCCCGAGCCGGTGCAGCAGCCGGGCGGACACTCCGACGGACGGGTGGGACAGGCCGTAGACGAAGCTCTGGCAGCTCACCGGGCTCAGCAGCGCGGGGAAGCCCAGGCTCGGGGCGTGCACGGCCTGGAAGCGGCTGCCGTAGCGTCGGTCGAACTCCGGCACCCGGTTCTCGATGGAGAAGAACCCGAAGCCGCACTCCGCCGTGATATCCACCATCGCCTGCGCCGGGACGGTCTCGCAGCGCGCGCCCACCAGGTCCATGAAGTCCCGTGAGCCGGTCTTGGACGAGGCGCTGCGCGAGCCGAGCTTGGCGATATGCGCGCCGCCGGCCGCGGCGACCAGAGCGGCGGCCGAGCTGAGATTGATCGTCTTGTAGGTCTTCTTGCCGCTGCCGGTGTAGCCGACCAGCCGCACCCCGGGCGGCGGTGCCAGGTACTCCCAGGACCCGCGGTCCAGCGTGCTGGCGGCCCGGATCGCGGCCTCCACCTCGGCGGGCCGCGGGCCGCGCAGGAGCAGGCCGGTCAGCACGCTGCCGAGCATCACGTCACGGGTCGGGTCGGCGGGCAGCCCGAGCAGGTGCAGCAGACCGTCGTGGACCTCGCGTGGGCTGATGTCGGCGGGGGAGTTGACCTGGTGCACGAGAGCGGGGACAGATACGAGAGGCGGAGTCGGAACGGAGGTCGAGTGCACGGCGGATCTCCCAGGGGACGTGATCAGCGGCAGGAAGTGAGGAGGGCTTTCGGCGGGCGGTGCGCGTAGTCGGGGTGGAGCGCGGCCAGAACGTCGGGCAGCCGGGAAAGCGGGTAGCGGGTGGACGTGAGGAAGGTGACCCACGCGCTGTCCGCCGCCTGGGCGAGGAACTGGAGAGCGTCCTGAAAGTCGTCGCGGCTGTCCGCACGGCAATGCGAGTACGAGCCCCGGACGGTCAGCGAGCGGCGGAACACCTCGCGCAGGGGGGTGGAGAGCCTCACGTGCGGTGCGTAGGCGTTCTGGACGAGGATCGTCCCTCCGTCCCTCACCCCTTCCAGCGCCTGGAGCAGCGGCGCGGACGACTGGCCGGACGCGGCGTCGACCACCGCCTCACACGCGCGTGCTGGAAGCCCCGGCATGGGGCAGACGGTGACGCCGGTGCCGACCAGCAGAGCACGGAGCTGTTCCCGCTGGTCCGGCCTGCGGGTGGCGAGGAGGACGTCCCATCCGGCACGGGCCGCGCTGACGGCGGTGCAGATGCCCAGGGTGCCCGCCCCGATGACGCCGAGGCGGTCGACGCCGGAGGGGGCCGGTACGGGCAGGCCGCAGCGCACACCGTGCAGGGCGACCGCCACCGGATCGGCGAGGACGTACACCGCCGGATCGACCGCGCCAGTGGGCAGCGGGACGGCGTTACGCAGCGGAACGCGGACGGATTCGGCCAGGCCGCCGGGCAAGTCCCAGCCGACCCGCCGGAGGTCGGGACATAAGTGGCCACGGCCCAGGGCGCACTCGGCGCATCCCTCGCAGCCAGCCAGGGGGTTGACCGCGACCCAGCTTCCGGTGCGGGCGTCGATGCCGACGACCTCGTGGCCGGGCACCCATCCTTCCGGCAGCGGTCCGCTCCAGGAGTCCGAACAGAGCTTCCCGGTGTCGCTGCCGCACAGGCCCGAGAACCGCACCCGGACCTCCGTCGTCCCGGCATCCGCCGGTAACGCGGTCCGGCGTACTGCCGTGAGGCGCGGCGAACGGCCCTCCCCCGCTGACCGGGCCTCCCACACGAGCGCGCCGGTGCCGGTCATCGGACGTGCCGCCGAAGTATCTCGCCGGACAGCCAGGCCGGCAGGCGCTCGACGGACGGCAGGGTGGCACCCTTCCACGCCGTCTCCTGGCTCCCGAAGGCCAGCGCGGCAGGGCCGCCGCGACGTTCCACGCGGACCACCCGCATTCCGCAGCACAGTGCGCCGACCAGCTCTGACCCGCCGCCGTCGCCGCAGTAGAGCACCGAGTCCGCCTGACATCCCAGGCGCTCCAGAATCCGCGCGTACAGATGCCGGTCCGGCTTCACCGCTCTCGCGCGGCAACTGAACAGGGCCACGTCGAACCGCGCGGCGAGCACCGAGCGACCCCATGCCTCGGCGACGTCGGGGGCCGCGTCGCTCAGCAGCGCCAGCCGCAGCCCGGACTGCCGCAGCGCCGCGAGGGTCTCCAGCACCGACGTGTCGGGGTGCAGCCGCTGGGGAGCCAGCCCCCGCAGCGCCGACTCCACCCGAGAGACGTACCCGGCCGGCGCCCCGCACAGTTCAGCGAGGTGAGCGGCGACCTCGCCGGTGGTGCGCAGCGTCCCGTCATGCCGGGCCTGCCAGCTCTCCCCGAGCGCTCGGTCGGCAAGCAGGTCCGGCACGCGCAACGCGGCGGCGACCTCCCGCACGGCCTGGGCGCGCTCACGGCTGTCCGGGGCGGGGACGAGGGTGCCGAAGAGGTCCAGGACCACAGCGGCGGGCCGCCACGCGGCTGGCTTCTGCTCCAGGTCGAACGGGCCGTACCGCTGTACGTGGGGGTCCATCGGTGCGTCTCCCGAACTGTGCTGCTCGCGCATCTCCGGCATGTGGCAAGCCTCGCTGGCCCACGAGCAGAGGACCCGGACAGTTTGTCCGGGTCCTCTGTGCACGCACTTCAAGCAGGTTGACGAACCGTCACGTGGCCGCTCGGTCGATGGCGTCCAGAACCGCCGCCCACGGCAGATCGCGCCCGGCGGCCGCCGCGCGCGGCTCATGCAGTGGCCAGACGCCCGGGCCGTAGACGAGGTAAACGCCCGCCCCCCGCAGGGCGGTGAGGTGGCCCTGCCATGCGGGGTGGCGAGCATGGGCGGCGTTCACCCGGGGAAAGACGACGACCGGTAGCCCCAGGGTGCCGATGGCCTCCCCCACCTGCGTCAGCGCCTGATTGTCGGCAATACCCGTCGCGAGCTTGGCCACCGAATTCGCGCTGGCGGGGGCGACCACATAGCAGTCCACCTTCGGATGCGGCCTCGGCTCACCAGGCAGTCGCGGTTCGTCTCGAACGGGCAGACCGGTCAGCTCCTCCAGCCGGTCGGCCTCACCGCTCATCCGCAGCCAGCGACCAGCCGTCGGGGTGAGCGTCACGGCGACCCGCCACCCGCGCGCCAAAGCCGGTTCCACAAGCCCAGTGCGCAAGGCTTCGACCCCGCCGGCGCTTGTGCCCACCACTCCGAGGACTCCGTGATTCTTCGTGCTCACTGCACCGCCCTGCATCGTTGAGCCATCATGAACAACTCCGATGAACGCCCACCGCTGGTGACCGGAGATTGCTTGATCAGGTCGCGCAGCGTGTCCCGCACACGGGGATTGTTCCGCACGAGCTGCGGTGAGACGCGCTCGGCCATGAAGAGTTCCGCGAACGCGTCGTCCCCCTGTCCTGCCAGCGAGAGGGCACGGGCGTAGTCGATGCGGTGGGACACAGCCCGCTCCGGGGGCATGTGGTCCACGTTGATCTGGCCGTGTTCCACGACGTACGAGATGTTGTCGAGGTCCAGTTCCGCGGACAGCCTGTGCAGTACGACGTTCGTCGGCCCGAAGCTTGTCTGCCAATAGTTCTCATCCGAGCCGAGCTGGTCGGCGAGCTCTTCAGCCCGGTCCAAGAGAACCGTCGCCGAGGGTCGGTCCTGGTGGCGCGCGGCGGCGATGGCTGCCCGCAGATGGATCATGCCCAGCAGACTCAGAGCAGCCGGATCGCTCGCGTCGACCCGCACCGACAGCCAGGCCGACGCCGTGCCGCCCAGCTCCATCGCGTCGTCATAACGGCCATTGGCCAGGAGAGCATGCGTGCCGGACCGTGCGGCGGAAGCCAGAACCAGCGGGTCGCCGGATTCGTCGGCGGCCCGCATGGCTCGTTCGGCGGCCAGCCAGGAGATGTCGGACTCGCCAATCTTGGCGAGCGTCGTCGCGGCCAAGTGGTGCACCCTTGCGGAGACGGCCCAGCAGTCCCGGCGTTCCGCGGAAGAGCGCGCGGCGCGGTCCTCAAGCTCCAGGGCCGTATGGAGAAGGCCCGGGAGGCCGGCGATCACCCTGCCGAGCCGACCGCCCTGGTAGTCGTTCCACGCTTGTTCCACGAGCGCAGCCGTCGGTCCGGGGGTAGGGAGTTGCGCCTCGGCCTCCGGTCCGAACAGCAGCCGGGAGAGCCGACGCGGACTCATCAACGCGTCCCGCACAGCTGGGACATCGTCTTGCTGCCTGTCGTCTTCCAGGAGCACGGGCAGGCCGACCAGATCCCCGAGTGGCACCCGGAGCACGCGGGCCAGTTCGGCAAGCATGTCGATACGCGGCGGCTTGCGCCGACCGGACTCCGCTTTGGCCAGCCAGTCGGTGCTACGACCGACGAGTCCGGCCAGTATCTGCTGCGTGTAGCCACGGCGCTTCCGGTGGAACGCGATCCGTTCGCCGATACTCAGGTGATCTCCGAGACCACGCATGCGTGCTGCCTCCTGCGCTGTAGGGGCGTCCTCCACGATAGCGACGCGGCAACCACACGGACTGGTCGAAGACTTGGACCGGCCCGAGAGCTGCTCGGCTCAGGGTGAGGGAAGCAGCGGGCGAAGACACGGACGACCTGTCCGGGTCGGGACAACCGGCGCGCTCATCGCCGCTTTGTCGGGCGGTCGTGGTCTGCCTGCGCGCTACGCGGGGCGGTCGTGGCCGTCGTGTTCACGGGCGCTGTGCCTGCCGGGGTTTTGTGGTGGGGGCGGGCGTTGGCGGCCCGGACGCGTGCCGCGTGGTGTTCGGCGGTCTGGTGGTGGAGGCGCCAGTTGAGGACTTCGGCGAGGTGGTCTGCGGTGTCGAGTTCGCGGTGCTGGGCGATCTCGGCGAGGACGCGGCGGGGGTTTTGGCCGGCGCTTTCTGCCTTGGCGAGGGTGGTGGCCAGGGCGGGCCACGCGGGGTCGGCGAGGATGCGAGTCGCGTGTTCGGGAAGGGTGGCTCGCAGGTCGGTGGCGTAGCGCTGTGCGGCCTGGGGAGTTGGGGTGCGTGAGGCGAGGTTGGCCAGGACGGGTTCGGCGGCCTGCTGGTAGGCGGTTTGCAGGTGCACGAGGGTCTGGTGGGCTGCGGTGGCCTGTTGCTGGTGGTGCCGGGTTTCGTTCCAGCGGGCCAGGGCGATGAGCGTCAAGACGGCGGTGGAGAGCAGCCCTGCGATGGCTGCGCCGTCCTTGTTGGAGCCGAGAGTGTGGAGCAGTTCTTTGGCTGCGGTGCGCAGGGCGGTGGCGCTGTGGTGTTCGGCGCGGATAGCGGAGCGGTTGGCACGGTTGAACGACGCCGCGGCTGCCCGAAGTTCGGCCCGCAGGTGAGCGGGTGCGGTGGCGGCGGCGTTGTGGAGGAGTTCGCTGAACGCCGCGGCCTGCGCCTGGATCACGCTGTCCTCCTGCCGTCCGCCCCCGACTTCCTGGTCGAGGAGGCTCATGCGGAGGTCGCGCAGGGCGGTGTCGGCCTGGTGCCACGGGCTTGGGCCAGCAGTGCTGGCGGTGGGCTGGTCGGTGGCGTCGTGGGCGGAGAGGCGTTCACGGAGACGGTTGATGGACAGGTCGGGGGCGAGGTTGTAGCCGCTGAAGTAGACGGGTTCGCCTGGGCTGTTGGTGTCGTCGGGTGCGGCCAGGCTGTAGCCGGTGATGTCGCCGCTCTGCGGGCCGAGCCGGTACTTGATCTTGATGCCGAGGGCGTGGAGGGTGGAGAAGTACTCGGCTTCGTCGCGTGCGGCTGCCGCCGCTGTGTACGCCTGGTCGCGCAGCCACTCCCGTGTCGTTTCGGTCGTGCCGGCGCGCTGGGCCTTGGCCTGCTCGGCGCTGGTGGGCGTCGGGGCTGCGGTGAAGTCGCCGGATTTCAGGCGGCGCAGGCCGAGTTCCCGTTCGATCTTGCGGCATTCTGCTTGGGCGCGCTGGCCGTCGCGGTTGGTACGGGGGCGGCGGCCGTCTTCGCGGACGCTCGTGGCCATGATGTGGATGTGGTCCTCGGCGTGGCGCACCGCGATCCACCGGCACGCGGCGTCGTCGCCGTCGGGGGCGATGCCGGTGGCGTGTACGACCCGCCGGGCGACCTGCGCCCATTCCTCGTCGGTCAGGTACCGGTCGCCCGGCGCGGTGCGGACGGGGCAGTGCCATACGTGCTGGGGCACCTTCTTGCCGGCCCGCTGCTCGCGCACGCGAACGGGCTGGTCGAGGTAGTCTGCCAACTCGTCCAGGAGGGCATGGTGCTGGTCCAGGGGAGCGCGGCCGGGGTCGGGGATGCCGGGCATGGCGAAGGCGGCCACGATGTGGGGGTCGGTGTGTTCGTCGCGGCGGCCGGGGCCGTAGAGGTAGGACAGCAGTCCGCGGGTGCGGGAGCCGGTGGAGACGTCAGGCACCATGCCGGCACCCCGAGACGACATGTTCCAGGGCCAGGCGGGCGGCGCGGGCCAGTGCGTGGACTTCGGCCAGGACGTCATCGGTGGTGTCGGGCCAGGTGCCCGTGTTGACGGCGCGGGCGATCTGGTTGAGGTTCACGCCCACGCGGTGGATCTCGCGCAGCAGCCGACCGCACAACCGGGTCAGGTCCTGGAGGGCCTGGGGTGAGGGCAGCGCCGGGACGCCGTCGGGGCGCTGGTCGGGCAGGTAGGCGTGGGCGAAGGTCAGGGCGGCGTCCATCAGGAACGCCGACCTCGACCGCCTGGCCGCTTTGGCGGCGAGGTCGATGAACTCCTGCTCGGCCTGCTCGGCGGAGGCGGTCAGCTGGATGTCGCGCTTGGTGCCGCTGCGCGGCCGGTACAGGATCTTGCTCAACGGCCGACGGCTTACGACGAGGCGGTCGGTGTCGACGGGCAGTGCGGGGACGTCGAGCGCAGCGATATGGCGGTGGACGAAGGCGTCGGGTGTGAGGGTCGGTGCGAAGCGCGCGGGATGCTCGGCGTCGTGGTCCTGTCCCGGGAGAAGGCCGCGCTCGGCCTCCCCTTCCCCGACTGTGCCCCGCTGGGCGCGGTCGGTGCACGCCACCCCCGGGGCGGAGTCAAGCGCAAAGTCCGCGTCGCCTCCGGCGATGTGGACTTTGCTCCAGCTTGCTCCGTCGTTGTCGTTTCCGGGGTCAACACCACTGCTGCTCACGGAGGTTATCGGAGCGCTGAGGGCCTGTTCCCTGTTCAGGTGATGTGGGCTGGGGGTGGCAGTGTGGGTGTCCTGCTGGGTGCGGAAGGGGTTGCGCACGAGATGGCTCCGTTCGTGGGTCGGCGGTGCTGGTGATGGTTGCCGGGATCGACGGTTTGGCCAGACCGGGGTTCTGGGATAGGGGCCGGTGGGGGCGCGGCTGCCGAGGTGTCGGCAGCCGCGCCGGCCTGCTGGTCCGTGGGGCTGTGGTGGTCCGGACGGGTTCAGGTCTGGTCAGCGAGTGGCTGCTGTTCGTCCGGCCGGTCGGGGTGCTGGCGGGGCTGGGCTGCGGTGCGGACCAGGGTGATGGCCTCGGTGAGGCGGTTGGTTCCGGCGCCCAGTTCGGCTTCGATCACGGCTGCGCGGGCGCTGTCGCGTGTGATCGAGTCGGGGTCCGGGTGGGCGGCTGCGATCACCTCGGCCAGTTGCTCCAGCGTCGCCATCGGGGGCCGCCCGCCCTGCCGCTGGGGGCGCGGTACGGAATCCGCGTCCTGGTCCTCATCTGCGTCTTCGGGCTCGTCCTGCGGTGTTCCGGCCTGGGCTGCACTTCCTGCGGCGCTGTCCTGATCGACGTCTCCGGCATTTCGGCTGGCCGCCGTATCCGCGTCGGCGGTCTGCACGGACAGGGCCTGCCGGGGCTCCGGCGGGTCGTACGGCTCGGGGTGCTCCGGTACCTGGTGAGCGGGCGGAGGGGGCGTTCCGTCGGCCTGGTGGCGCCGGTACGGAACGGGTGCGGTGGTTCCGTACGCCGGGGTGTGGGCGGTGCCGCCGCCGTAGCGGGTGATCAGGATGTGGAGGTGGGTGGCACCGGCCAGGGCGAGGGGGGCGATGGCGGACAGGACGGTGACGGTGGTGTCGCCGAGATGGAGGTCGACGGTGCCGGGCTGGTTGAGGTCGAGGGCGTGCAGGCCGTTGGCCCAGATGCTGGCGGCGGTGGCGGTGATGAACAGGGACCAGGCGTACAGGCGGGCGGGCAGCGGGGCTGCGCGCAGGACGAGCAGTGCGCGTACGCCGTAGGCGATGAAGCCGTCGATCACGATGGGGAAGAGGTAGGTCAGTTGGGGGCGGACGTGGACGGCGGTGGCCATCTGCCGCAGCGCGTCGAAGGACAGGGCGCAACCGGCGAAGCCGAGCAGGATGATCGCGAGCCGGTCCCACCAGGTGGCTCGGTGGGGGCTGGCCGGCCCTGCCGGATCGGCGGTGGGTATGGCGGTGTCGGGCATGGTGAAGGTGTCCTTGCGGGGGAGGTGTGTGGGGTGGGTGCGGTGTGCCGTCTTTGCCGTCTTGCCGTTGCAACCGCAGGTCAGGGGCGGTATGGCAAGCGGTGCGGCTGCCGTCCGGGACAGCACGCGGACGCGACCGGAGGAGCCGGTGGCTCGGTGCGTGCGGGGTGTCTGCCGGGGTGCTGGGACGGATCGTCATCCGTCTTGGGACGGATAGCCGTCCCGCCTTCAGGGCCTGTGAGCTGCGGTTTTGCGGCTGGGACGGTTGGGACGGCAGAAGACGGGTGTGCGGCTCGGGGCGGGTCCCGGCCGCCCGCGCGGTGGTTGCGCGGGTGGCCGGGACCGGTGGCCGGTCAGCCCGCGTCGGCCTGCGGGGCGCCGAGGGGGTGGACGCCGGGGCAGTAGCGCTTCCAGGCGTCGGTGAATTTGCCGCGCGTGTAGCCCTTGCGCTGGATCTCGCCCACGCGCACGTTGCCCGAGCTGATGCCGTACTCGCGCAGCATCGCGCCGAGGCCGCGCGGTGTCAGGCCGCCGCGTCCGTACTCGGCCCAGGGCGCCTCGGGGTCGCCGTTCAGCGCGTACAGGATCTCGTCGGTGCTCAGGTGCTCCTGCTCGCCCTTGGCGTGGAAGATCCGCCGTATGTCGGCGAGGATGCGGGCGTTGCTGGGGTGGTCCTGCTCCGCTTCGGCTTCGGCCGCGACCATGTGGGCGCAGGCGTGCCGGGCGCGGTCGGGCCAGGGGCCGCCTGCGAGGTCGGCGACGATCACCAGGGGTTCCCAGGTGTCGGCGGCGCGGTCCTCGACCGGCATGGACGGCTCCAGGAGGAGGGCCTGCTCGGTCAGGGAGGCTGCCCACTGGGCGAGGCGGGCGCGAAGTTCGTGCAGGGCGGTGCTGTCGCGCTTGGTGCGGTAGGGGCTGACGCGCTCGCCTGCGGCGCGGCGGCGCATGCGGACCACGATGGAGCGGTCCATGATCGTGTCCGGGAGGTCGCCGATTCCTGCGAGCGCGGCCATGGCGAAGGTGTGGAAGCGGTGCGGGGTGTGGTCGTTGCCGACCACGCGCAGGACGTAGCGGTCGCGCTGGTGCCCGGCGTTGAGAAGGCCGCGCATCTCCTCGTTCTTCTCGGCCACTTTCGGGCTGCCGAAGATGGTGTCGGCCTCGTCCACGAGCAGGGTCGGGGGCTCCTCGGTGATGGAGCGGAAGATGGCGGCTGCGGTGGAGTTCACCGTGATGACGGGGTTGTGGACGGTCTCGGTCAGGATGTCCAGGAGGCGGGACTTGCCGCAGCGCTTCGCGGGGCCGACCACGGCCAGGCGCGGAGCGTGCTGCCAGGAGGGCTGCAGGTGGGTCGCGGCGGCCCACAGCACGACGGCGTCCAGCGACTCCTCGCTGGGCAGGATCACGAAGTCGGCCATCGCGGCCTTGAGCTGGTCCAGGAGGACCGCGCCGTGGCCGGCGGTGGCCCCGTGCTCCGGTTCGTCTGGGCGGACGGGCTCGGGGCGGGTATCGTGGTGCATGGAGATTCCTCACCCGACGGCTCCGGGGGGCAACCCGGTCCGTCGTTGGTTCTGCTGTCCAGGGATGGGCGGTGTCGAGGTTTCCGATCAGCCCCCGGTGTTCGTAGCGCCGGGGGTTTTGTCGTTCTCTGGCGGCGGGACCGCCGCATTCAACCTCCTTCAGGTTGGGATTTTCAGGCTGTGAGAACATTTCTATCACGACCGACGTCCGTCAGTCAAACCGATGAGCGGTTGACTCTACGATTCTGCCAGCGCATATCAGCAAGTGGGACGCATGTGTGATCTAGGTCACTTATCGCTGTATGCGACTTGCGGTTGGCAATCCCATGCTGGTACAGTTTGACGATCATCCAGTGTGGCGTCGGTTTGACCGAGAGGAGGCGAGCATGAACCAGCCCAAGGAGCGCCACCTCATCCCCAGCGAAGGGGAGGCCCTGGTGGCGCACAACCTGAAGGTCATGCGGAAGGCCGCCCGGCTGTCCCAGGACGATGTCGCCGAGCGCATGAGGCGCCTCGGCTTCAAGTTCCACCAGACCCAGGTCGCCAAGATCGAGAACGGCACCCGGGCCATCCAGTTCGACGAGGTCATCGGCCTGGCCAAGGCGCTGAACCTGCCCGCCGAGTACTTCATGACCCAGGCTGTGGCCAACCCGGACGATCCCCACTACGAGCTGCAGGAGGCGGGCTTCCGCCTCCAGGACCTCGAGAAGGAGTGGAGAGCCGCCCAGGACCTCGCGGACGCCGCCAAGGGGCGCCTCGAAGAAGCCGAGCGCGAGTACGACGAGATCGCCGAACGCCTCGGCGTCGATGTCACGCCCGCCGGGGACGAGCTGACGTTCTACCCGGCCCCCAACTCGCCCGGCGACCCCCTCCGCAAGGACGCGGGCCCCTCCGCCGCCGAGTAGCCGCTCCCGCCCGACCCCCGGCGCTACGAACGCCGAGGGCCGACCTGCGGACCTTCTTTCCACACCGCCCATCCCGCACAGCAACCACGACGGCGCGTTGCCCTCGCGCCGCCGAGAGGTACCCCCATGTCTGCAACACCCCTGCCCATCTCCCTACTCGCGGACGCCCTCGGCGTCAGCCCGCAGGCCCTCCTGGACCTCATCCGGGCCGGCGCTCCCGACGCGCCCGACCCCACCCTGGTCGCGCTCACCGTCGAGGAGGCCGCCCGTCGGCTCGGCGTCGGCCGGACCACGATGTACGCGCTCCTCGCCTCCGGTGAGATCCCGTCCGTGACCATAGGCCGCCTGCGCCGTATCCCGGCCGAGGCGCTGAACGAGTACGTCGCCGCCCGCACGCAGCCCGCCCGTTCGGCCGTCGCCCTCGCGGCTTGAGGGGGCTGTCATGACCAAGTCCCGACAGCCCAACGGCGCCTCATCCATCTACCTCGGCAAGGACGGCAACTGGCACGGCTACGTCACCGTCGGCGTCAAGGACAACGGCAAGCCCGACCGCCGCCACGTCAAGCGCAAGACCCGCGCCGACACCACCAAGGCCGTCCGCGCGCTGGAAAAGGAGCGTGACGCGGGCCGGGTCCGCAAGGCCGGCCAGACCTGGACGGTCGAGTCCTGGCTGACCCACTGGGTCGAGAACATCGCCGCCCTGCACGTCTCCGAGAACACCATCGACGGCTACCGCGTAGCCGTCTACCACCACCTCATACCCGGCCTCGGCGCCCACCGCCTGACGAAGCTGGAGCCCGAGCACCTGGAGCGCTTCTACAAGAAGATGCAGGACAGCGGAAGTTCGGCCGGGACCGCCCACCAGGCCCACCGCACCGTGCGCGCCGCCCTCAACGAGGCCAAGCGCCGCCGCCATCTCACCGAGAACCCGGCCACCATCGCCAAGGCCCCGCGTCTGGTGGAGGAAGAGGTGGTGCCCTACACCGTTGAGGAGGTCCAACTCCTCTTGGAGGTGGCCACCCGGCAGCGGAACGCGGCGCGGTGGGTCATCGCCTTGGCCCTCGGTCTCCGGCAGGGCGAGGTGCTCGGACTCAAGTGGACGGACGTCGACTTCGACCTCGGGGTGCTCGTCGTCCATCGGGGCCGGCTGCGGCCCCGGTACCAGCACGGCTGCGGCACCCCCTGCGGTCGCAAACCCGGCTACTGCCCGCAGAAGGTCAACATCCGCCGCGAGACCAAGGAGACCAAGTCCCGCGCCGGGCGGCGACCCATCGGAGTTCCCGACGAGCTGATGAAGCTCCTCGCCCTGCACCGCGACGAGCAGGACCGCGAACGCCGCCTCGCCCGCGACCTGTGGGTCGAGAAGGGATACGTCTTCACCTCACCGACCGGCGAGCCGCTCAACCCCAACACGGACCACCACAAGTGGAAGGAACTGCTGGCAGCCGCCGGGCTGCGGGACGGCCGACTGCATGACGCCCGCCATACCGCGGGCACCATCCTGCTGATCCTCGGCGTCTCGGACACGGTTGTGGACGCGATCATGGGCTGGGAACCCGGCCAGTCCGCCCGCATGCGCCGCCGCTACCAACACCTGACCAACCGCGTCCTCAAGGACACCGCCACCAAGGTCGGTGGACTGCTGTGGTCCTCCGACGCTGGATAGCTCAGCGCTTCAAAGCCGGGCTCACCGAATTATCTTGGTCGGTGAGCCCGGCCCGCCGCAAAGGAGTTTCTGGAGAGTGGCTGTCAGCCAGTGCTGTGCTCCCATGACTGGTTTACTACCTGGTGGATCGACACATGAAGTGGGTACAGGGGGGCGCATGCGGCCGAAGCGGCTGAACGTCAAGATCACCATTCCGTTCCTGGGGGAGATCGGTGGTGAGTGGGAGCCCGACGACGCCGAGCAGAGGGCTGCCTGGGAGCTCTACGTGGAACTGGTGACGCGGGTGTCCGTCGCCCCGTTGCGCGAGGACGAAGGATCCGCGCGTGAGGCGTTGACCTCCATGTACGTCCTCTTTGCGACGGTCCGAGACATCCTCAAGCGGTACGGTCCCGACGTCGCGCCACCACGGGCGCGCAACGAGGTGTCGTTCGGGATACTTGCCGTCACCGTCCTCAACAGGGCGGTGCGGCCAGTCCTCAGCAAGTGGCATCCGCAACTTAAGGCCTGGGAGAGCTCCGCTTCGGCTGGTCGTTCCGCCGTCGAGCACGAGAATGCCTGGCAGGAGATCGGCACCCTCCGAGCCGATCTTGACTCGCTGCGTCTAGTTCTCTTGGAACTGACCCAGCTGCTGGGCAAAGTGGCAGGGGCCGCGGATCTGATCGGGACTTCAGTGGTCGTCCCCGCCCAGGCTCCACTAGCGCCCGTCTCGTCCCAGCCGCTCGCCCCGAGAGGACCGGCCGTTCCATGATCAAGGCGTTCTTCTCCTACTCGACTCAGGACGCCGCCTTTGTGCGAGAAGTGGCATCTGAGGTCGGCCGAGCCTTTGCCACGATCGACTGTCAGTCGTTCCTTGCTGGCGGCGACATCCTCAGCTCCATCGACGATGCCGTCAAGGAATCAGCGGCTTTCGTCTTCTTTCTCAGCAAGGCAGCCCTGGCCTCCCCGTGGGTGGGACATGAGATCCGTGAGGCACGCTTCCAGGCAGCGATGGGGCGAATCAAGAACGTCCTGGTGGTCCGCCTGGGCTCGGACATCCCGGCCGAGGATCTCCCGGAGTGGCTGAACCGGAGCAAGCACATCACGACGATCGCTGCGAAGCCTGCCGCGCGTAGGATCAGAGCCCTCATCGACGATCTGGTGCGTCAGGGCCAGAGCCCCCGCTTCGTCGGCCGGGCCGCCGAGATCGCGGCACTTCAGGACGTGTACTCCGCGCCGGAACCGGGAGCGGAGAGCCAGGTCGCCTGCGTGACAGGGCTTCCTCGCATAGGCCGACGCGCCACCTTGAGCAAGATGGTTCGCGAGTCGCTGAACCTAGACACCCTCCTGGTCATCGGCGTGGAACCCGGTGACACGGTGCAGGCCCTTGCCGCGAAGCTCTCCGCGCTGGTCGATCCTTCGGAGACCCCCGAAGAGTCCCTGAAGCGGACGAGAGAGATCACCGCGCTCAGTGACGCGCAGGCCCTTGCACACTCCTTGGCCAAGTTCCAGGAGATCTGCAAATACCACCAGATGCCGGTGTTCCATGACGAGGGTGGGCTCCTGGACAACGACGGCGATATCGCGCCTTACATCCTCGACCTGATCGAGTCGCTGAGCCAGTATCCTGACGTCGTCACCGCGTTGCTCACGAATCGGCGGCCCTCGTCGGATCACTTCATCGCGCGAGGAATGCGCCCGCTCGGCGTGGTCCATCTCCGACCCCTGGAAGATGCGGACATCAGCCGTCTCGTAGGCCTCACCGCGAAGGCCCGTCAGATCACCTTGTCCCCCGCGACCGTCAAGGAGATCACCACAGCGGTCCGCGGCTATCCACCCTCGGTCACGTTCGCCCTCGAACTGATCACGGCCTACGGGCCCGATCTCGGGATCCGCGGCCGGATGCTCTCGGATTTCGGCGCTTCGCCGCTCTCCAGCTATCTCAAACAGAACAAGTTCAGCAATACGGAGCAGAAAATCCTTCGCGTTATGGCGGCGAACAGCCCGCTACCGCTTTCCGTCCTGCAGGAAGCGACCAGCACTTCGGACGACGGTATTGAGAAGGCCCTGATCCATCTCATCGACGTCTCTCTGATCGTCCCGACCGCCGGTGGTTGGTACGAGGTGTCCGGGCCAGCCGTTGATGCGATCCGCCGCGAGTTCGGCGCCTGCAGAAAGGCCGAGTACGGGGCGGTCGCGAGCAGACTGGACGAGTTCCTGATCCGTTCCGAAGACGGAACCGACTACTTGGCCCTGCAACGCACCCTGTTTCGCGCGATGGAAAAGGCCGGGCAACAGTTCACCCCCCGGGCCTACGCCCTGCTCACCGACCGCGTGAAGCTAGCCGACCAGTACTACTACGAGCAGGAGTACCAACGCTCCGTCGACATGGCGACCGATGCACTTAACGCCGATTCCGGCATCCATCAAGCCCGGACTAGGCTCATTCGCGCCCATGTGAAGCTCGGCGAGTTCGCACAGGCGGGTGACCATATCGCAGAGCTCAAGAAGCGTGGTCAGATGCGCGACGCATTCTTCCTCACAGGCTTCCTCGAGAGGCACAGGGGAGAGCACCGAGAGGCCCTGAAGCACTATCAGAAGGCACTCGACAGCGGATACGGTGGCATGGCGATCCACCGCGAGATGGCCGAGTGTTGTCTTCGTCTGGGGGATCTGCCCCGCGCCGAAGAGCACATCTCACGAGCAGAGAAGAAGCAGCCCGACAACCGTTTCGTCGTGGACCTGAAGATCCAGATCGCCTGCAAGTTGGGCGACCGGGACACGGCGCTCAAGCTGCTCGTTCGACTGGCGGACATCGACCACGCCGAGATGGTTAGCCACCGCACGTCACGTGTGGAGTACCTCTGGGGCGAAATGGACACTGCCTATGAATTCGCCCAGAAGGCGGTGGAGAAGTCCGACAACGTTCGCTTCGAGGTGCTGGCCAACTACGTGCTTTGTGCGCTGCGCACCTCACGCGTCGATGAGGCAAGCACGGCCTTGGACCAACTCGACCGCAAGTTCAGCCGGCAGCGCCGTGACATTCGGACCGGCCTCAGGGCCCGGCTGAGCATTGCCCAGCAGGACTACCAGACCGCGTACTCGTATACAGAGCGGTTCATCAGCCCCGAGCGTCCCGTCCACCTCCTGATCCGGCGGGATGCTCTGCGGGGAATGCTCGACCGAACAGTGCTTGCCCCGCAGCGGCGTGCCGATCTCAAGGCGGAA
The DNA here is from genome assembly GCF_036199905.1 of Streptomyces sp. NBC_00223. NCBI lineage: Bacteria > Bacillati > Actinomycetota > Actinomycetes > Kitasatosporales > Streptomycetaceae > Streptomyces > Streptomyces sp. NBC_00223. Next base: position 3,704,846 of record NZ_CP108109.1, on the reverse strand, counting down.
CTGAAGCGGTGTGACGACCGGCTCGCCGGCCGTGAGGAAGACTTCGACCTGGATGCGCGGGGCGATCTGGGCTGACGGGTTTACAGGCTCCGTCCGAGGGCCAGCATCATCACCAGGGCCGCACTCGCCGCACACCGCAGGCGGCCGTCCCGTACCGCGAACACCGCCTCGCTCAAAGAAATGTGACGGACCGCAAGGTCGGCCTCTGCGGGGTCCGGTGCGGCATCGGAAGACGTGGGATCGATCGTGCTCCACAGGTGGACGCGGGCGGGTGTGAGCCCGGGTAGGGCGTAGAGCGAGCCCCTGCCGCTCCACCGTCCGTCGAGGTAGCCGGTCTCCTCGGCAAGTTCTCGTTGGGCCGCTATACGACTGTTGCGGTCTGTCGGATCCACGGACCCGCCCGGCAACTGCCACATCGGTCCGGTGAGGTAGTGGTACTGCTCGATGACGAGAAGCGCCCCGTCGACGAAGGCAGCCACCCGCACCTGATCCGGCACCTGCACCCAGTCGTAGGTGCCTCGCTCTCCGTGCGGAAGCGTGACCTCGTCCCGGTAGGCGGTGAGGCGTGGGGTCGCGCACAGCGGCATCCGGCCGTGGCGGGTCCACGGTCCTCGTCGTTCGGTCATGACAGAAGTCCTGCCGGGGTTCGCCAGTTCGGGTCAGCGTGCTGCGATGGTACGGGCTGCGGTGCCCAGGCGATTGCCCGACACTGTGACGGCCCCGCACCAGACCGGACATGGTTTTGGCCAACAAGGCATACGCCTCAGTTAGATGAGAGCGATCTGGTCGGATCCAGCCTGCGCGCACCGGGGAGCTTTTGAGGCTTGTCCCGCAACTGGGGTGCCCTTCGTGCCATGGCTTCCGGCTGCTCTGCAGCTGCCACAGGGCGCGCGAGTACGGCGGCGTCAGCAGCGATCCTGTTCGTGCCGGCATCCACGGGAGGGACCCGGCCTGACGCACTGGCTCGCGCCCGCTCAGTCTCCCGGAGCGGCTTTAGCTCCTGCGCGAAATCTCGTGGCTGAACTTGCCGGAGCCCTGGCCGACGAAGTGTCGAAGCGGTCAACTGCAACCCAAATTGCAACCCCGCACGTCGATGGGGCCCACCGCGAGCGGTGGGCCCCATCGACATCGTGCCCGGTGAGGCACTGGCGGAGGATACGAGATTCGAACTCGTGAGGGGTTGCCCCCAACACGCTTTCCAAGCGTGCGCCCTAGGCCACTAGGCGAATCCTCCGCGAGGAACACTACAAGACGTTGGGGGGTGCTAGCGAACTCGTTCGGGGGGCGGGGGATCGGGTAAGGTGGGCGCAGCCCCTCACGTGGCGCTATCTCGCTGAACTCCCCCAGGGCCGGAAGGCAGCAAGGGTAGGTGGGCTCTGGCGGGTGCGTGGGGGGTCTTCGCATGCCCGGACGGGCTCGGGTCGGCGTACCGCCCAGGCCCGGAGCCCACAAGTCGAGCACGTCGCCGAGGCCCAGCCGAGGACGTCATCGAGGCCGCGGGACCAAGCTGCCGGCTTCCCGGCCGGCCCGCCGCCGACGCCCGGCAGCCTCCGGCCCAGTACGCCGCCGCGGCCAGCGCGTCCCGCATCGGGGGCCCAGCCGGCAGCCCCGCCGCCCCGCACCGGGGGAGCGCGGGCGGCCGGAGCCCGGGGCGGGACCGGATGTCGGTGGGTCCCGATATCGTCATAGACGTGTCCCTCGCTCTGTACCGCCGCTATCGCCCCGAGACCTTCGCCGAGGTCATCGGGCAGGAGCACGTCACCGACCCGTTGCAGCAGGCGCTGCGGAACAACCGGGTCAATCACGCGTACCTGTTCAGCGGGCCGCGCGGCTGCGGGAAGACGACGAGCGCGCGCATCCTCGCCCGCTGCCTGAACTGCGAGCAGGGGCCGACGCCCACCCCCTGCGGGGAGTGCCACTCGTGCCGCGACCTGGCGAGGAACGGCCCGGGGTCCATCGACGTCATCGAGATCGACGCGGCCTCGCACGGCGGTGTGGACGACGCCCGTGACCTGCGGGAGAAGGCGTTCTTCGGCCCGGCGGGCAGCCGCTACAAGATCTACATCATCGACGAGGCCCACATGGTCACCCCGCAGGGCTTCAACGCCCTGCTGAAGGTGGTCGAGGAGCCGCCCGAGCACCTGAAGTTCATCTTCGCGACCACCGAGCCCGAGAAGGTCATCGGCACCATCCGGTCGCGTACGCACCACTACCCCTTCCGCCTGGTGCCGCCGGGCACCCTGCGCGACTACCTCGCCGAGGTGTGCGAGCGCGAGGCGATCGCGGTCGAGGACGGGGTGTATCCGCTGGTCGTACGGTCGGGGGCCGGTTCCGTACGTGACTCGATGTCGGTCATGGACCAGTTGCTGGCCGGCGCGGGCGCGGACGGTGTGACATACGCCATGGCCACCGCGCTGCTCGGGTACACCGACGCGGCGCTGCTGGACGACGTGGTGGACGGTTTCGCGGCGGGGGACGGCGCGGCGGTCTTCGAGATGGTCGACCGGGTGATCGAGGGCGGCCACGACCCGCGCCGCTTCGTCGCCGACCTGCTGGAACGGCTGCGGGACCTGGTGATCATCGCGGCCGTCCCCGACGCGGTGGAGAAGGGCCTCATCGACGCGCCGCGTGACGTGGTCGAGCGGATGCGGACCCAGGCGTCCGTCTTCGGGGCCGCCGAGCTGAGCCGCGCCGCCGACCTGGTCAACACCGGGTTGACGGAGATGCGCGGGGCGACCACGCCGCGGTTGCAGCTGGAGCTGATCTGCGCGCGGGTGCTGCTGCCGGCGGCGTACGACGACGAGCGGTCGTTGCAGGCCCGGCTGGAGAAGCTGGAGCGGGGGGCGGTCCTGAACGCGGGAGCGGCCCCGTACGCGGGAGCAGGGATGTCACCGGGCGACGGCCCCGGGCTGCCCGCCGGACCCGCCGCCGCGCGCGCCGCCCTGGGCCGTACGGCGCCGGAGCCCCAGGCAGCGCCGCAGCCCGCTCCCGCCCCCGTACCCGAATACGCGCCGCCGCCCACGCCCCAAGCACCGGCGGAGGAGGCCCCGCCGCCCGCCGCCGCCCGCCCGGGAGCGTGGCCGGTGAGCCCGGCCGGCGGTACGCCGCAGGCCCAGACGCCCCCCGCGCCGCCCGCCCCGACGGAGCCCGCCCCCGCGCCGCAGCAGCAACGCCCCGGCGCTTGGCCGACCACCGGCGGCCCCGGCGGCTCCGGTGCCCCGTCCACGCCCGCCGCCCCGCAGCAGCCGCAGCCGACCCCGGCGGCCGCCCCGCCGCCCCCCGTACGCCCCCAGCCCGGCGGCGGCCCGGCCCTTGTCGGCGACCCCTCCCGCGTACGCCAGATGTGGCCGCAGATCCTGGAGGCGGTCAAGAACCGCCGTCGGCTGACCTGGATGCTGCTGTTCAACAACGCGCAGGTGGCCGGCTTCGACGGCGAGACCCTGCAGATCGGGTTCGACAACCCCGGTGCCCGTAACAGCTTCACCAACAGCGGTAGCGAGGACGTACTCAAGCAGGCGATCAACGACGCGCTCGGCGTGCAGTGGCGGATCGAGGCCATTGTCGACCCGTCCGGCGGGGGCGGCGGAGGGGGAGGTGGTGGCGGTACGGGCGGTGGTGGCGGCGCGCCCAGGCCGTCGGCCCCGTTCTCGCCCGCCCCGGCCCCGCAGCAGCCGTCCGCGGCGCAGGGTCCGTACCAGCAGGGCGGCCCCCAGCAGGCCGCGCCTCCGTACGGCGTCGGCGCGCAGTCCCAGCCCGAGCGTCCCGGCTCCGCTCAGGCCCCGGCGGCCGCCTCCCGGCGGGACCTGCCGAACACCCCGCCGCCCCCGCCGCCGATGGACGACTTCCCGCCCATAGAGGACGACATCCCCGAGGACGACGACCCCGGCCTGGTGGACTTCGCGGTCAGCGTCCACGACCTGTTGATCAAGGAGTTGGGCGCCACGATGGTCGAGGAGATCAGCAACGACTGACGGGCTCGGCGGGGTCGTACGGACCCGCCGTACTCCGGGTGGAGCGCACGCCGCGCCGATCCTTCGTACGGCGTAGGGCGCTGCGCCGTACGAGCACGTAGGCTCGCTCTGTCACGCAAAAAACGCACGGCACAGGCAGGAGCGATCCGTGATCCCCGGTGGTCAGCCGAACATGCAGGCGCTGCTCCAGCAGGCCCAGAAGATGCAGCAGGACCTCGCCGCGGCGCAGCAGGAGCTGGCCGAGACCGAGGTGGAGGGCACGGCGGGCGGTGGCCTGGTGAAGGCCACGGTGACGGGCGCCGGTGAGCTCCGCGCGCTGGTCATCGACCCCGCGGCGGTCGACCCGGAGGACACCGAGACCCTGGCCGACCTGGTGGTCGCCGCCGTCCACAACGCGAACGACGCCGCGCAGGAGCTCCAGCAGGCCAAGCTCGGCCCGCTCGCCCAGGGACTCGGCGGCGGCATCCCCGGCCTGTCGTTCTGACAGCGTCCATACGCCCGACGGACTAGGAACGTACAACGGACCGGGAAACGTACGAAGGTATGACGGTGCCGCGGCCGGTACGACGGGCACGACGGGTGTGACAGGTACGACAAATACGACGAGTGTGACCGGCACGACAACGGTACGAAGGAAGGCGTGGGCGTGTACGAAGGCGTGGTTCAGGACCTGATCGACGAACTGGGCAGGCTGCCCGGCGTGGGTCCCAAGAGCGCGCAGCGGATCGCCTTCCACATCCTGCAGGCCGACCCCGCGGACGTTCGCCGTCTCGCGCACGTTCTCTCCGAGGTCAAGGCCAAGGTGCGGTTCTGCGTGGTGTGCGGGAATGTCGCGCAGGACGACCAGTGCCGGGTGTGCCGTGATCCGCGCCGCGACCCCACGGTGATCTGTGTGGTCGAGGAGCCCAAGGACGTGGTGGCGGTCGAGCGCACCCGCGAGTTCCGCGGGAAGTACCACGTGCTGGGCGGCGCGATCAGCCCGATCGAGGGTGTCGGCCCGGACGACCTGCGGATACGTGAACTGCTCGCCCGTCTCGCCGACGGCACCGTCACCGAGCTGATTCTGGCGACGGACCCGAACCTGGAAGGTGAGGCGACAGCCACGTATCTGGCCAGGATGGTGAAACCCATGGGTTTGCGGGTGACACGGCTGGCCAGTGGACTTCCTGTGGGTGGCGACTTGGAGTACGCGGACGAGGTCACGCTGGGGCGGGCCTTCGAAGGGAGGCGGTTGCTGGATGTCTGACGCCGTGGTGGACAAGAAGCAGGGCGGCGGGCGCGGAGGCGGCCGGGCCGCGGGTCCGGGCACCGGCTCCGGCTCGGGTACGGGCGCGGGTTCCGGCGCGCGCTCCGGCCGGGGCGCTCTCGCCTCCGTGCCGGCGGACGCGGCTCGGGCCGCCGTACCGCAGGAGCCGGACGAGTTCGCCGTCCAGATCGGGGACCAGATCGAGAGCTTCATTCTCTCGGTCCGCGAGGTGGCCAAGGGCGACGACCCGGACAGCGCGGTGCCGTATCTGCTGCTCGAGGTCTCGCAGCTGCTGCTGGCCGGCGGGCGGCTCGGCGCGCACGAGGACATCGTGCCGGACGAGCGCTACGAGCCGGACGTCGGCCCGGAGCCGGACGAGGACGACCTGCGGCAGCGGCTCGCGGAGCTGCTGGAGCCGATCGACGTGTACTCGGAGGTCTTCGACCCGTACGTGCCGCGGTCCACGCCGGTGGCCTGCCGGATCTCGGACGACATGGCCGATGTGGTGGCCGACCTCACCCACGGGCTCGCGCACTTCCGGGCCGGGCGGGTGTCCGAGGCGCTGTGGTGGTGGCAGTTCTCGTACCTGTCGAACTGGGGGCCGACGGCGAGCGCGAGTCTGCGCGCGCTGCAGTCGCTCGTCGCGCACGTACGCCTGGACAGCCCGCTGGACGAGCTGGACGGCCTGGACACCGGCAACGAGGCCGACGACGAGGAGCAGCTCGCGAAGGAGGCCGGCCAGGTGATGGCGGCGGAGCTGGGGACGATAGGGCGTCGGCGGGGGCGCTGAGGAGTCGCGGGGCGCCTACGGGCACGGTGAGAGGCCGCGGGGCGCCGTACGGGGGCGTGAGGTGCGGCGGGGCTCGTGCGGTGGGCCCGCCGCCGGGCGCAGGTGCTCCCGGTTCCGGGCGGGCGGCCCGCTCAGGGCCCCGCATGATCACCTTCTGAACCCCGCGTCTCACCATACGATACGACCAGGGCGTATCCGGACTGCTCGTTAAACTGGGCCGACCGCATCAACCCCTGAGCGAGGAGCGCACGTGGGCCTTGTCGTGCAGAAGTACGGCGGCTCCTCCGTCGCCGATGCCGAAGGCATCAAGCGCGTCGCCCGGCGAATCGTCGACACCAAGAAGGCCGGCCACCAGGTCGTCGTCGTGGTGTCCGCGATGGGCGACACGACGGATGAGCTGATCGATCTCGCGGAGCAGGTGTCGCCGATCCCGTCCGGTCGCGAGTTCGACATGCTGCTGACCGCGGGAGAGCGGATCTCCATGGCGCTGCTGGCGATGGCGATCAAAAACCTCGGCCACGAGGCGCAGTCGTTCACGGGCAGCCAGGCCGGCGTGATCACGGACTCGGTGCACAACAAGGCGCGCATCATCGATGTGACGCCCGGCCGGATCCGTACGGCGCTCGACGAGGGCAACATCGCGATCGTCGCCGGGTTCCAGGGTGTGTCGCAGGACAAGAAGGACATCACCACGCTGGGGCGGGGCGGCTCGGACACCACCGCGGTGGCGCTGGCCGCGGCGCTCGAAGCCGAGGTGTGCGAGATCTACACGGACGTCGACGGGGTCTTCACCGCCGACCCGCGGGTGGTCAAGAAGGCCCGCAAGATGGACTGGATCGCCTTCGAGGACATGCTGGAGCTGGCCAGTTCCGGTTCGAAGGTGCTGCTCCACCGCTGTGTGGAGTACGCCCGCCGTTACAACATCCCGATCCACGTGCGCTCGTCGTTCTCCGGACTGCCGGGCACCTGGGTCAGCAGCGAACCCCCGCGGGGACTCGAATCAGCCCAATCAGCACAAGGGGACAGGCCGATGGAGCAGGCGATCATCTCCGGAGTCTCGCACGACACGTCCGAGGCCAAGATCACGGTCGTCGGGGTGCCGGACAAGCCGGGCGAGGCGGCGACGATCTTCCGGGCCATCGCGGACGCCGAGATCAACATCGACATGGTGGTGCAGAACGTGTCGGCCGCCGCCACCGCGCTCACCGACATCTCCTTCACGCTGCCGAAGGCCGAGGGGCACAAGGCGATGGAGGCGCTGACCAAGGCGCAGCCGGTGATCGGCTTCGACTCGCTGCGGTACGACGACCAGATCGGCAAGATCTCGCTGGTCGGGGCCGGGATGAAGACGAACCCGGGCGTCACCGCGACCTTCTTCGAGGCGCTGTCGAACGCGGGCGTGAACATCGAGCTGATCTCGACATCCGAGATCCGGATCTCCGTGGTCACCCGGATCGACGACGTGAAGCCGGCCGTCCAGGCGGTGCACTCGGCCTTCGGGCTGGACAGCGACAGCGACGAGGCGGTCGTGTACGGCGGCACCGGGCGCTGAGCCCGGTGTGCCGGGGGGCCGCGGGGCGGATGTCCGGATGCTGAGCCCCCCGGACAGGGGTTCGGACCGGGGGCCGGGCTGGGGTCCGGCGGGGCTTTCGTGGGCCCGCCCAGGTGAACCGGGTCGGACAAGAGGTCTGGACCGCTTGATTCCGACTACTGGAACGTTGGACAATTTCGCTCCCCCGCGGCTGCAACCGACCGTCGCGCGGGAGCGTCTTTGTGTCAGCGCACTGCCCTATGGTGCTGCACACCGAACGTGACTCGGGGGAGCGTCGGTGCGAATGGGGCGTTGAGGAAGAGTTGGTACGCATGGCGATATGTGACGCTCCGCTGGGCGAAGCGTCTTGCGCGTACAACCCTGACGGGGGGACGGGTGTCCAACAGGCGTGGCGGAGGCATTGGGCATCGAGACGACATTCGGACGCCGGGGCGGCACGGTCCTGCCCCCGCGGGTCCCACGACCTCGTACGACCGGCGGCGCCCAGGGTGGTATCCCGGTGATCGCTCCCTGGCCGGTCAGGGTGGCCACCGTTTCCGACAGCGAGGGCACTGATCCCGTGCGGGCAGTCGGCACGACGGTCGACCACCTCACCGAGACCTATCGCGCCCACTACCGCTCACTGCTGGGGCTGGCCGCGCTGCTGCTGGACGACACGGCCTCGTGCGAGGACGTGGTCCAGGAGGCGTTCATACGGGTGCACTCGGCGCGCAGCCGGGTGCGTGACCCCGACAAGACCCTCGCCTATCTGCGGCAGACGGTGGTCAACCTCTCGCGGTCGGCTTTGCGCCGCCGCATCCTGGGCCTCAAACTCCTCTCCAAGCCCATGCCCGACATGGCGAGCGCGGAGGAGGGGGCCTACGAGATCCTGGAACGCGATCAGCTCAAGGCCGCCATGCGCGGCCTCCAGCGCAGACAGCGCGAGGTACTCGTCCTGCGGTACTTCGCCGACATGACCGAGGCGCAGGTCGCCGAGACCCTGGGGATATCCCTCGGCTCGGTGAAGGCATACGGTTCGCGAGGCCTCGCGGCGCTGCGCGTCGCGATGGAGGCGACGACATGACCACCCCCAACACCCCCGACGACGCACACGGTATGGACAAGCAGAACCCAGTCGACTCCCGCTCCGACGCCGCCCCGCTCGACGGCCCGGCTCCCGGTGACGCGACATCCGGTGACGCGATGCCCGGTGACCACACCCCGGGCGACGGCGCCGGTGCGCCCGGCAGCGCCGAAGCGCGCGGCTCGCGGGCGGACGGCCAGGACCCCGGCGACCCCGTCATCCCTGCCGGCCCCGTCGACGCTGACGACTTCGCCGACCTCGACGACGCCTACGCCGCAGGGCTGTACGGCGAGAGCGCCGAAGAGGCGGCGCTGCGCTCGCTCATGCGGGACGCCGTCCAGGGCATCCAGGCGTCCCCCACCGCGCTCGACCACCTCCGGCACGCCATTCCGCTGCGCCGGCAACGCCGCAAGCAGGCGCTGCTCGGCACCGCCGCGGCCCTGCTGCTCGCGGGCATGGCCATCCCCGCGGTGATCCGCGCCGCGGGCAGCCCGGGCCAGACGACCGCCGCGCCGGTCAACGTGGCCAGCTCCCACGCCACCCGGCCCGGCGAGGACGGCCACACCGGCCCCTGGGGCGACTCCGGCGCCCCCTCCGGCAGTACGTCCACCCCCGAGGCCGGGGCCGTGCCAACCGTCACCGGGGACATCAGCGGTCCGACGGGTACGCCCACCACGCTGCCCGACACACCGCCGCCGGTCCCCGACTGCTCCAGCGCCCAGCTCGGCCAGGGAGCGAGCCGGGCCGCCGCTCCGGACTCCGGCGGCCGGATCTACGGCTGGTTCCGCGTCGCCAACGTCTCCGACACCCCCTGTACGGTGCCCAGCGGCGGGGTGGTGCAGGCCGTGGCGCTCGGTGCGGCCGACCAGTCCCGGATCCAGGTCGTCGGCCACGTCGCGGGCGACCCCGCAGCCGGGCTTCCGCCTTCCGCCACGGAGAGTCCCGTGCTCCTGAGCCCCGGCCAGGAGTACGAGGTCGACTGGGCGTGGGTTCCCGCCCAGGCCGGGCCCGGCGGCTGCCCAGTTCCCACCAGCCCGCCCGCCTCGGCGACGCCGACGACCACCGCGACGGCGACCGGCGGCACGGACCAGGACGGCACCGACCCCGGATCCGTCACCGGAGCCGACACCCCGCAGTCGGGCGGCGCCACCTCCCCTCCACCGCAGCCGCCGAGCGTCGCCCTCAACCACACGCCGGCCGCGGGCGCGCCCGAGGTCGTCGGTCCGGTCATCGAGGACGCGTGCGCCGGGACCGTCTACACCGCGGCTCCGATGGCGGCGTCCAACAGCACACCGCGGCCGTAGCCGGCGCCGGGCGCCCGTCCGTGCCCGTCAGGTCGCGCGGGTCCGCCCGCACGGGTCCCGGTTGCGGAGTCCGAGAGCCGTCCCCGTACCGTTGAGGCGTGTACCGGTTCCTGCTCACCCCTCGCTGGCTGGCGGTCAGCGTGCTCGCGCTGCTCGCCGTGCCGTTCTGCGTGTTCATGGGGAGCTGGCAGCTGAGCAGATTCGAGGTACGCGTCGACCAGCACAAGGCCGCCAAGCACGACGAGCGCGAGAACGCCGTGGCCACGCCGGTGCCGCTGAGCCGCGTGCTGCCCGACACCCGGGCCCAGGTCGGCGCGGACGACTCCGGCCGACTGGTCAGCGCCACCGGCCGCTACGACGCCGGGCGTCAACTCCTGATCCCCGACCGCACACTCGACGGCCGTGACGGCTTCTACGTCCTCACCCCCTTGCGGGTCGGCGGCGGCGCCGCGCTTCCCGTGGTCCGTGGCTGGCTGCCCGGCGACGCCTCCGCCGCCGCGCACTCCGGTTCCGTGCCCGCCGTGCCGACCGGGCAGGTCACCGTCACCGGGGCCCTGCAGTACCCCGAGACCACGGACACCAGCGGTGTGAACGCCCGCGGCGCGCTGCCCTCCGGTCAGCTCGGCATGATCAGTGCCGCTTCTCTCGTCAATGTCCTCCCTTACTCCGTCTACAGCGGCTGGATCACCGCCGCCCATCCTCTGGCGCCACTCAAGGCGGTGCCTCCGGCGGCGGCGCCCAACAGCGGCCTGGACGTCAAGGCGTTCCAGAACCTCGGCTACACCGGGCAGTGGTTCGTCTTCGCTGGCTTCGTCGTCTTCATGTGGTTCCGCCTCGCCCGGCGGGAAGCCGAGGCGCGGGCCGACGCCGCGCTCGGTCTCCTACCGGAGGACGGCCCCGCCGGGGGCGCCGCGGCCGACGCGGACGCCGGAGCCAGCATCGGCGCCGATCAGGACGGGGGCCCCGAGGGCGGGGTCGGTCCTGAGCCGGAGTCGGGCGATGACTCCGGCACCGAGGCCGACCCGGGGGCCGATCCCGCTACCGACCCCGGGGCCGATCCCGGCCGGGAGGTCGGCCCGCCCGCTCGCGTGAGCTAGCCGATCGCGCCGCGCTGCCCGTGGCGCTTCCGGCCGCCCGCGCCATGCCGCCCGTGCCGCCGGCCTCCCCTCGTGGCGGCTAGTCCGCGATCGCCGCTCCCACGTGACGCAGCGCGAACGCCAGCTCCAGCCGGACCTGCTTGATCCGTTCCTCCACGACGAGCGAGCCGTGGCCCGCGTCGTACCGGTACACCTCGTGCGGCTTGTCCAGGGCGCGGAGCCGCTCGACGTAGTTGTCGATCTGGCGTATCGGGCAGCGCGGGTCGTTCATACCCGCGCTGATGTAGACGGGGGCCTTGACCTGCTCGACGTAGGTGATCGGTGAGGACGCCTCGTAGCGGTCCGGGACCTCCTGCGGTGAGCCGCCGAAGAAGGTGCGGTCCAGGGACTTGAGCGCCTCCATCTCGTCGGCGTAGGAGGCGACATAGTCCGCGACAGGGACCGCGGCTATGCCCACCGTCCACGCGTCCGGCTGGGTGCCGAGGCCGAGCAGGGTCAGATAGCCGCCCCACGAACCCCCGGTGAGCACCAGCTTGGCCGGATCGGCCAGACCGGACGAGACGGCCCACTCCCGCACCGCCGCGATGTCCTCCAGCTCGATCAGACCCACCCGGTGCTTGAGGGCGTCCGTCCATTCGCGGCCGTAACCGGTCGAGCCCCGGTAGTTGACCCGGACGACCGCGAAGCCGTGGTCGAGCCAGGCGGCGGGCCCGGCGGCGAATGCGTCCGAGTCGTGCCAGGTCGGGCCGCCGTGGATCTCGAAGACGGTGGGGAAGGGACCGCTCCCGTCCGCCTCGTGACCCGCCGGCCGCTGTACCAGGGCGTGTATCCGCCCTCCCGGGCCGTCCACCCACACGTCCTCCACCGGCACCGAGTCCGGGGCCCGCAGCCCGGGGGCCTCCAGCACGACGACGCCGGTCGTGGACCGTACGACAGGGGGACGTTCGGCCGACGACCACAGGTACTCCACGCTGCCGTCCGGCCGCGCGGTCGCCCCGCCCACCGATCCCGGCGGGGTGTCCAGCGGGGTCAGCGTGCCGTCCGCCAGGTCGTAGCGGAACATCTCGCCGCGGGCGTGGAAGTCGTGCACCACGAGCAGCGCGGAGCCGTCCGGATACCACTCGGCGTGCACGTCCCCCGGCAGGTCCACCGCCAGCGCGGTCTCCTCGCCGGTCGCCACGTCCCAGATCATCGGCAGCCAGCGGTCCGTGCGCTGGTGGCCGACGAGCAGGCGCGTGTCGCCCACGACGGGTGCGAAGCCGAGGCAGTCCAGGCCCAGTTCGCGTTCGCCGCCCTCGGTGTCGTCCAACTCGGCGACCGTCGAGCCGTCCTCGACCCGGACGACCCGCAGCGCGCTGTGCATCGCGTCGCCGTGCTCGGTGTGCTCGATGACGACCAGCGTGCCGTCCTCCGAGATGTCACTGACCCCCGCGGACTCCGCGTGCCGGTAGATCTCGTACGGAGTGCCGCCGTCGGGCGGCACGACGTGCACGGACGTGCCCTCGTCGTCCGTCGAGCGGCCGATCACCGCGAGCCCGCCGACGCCCAGTACCAGTCCGGCCGGGTAGGAGGGGGCGAGGCCGGGCGCCGCCGGTATGTCCTGACCGCCCGCGAACGGCTGCCTCATCCAGACCCCGAACTCGTCCCCGTCGGTGTCCGAGAACCACCACACCCATGTGCCGTCCCGGCTCAGGGTGCCGTCCGTCGTCCCGTTCGGCCGGTCGGTGACCTGTCGCCGCCCGCCCGTCGTCCGGTCCCACGCGTACAGCTCGTACGTGCCCGTCACGTTCGACACGAACAGGCTGTGGTCCGGCGCGTCCTCCGCCCACTCCGGCAGCCCGACGCGAGGCGCGCGGAACCTCTTCTCCCACTCCGGCATGGCGCCGGTCTCCCGCATGGACCCGTCGGCGGGTCCGGTGATCTCGTTCATGCCCCCATGATGCTCCGCCGCACGCACATTCGGTGAGGTGTGCTGTGCAGCCTGTGGATAACTTCTCGAAGTCGCAGGTCACACCAGCCCCGATGCCCGCCCGGTCCCGGTTCGGCCTCGATCCCGGATCGGCCCGCCGGCCCCGGCCCCGGGCTCAGCGGCCCCGGCCCAGGGCTCAACCGCCCGCTTTCAGCCCTCGACCTGGTCCGACTGCTCCGCCGTTCCGCGCACGACCACGACCGGGCACGTCGCGTGCACGGTGACCGTATGACTGACCGACCCGAGCAGCGTCGCGCGGAACGTGCCGCGGCCGCGTACGCCCACCACGATCAGCTCCGCTCCCTCGCCGCGGTCGAGGATCGCCTGGGCCGCGTTGCCCATGACGACCACTTCGGTGACGGCCTTGGCCTGCTCCGGCGGCAGCGTGGCCTGGACCGCGTCGGACAGCGCCTGGGCCGCGGGCGCGCCCAGGTCGACGTCCTGGGGAAGGCCGGGCATTCCGCCCCAGCCGTATGCGCTCGGGAGTTCCCAGGCGATGACCGTTTCGAGCGCGGCGCCGGTGAGTTGGGCCTGGCGGGCGGCCCAGCGCAAGGCGTGCAGCGACGGCTCGGAACCGTCGACGCCGACCACGATCCTCCCGTGCTCCATCGCCGATTCGCTCGTCGGTGCGGAGGTGGGGTCGGTCATGGCGCTCTCCCTGCGGTTCGAGGTGCGTACGGCGTTCCGTACGCGAAGGTCCGCGCGCGGAACCTTCCACGGGTCCGCTCGACGGTCCTTCGTGGTTCGGCTGCCCTCGGGTTCGCGGCGCAAACCCGCAGATGAACGACCCCAGATGCCTCCCCAGGGCCTGCCCGCTCGGCAGCCCGCCTTCTAGCCGTGAGGAACGACCGCGCCCCCGTCCAGCAGCGGGCCCAGCTCCGCCGCCACCGTTGTCAGGGCGCGTACGTCCTGCTCGGACCGGGAGATGAGGATGGCCCCCTCCAGCGTGCTGATCATGAGCGTGGCGAGCGCCGGGGCCTTGGCCTCCGGCACGCCCATGCCGGTCAGAGCCTGGGCGACCGGCTCGTTCCAGGTGGCGAACGCGGCGGCCGCCGCCGCCCTGGTCGAGCCGGCGGATTCCGCGCAGTCCACAGTCGCGGCGGCGACCGGGCACCCCGCGCCGTATCCCAGCGTCCGGAACTCGTCGCTCCACTGGCGCACCATGGCGGCGAACAACCCGCTCGGCGTCGGCTCGGGCATCTCGGCGACGAACCGGGCGACGCGCTTGGCGGCGTAGCGGCCGGCCCAGCCGACGGCCTCGTTGACCAACTGTTCCTTGCCACCGGGGAAGTAGTGCTGGAGCGATCCGCGCGGCGCCTTGGCGTGTGCGGCGACATTCCGCATACCGGTCGCGGTCACCCCGTCGCGCCGGATGAGCTGGGCCGCGCTGAAGACCATGCGCTCGCGGGGGCCGTAGGTACGGGGCTCGGGACCGGGATCGGGCTCGGACCCGGGCTCGGGTGATCTTTCGCCGCCGGCCCGGTGCTCGCGCGTCCCGCTGCTGCGCGTCCCGCCGGCGAGCGCCGCAACCTCGTCCGACGTGCCGACGAGCGCCGCGTCATCCGCCCCGCTCTCGCGTGGTTCCCGCTCGGAAGCGGTCATCACCCACCTCCTCCTAGCCCATGCGATCGGCTTTTCCTACGGGCTCGGACGCGTGGTTCCGCGGCTCGCGTCGCCGCCCTGTGCCAGCCTATAGATCCCGGTCAGGCCGTCCCGGGTACCGGAGGAACTCTCCAGTTCCAGACGGCGGGACAGCGTGGCCAGCAGCCCGGACCTGCCCGGCAGTACGCATGCCGACACCCGTACGATCCCGCGTTCACGGGCCCGGGTGAGCAGCGTGTCGACCATGGCGGCGCCCGCCCCTTGCCGCTGCCAGGTGTCGGTGACGAGCACCCCGAGCTCGGCGACGCCCGGATTCTCGTCGGACTCCGCCACGAGCCCCGCCAGTCCGACGAGGTGCGACCGGTCGTCGCGGTACGCGACCACGGCGTCGTGCACATCCGGCCGGCCCGCCAGCACGCTGTCCAGGTACTCACGGGGGAACGCGCGGAGCCGTCCGAAGAAGCGCAGCCGGACGGTCTCCTGGGAGCAGCCCGAGAACAGGGAACCCAGGGCCGCGCGGTCGGACGGCAGGGCAGTGCTGATACGCCAGGGGCCGATTGCTTCGGCCGTGGCCTGAGCGGCCTCCGGCACCGGCCCGGTCACAGGCCCCGGTCCTGGCGCCAGCCTGCCCACCAGTTCCGACGTACTCACTATGACGGTGGTCATAGCTCCATTATTATGACGACTGTCATAGACGGCAAGGTCAACGATGGTGGTGGCGTGCGCATGCTGGATGTCGGGTTTCTGGGTCTCGGCGTCATGGGACAGCCCATGGCACTCAATCTGGCCCGCGCCGGGACGCCCCTCGTCGTCTGGAACCGGACCCCGGGCCGGTGTGAGCCGGTCCGCGCGGTCGGCGCGAAGGTGGCGAAGAGTCCCGCCGAGGTCTTTGACCAGGCCCGCGTCGTCGTCCTCATGCTGGCCGACGGCGAGGCCGTCGACTCCGTGCTCGGCCGCGGCACCCCGGACTTCGACGCCTTTGTCGCGAACCACACGCTCGTCTCCATGGGAACGACCTCGCCCGCCTACTCGCGCGGTCTCGAAGCCGATGTCCGCGCGGCGGGCGGCGCTTACGTCGAGGCCCCTGTCTCCGGTTCGCGCCGGCCCGCGCAGGACGGGCAGTTGGTGGCCATGCTCGCCGGGGAGGAATCGGCGGTGGAGGACATACGGCCGCTGCTGCGCCCGATGTGCCGGGAGACGTTCGTCTGCGGAACGGCCCCGAACGCGCTGCTGATGAAGCTCGCGGTGAACCTCTTCCTGATCACGATGGTCACCGGCCTCACCGAGGCGTTCCACTTCGCCGATCGGCAGAAGTTGGACCTGCGGCAGTTCCTGGCCGTGCTCGACGCCGGACCGATGGCCAGCGCGGTGTCCCGGATGAAGGCCCCCAAGCTGCTGGCGGGCGACCTCTCCGTCCAGGCATCGGTCGTGGACGTACTGAAGAACAACCGGCTGATCGCCGAAGCCGCCAGGGAATCCGGCCTCGCGTCCCCTCTGCTGGACATCTGCCACACGCTCTTCGCCGAGACGGTGGCGCGGGGCCACGGCCGGTCCGACATGGTGGCGGTGCTCCGCGCGATCGAGGCCCGTACGGACGGCGGTGGCCGCTGAGTTCGCGGCGCGGGTTGTCCACAGCCGGAGTTATCCACAGGCTGTGGCCTCCGCCCGAGCGGCCCGGACCGCGTACGCAATAAGCTGCAAGCGCCGTACGGGCAGGATCACTTGAATCGGAAGGGCGGGCAGGGCGATGGGCGTGGCAATTCGCAGGGCCGGGCAGGACGACCGGGAGGCCGTGACCGGGCTGCTTGACGAGGCGTTCTTTCCGGACCAGGTCAGCAGTTGGGTCTTCCCCGACGAGGCGGACCGGCGGCGCGCCCACGCGGGCCTGATGGGGGCGTTCGTCGACGCGGCCCTCGCCGAGGGACACGTCGACATGGCGGAGGACGGTACGGCGGTGGCGCTGTGGCTGAGCGTGCCCGCGGGGCACGCCCCGGACCCCGACGGTCCCGCGCAGTTCCGGGAGGCGATCGACCCGGGGAACGAGCGCGTCGAGCAGATCACCCGGATTCTGGACGAGGCCCACCCCAAAGACCGGGCGCACGAGTACTTGATGATGATAGGTGTGTCCGCGGAGCGGCGAAGCCAGGGTGTCGGCACGGAGTTGATGAACCCCGTCCTCGCGCGCTGCGACCGGGAAGGGCTCTCGGCCTACCTGGAGGCGAGCAGCGAGCGCAGCCGGGCGCTGTACGAGCGCCTCGGCTTCACCTACCTCGGCCGTACGATCGACCTCCCGGACGGCCCCCACATGTGGCCCATGTGGCGTGACCCGCAGCCGGGTTCGGCGCTCTGACCTCTCGGCGGACGAACTGTCAGGGCCCGGGTACGGGGCCGCGTACGTCGCGGGGCCGGCGGGGCCGGAGGTCGGGGTCGGCGTACCGCTCCGGGGGAGTCGGCCGACGTACGGCCGGTGCCGTCACCCGCTACGGCACCGGTCGGTGTACGCCACGGCCGTGACCCCGCCACGGCACCGCCAGCCGTACCGTGGGGCCATGGCCGAACTCCTGCACCTCACCGAACGCGCCCTGTGGGATGCGGCTCGCGCGAGCGGACAGTACGAGATGTCCACGCGCGGCCGCACCCTCCAGGACGTGGGCTTCATCCACTGCTCGCTGCGCCACCAACTGCCGGGCGTGGCGGAGTTCCTCTACGGCACGTACACGGGCCCGGACGACCTGGTGGTCCTCGTCATCGACGAGAACCGCCTCTCCGCTCCGGTCTGTTACGAGCCGTCCGCCCCGGGCGCCGAGGACTTCCCCCACATCTACGGCCCTCTCCCGATCGAGGCCGTGATCGCCGTGGAGCCCTGGCCGAAGGCGAACGCGTAGGGCGGCTCAGCCGTTCGCGGCCCGGACCTCCACCGGACGCGACCCGGTATGGGCTCAGTTCCGCGCCGCGAGCCGTTCGGCGGCTTCCGGCCAGGGGACGGGACCGGTGGAGCCCTCGGCCGAGGCGGCTTCCTGGTCCCACCAACCGGTGCCGTCCAGCCAGGAGTCGAGCCATTCGGCGAGCGACGGCGCGTCCCGGAACCAGGCGTGGGTCCAGTCGTCCTCGACGGCGTTGGGTTCGAAGAGGAGGACGGGGGCGTGCGGCTGGAGGCAGTCCACGGCCGCGTACATTCCGCAGCCCCAGTCCAGGATCGGCAGCACACCTCGCGGCCAGTGCGGTGCCGGTTCCGCCGGGGGCGCGGGGCACTCGCTTGCGTAGTCGGACACCGCGGTCCGCCCCTCCCCGACGAGGGGGAACACTTCGTAGTCGGGGCCGAAGCCGCCGTTGGCGACTTCGCGGTAGAGCCGCACCAGCAGCGGCGGCAGGGTGAAGCCGAGCGCCCGCTCCGCTTCGGCGACGGCCGGGGCGTCCGCACAAGCGGGCAGCGCCTCGGATTCCTCCGCGGCCCGGGCGCGGATCCGGCGTATCAGCTCATCGTGATCGTTCACGCTCCCGATCCTCGCAGCCAGGTGCGACACAGCCCCCGCCCGCCGGGCCTCAGCTCGTTCGCAGCCCGCGGTCCGGGTCGGCCGGGTCCGGCAGCGGTCGGCCCGCCAGGGGGAGAACCGCGCCAACCGGCACTGGCACGCCGAGGTCCGCGAGGCGGCGCTGGAGCTGTCGACGGCGGGGGAGTAACGGGGGCCATCATGGCCGATGGACGCCGCCTGCTCGGGGCAGCACCCTAAGGCGACGAGATCCGGGCCGCCGACACCGAGGCGGTACGAGGTCAGGCGTCCCAGGCCGCGCCCAGGGCCAGCAGTCGGTCGCGGTACTCGATGTCGCGTACCCACTCCCGCGGCCACGCTTCGGCGCCATGGTGGGCACCGGCGAACGCCCCGGCCAGAGCGGCGATGGAGTCGGAGTCGCCGGAGGAGTACGCGGCCCGCCGGACCACCGCGGGCGGGTCGTCGGGAAGCAGCAGGAAGCAGTACAGACCGGTGGCGAACGCCTCCTCGGCGATCCAGCCCGCCCCGGTGGCCGCGCACGGGTCGGCCTCCGGGTCGGGGGAGCGGAGCGCGGCCTCCAGACGTTCCAGCGCGGCCAGGCACTCGTCCCAGCCGCGAGTGGCGAAGGACGCGCGGTCCGGATCCTGCGCGTGCTCGGCCAGATCCCCCAGCCAGTCGGCGCGGTAGCGGCCACGGCTCGTGTGAGCGTACTCGCGGAGCGCGGGCAGCAGTTCGACGGGCCGGGTACCCAGTGCCAGCAGCCGGACGGTGTGCGCGGTCAGGTCGCTGGCGGCCAGCGCGGTGGGATGGCCGTGGGTGAGGGCCGACTGCAACTGGGCCGCACCGGAACGCTGCTGCTCGTCCAGCCCCGGGATCAGCCCCAGCGGCGCGACCCGCATGTTCGCCCCGCACCCTTTGGAGCCGACCTCGCTCGCGTCCTGCCAGGCACCGCCGAGGCTCAGCGCCTCGCAGGCCCGTAGACAGGTCGTCCCCGGCGCGCGGTTGTTCTCCGGCGAGAAGCACCACTGGACGAAGCGCTCGCGAACCGGTGGCTCCATCCGGGCCGCCGTCAGCGGTCCTTCGGCCAGCGCTTCGAGCAGCCCTTCGCCCAGGGCAAGGGTCATCTGCGTGTCGTCGGTGACATAGGCCCGCCCCGAGGAGAGCGGTAGCGGCATGGCGCGCCAGGGGCCGCATTTCGCGGCGATCGCCGCCATGGTGTTGAACTCCGTCGGAAAGCCCATGGCGTCTCCGATCGCCAAGCCCACCAATGCCCCCGTCGCCGCCTGCTTCACGCCGGCCCCTCCCTGACTGCCCCGGTCCCACAGATGTATCGCAACCGGGCGGGCCGGGACGAATTCTTTGTGCGGTACGCCGGCCGTACCCGCGGGAAGCCGGGTGAGTGCGGCCGCGGGGGTGTGTCAGTGGCGGCGGTTAGCCTGGATGTGCCGGGGTCGGGAGCGGGCGGCTCCCGGGACGTCGGACGGACAGGCTCCAGGAGTGGGTGCGGTGGCAAGGCGCTATGCGGCGGGAGCGGGCGCCTCCGCCGGTCCGATCGGCGCCGACGACGTATCGCCGCTGGCCGACGCAGACGAGCCGGCCCGCGTCGACGGGCTGCCGGAGCCGGCGGTCGTGGACCGGCGGCGGCTGCTCGCGGCGCTGCCGGAACTCGCCGCAGGTGAGGCCGCCTTCCTCCCCGCCGACCCGCCTCGGCGGGGCCGCGTGGCGTTCTGGACGCCGGGCGGCGAGCCGCCCGACCTGGGGGTGGAGCCGGGGGAGCTTGCCGTGGTCCGTACGGAGGGGACATCCGTGCGGCAGGAGACGGTGCCGGCCGTGAGCGTGGCGGTGGAGCAGGCCGTACCGCTGCTGACCCGTTGCCGGGCGCTGGGGGCGAGCGGACGGGCGTCGGCGGGCATGGCGTTCTGGGGTGCGGCGGCCACGACGGGGCTGAGTCTGCTGGCCCGGGGGCGGCTGCTGCCGGAGACGTCCCCGGCAGGCTTCGACGCGTGGCGGGTCGGGCCGCTGGACGCCGCGGACCGGGAGCGGCTGGACGCCCTCGCTGCCGCCATGCCTCCCGAGGCCCGGGCCGTATCCCTGCCGGGCCGGTCGCCGCTCGCGCTTCCGGCAGCCGAGCCGCTGCTGCTGGCATTCCTGGACGCCATGGCCGACGCGCTCACCCGTACGCCTGCTGCCCGGCACCTGGCGGCGGGACCGCAGTTCGCGGCCGCCGCGCCACAGCGTGCGCCACACCGCGCGCCGCGGCCCGTACCGCGGCCCGCGCCCGAGCAGCACGTCCGGGCGGCCGAGGTCGCCGTCGGCCGTGACGCCGGCCTTCAGGTGTCGCTGCGGGTGGAGCCGCCGCGCGTTTCCGGGCCGGGCGTTTCCGAGCCGCGCGTTTCCGGACCGGACGTGTTCGGGCCGGGCGGGGAGCCTTGGGGCGACGGGGAGGCCGACGCCGGTTGCTTCCGCGCCGTCGTCCAACTGCGCAGCCCGGCCGACCCGACGGTGCTCGCCGATGCCGCGGACCTGTGGGCGGGTACGGCCTCCGCGCCCCAACTCTTCGGCCCCCAGGCTCGGGCCGACACGTTGCTGACGTTGCGCCGGGCCGCGCGGGTGTGGCCGCCCGCCGCCCGGCTGCTGGATGCCGCCGCCCCCACTTGCCTTGAACTCTCCGACGAGGAAGCGCGGGAACTGCTGGGCGAGGCCGCCGAACGGCTCGCGGCAGCGGGCGTACCTGTGCACTGGCCCAAGGACCTGGTACGCGGATTGACCGCCACGGGCGTTCTGGAACCGGCCCGCAAAGGCACGACGTCCTCGGCCGCGTCCTTCCTGTCCTCCGGCGGGCTGCTGGACTTCCGGTGGCGGGTCGCGCTCGGGGACGAGGAACTGTCCGAGAACGAGTTGGAACGGCTGGTCGACACCCATCGGCCGGTGGTACGGCTGCGCGGCCAATGGGTCGTCGTGGACCGGGAGTTGGTGCGACGTCTACGGAAGGCCGTACGCACGGGGGCTCGGTCGCTGACGGCGATCGACGCGTTGGGCGCCGCGTTGACCGGCAGCGTCGAGGTGGACGGCGAACAGGTCGAGGTCACCGCGAGCGGCGTGCTGGAGGATCTGCGTGCCCGGATCGCCGACCCCGAGGCCCGCACCGCGCGGGAGCCCCAAGGTCCGCCGAAGGCCCTGGCGGCGACCCTGCGCGGCTACCAACTGCGGGGCCTGAACTGGCTGCACCGGATGACCTCGCTCGGTCTGGGCGCGTGCCTGGCGGACGACATGGGCCTGGGCAAGACCGTCACCCTTATCGCACTCCATCTCCGCCGCCAGGAGCGCAAGGCCACGGCCGGTCCGACCCTCGTGGTCTGCCCGGCCTCCCTGTTGGGCAATTGGGAGCGCGAGATCCGGCGTTTCGCGCCGACCGCCCCCGTACGCCGCTTCCACGGTCCAGGCCGCGACCTGGCCGGCCTCGACGACGGAGCCGCGGGCGGCTTCGTCCTGACGACGTACGGGACGATGCGCCGCGACGCCGAACGCCTCGCGGAACAGCCCTGGTCGCTGCTCGTCGCTGACGAGGCCCAGCACGTCAAGAACCCGTACGCCCACACCGCCCGTGCCCTGCGCGCGATTCCCTCTCGTGGCCGGGTCGCGCTGACCGGCACCCCGGTGGAGAACAACCTGTCCGAACTGTGGGCGCTGCTCGACTGGACCGCCCCGGGACTGCTGGGCACCCTTTCCTCCTTCCGCGACCGCTACGCCAGGGCCGTCGAGGGAGACCGCGACGAGCACGCCGCACGTCAACTGGCCGCGCTCGTACGCCCGTTCCTGCTCCGCCGCCGCAAGTCCGATCCCGGTGTGGCGCCCGAACTGCCGCCCAAGACCGAGACCGACCAGCCGGTGTCTCTGACGAAGGAGCAGATCTCGCTGTACGAGTCCCTGGTACGGGAGTTGATGGCCGAGATCGAGGGTGCGGACGGAATGGCCCGGCGCGGGCTGGTGATGAAGCTTCTCACCGGCCTGAAGCAGGTGTGCAACCACCCGGCGCAGTACCTGAAGGAGCCGGATACCGCGCAACTTGTGGGCCGGTCGGGAAAGTTGGAACTGCTGGACGAACTCGTGGACACCGTGCTCGCGGAAGACGGGTCGGTGCTGGTCTTCACGCAGTACGTGGCCATGGGCCGGTTGATCGAACGCCATCTCGCCGACCGCGGCGTGGATCCCTTGTTCCTCCACGGGGGTACGGCGGTCAGGCGGCGTGAGGAGATGGTCGACGCGTTCCAGTCCGGCGCCAAGAGGGTTTTCCTGCTGTCCCTCAAAGCCGCCGGGACCGGCCTCAACCTGACCCGCGCTGGCCATGTCGTCCACTACGACCGCTGGTGGAACCCGGCGGTGGAGGACCAGGCCACCGACCGCGCCTACCGCATCGGCCAGACCCGGCCGGTGCAGGTCCACAAGCTGATCGCCGAGGGCACGGTCGAGGAACGGGTCGCCGACATGCTGCGGCAGAAGCGTGAACTGGCCGACGCCGTACTGGGATCGGGCGAGGTGTCGCTCAGCGAACTGAGCGACGGCGAACTGGCCGAACTGGTGGCCCTGCGCGGCCGGCGGCGATGACCGGTCTCCGGTCGTCCGCCATCGCGGCGCGGCCGGCGGGTCCGCGACCTCGCGGGCAGACCGGCCGCGCCCGCCCTCGCGCCCGCGCCCGCGCTCGCGCCCGCGCCCTGCGCCGCGACGGATACTGTCGTCGGTCTCGCGGGCGTCTGCCGCGGCATCGAACCGGTCGGTGGCTGAGGGACGTTGCACACGGTGTTTCCGAACGGGGCCTGGATGAGCGCTACGGGCGTGTGGATCGTTGGCACCGTGCCGGACGAAGCGGTGGCGGGCATTCGGCGTGAGTTTCCCCGACTCCCGTTTGTGGGCTGCCTTTCGCCGCGCTTTCCCGAGGATCTGACCTGGTGGCGTGAGAAGAGCAGTGGTGAGCAGTTCTTCGACCTGTCAGATCCCCGCCGACCCGTACCGACTGCCTCCGCCCTTCGCTTTTCGGCGTTCGTCGAGAACAGCCGGATCACGGTCGACGCGGTGGAGAGGATGAAGGACGCGGTCATGGACCTGTTTTCGCAGGAGGGCGGGGAGGGGCTGTTCTGCGCCACCGCTCGGAAGGCCAGCCCCGCTGTGGCTCTGGCCTATGCGCTGGGGCCGACCGAGACACTGCAACTCCCCGGTTGGTTCGGCGACTTCCTGCTCAGCTCCGAGCAGGTGCTCACCGCCCTGCCGAAGGCGGAGAACGCACTCGACCTCACCCGAGACCAGCGGGCCGCAGTCGTTTCCCGCGCACGTGAGTGGATGACGTTCATGGGGGACGACCCTGACCACGACGCCGAGCAACTGATCGACGGTCCACTGAAGGTGCTACGCAGCGCCGCCCGCACGGGCAACGCCGTCGCGGGACAAACCCGCTGGTACTGAAACCGGGCCGACATCCGGCGACCCGTACAGCGAGGCTTCTGGAACGCACGGCACGTCGGCCCGGTCGCGGGTGTCGGCGCCTGGGTGGGGATCGTGAATTCGGTGACGGTGGCGGTGGCGGTGGCGCTGTCCGGTTCGTTCGCCCGCGGCACCGTGCCGTCCGGGTCGAGCGTCGAGCGGCCGACGCCCGCGCGGGTAGCGTCGGCGGAGTTTCCGCCGCGCCGCCGACACGGGAGCCGCAACCTGTGACCGCGACGGCCAGCGTTGCCGTTCCCGCCGTGAGCGAGGCGTTACGAGACCTGGGGCCGCTCAGACCCCGGACGCCGAGCGATCCGAAGGGCTTCTGCGGGACGACGGCCCGGACGTCCTCGGTTCATCACGGGCGTCCGCCGAACTGCCAGTTGTGCACGTCGATGTCGGCGTACCGGTCCGGGGTGAGGACGGCGCGTGCCGTGTCCGGATCCGGCGCCCTGACCAGCGCCGCCGTGCCCAGCCAGGTCGCGCCGTTGTCGGACAGTAGCGGCCCGTAGGCAATCAGTTGGTCCCGGTCGGGCGGCACGGCGAGGTCGGGCGCCGGTCCCCGTGCCGAGGCCGATCACCAGGTAGCGGTTGCCACCGGTCCGGCCGCCGGGGAAGTTCCACATGGTGCGCCCCAACGTGTTGCGCCACCGGCGCAGCAGCACGTCCCGGTACACGCCGGCCTGGTAGTTGGGCTCGTCGAAGGCGAACGCGCGGGCGGCGGCGATATCGGGCAGGTCGAGAATGTGCACGCTGCCGGTGGGTGTGTCGCCGTCGCCAGCGAGGGTCGGGCCCCGCGCGATCATCCCATCCGCGTACCGGTCCATATACGACCAATGCTCTTCCGCGAGCTCGTCGCGCAGCGCTACGGAGCCGGGCCGGTCGCGGTGGTAACAGAGGAACTCCATGCCCGTAGCGTCTCTTGAGGAGCTGACCGGGCCGAGCGGGTTTCATCCGCGGCACCAGACCCGCGCGCCGGCAGCGAGTGCTGGGTGCGGGACGCACTGGACGGGTCAGTTCCTCCAGGGCCGAGGCTGCTGATCATTCGCTACGCCCACGGGCCGCATCGCCACGTACGAGTGTCGGCTGGTCCCGCTGCTTGCCGAGCCCTGGCCAGGTATCCCGGCCCGGGGGAGGGACACTGCACAGCGCGCACAAGCCTGCTGGGTGCCCGTCACCCGGGGGCTGACACCCCACGGGCTGCGGCGCACCCACAAGCCGATCATGGAAGAGGCCGGGACGCCGCACTCGGAAGACGCCGACCGAGATCACCCCCAGCTGACACCCAGCGCACGCCAGAAACGCGATCAGGGCCGGCCGCCCGCAAGGGAGACCTGGCCCTGACCTGCTGTTTTGGAGCCGGGGTGGCGGAATTTGAACCCACGGCCCCTTCGTCCCGAATGCGGTCGGACCAAGATCGCTAGCTAGGCGTTCGGCGTTGCTGCTGGTCAGAGGGTTGGGCTGAGTGGCCCGGAGCTGTGCCGCAGGGGCTTGGGGAGCGGGTCGGCTCCCAGATGGCTCCCAGGGAATCCGACTGACCTGCTCGGTTGGGCCGACCGCGCAGGGATGCCTGACGATTCGCGTCGCAGCGGGGGAGCCTCGCACGTCAGAGCTTCACGATGACGACGCGCCTCTCCGTAAAGCCGCCGCATGCGTCAGCAATCTGCAGGGTCGGAGGTTCAACCCGTGGCTGGGACGGGACCCACCGCCGCGCCAGCCGGTGGAGCATGGGCGTGGTCCCCCAGAGCGCGCGGCGACGTCGAGAACGACCTTTCCTGGAACCGGTGTTGATCGCCGTCGGGGTGTCCAATGGTCATATGATCCGATCGTGGGAATCGCTGACGTCACCCGTGACACCGTGCTGCAGACACTGGCGGAGTACGACGACCTCGGCAGGGAGGTGTTCCTCGCCAAGTACGGTTTTAAGCCCGCTCGAAGCTACTTCATCCTGCACAACGGTCGTCGGTACGACTCGAAAGCCATCGTCGGTGCGGCCCACCGTCATGCGAATGGTGAGGCTTTGCGATCGGCAGACTTCTCCGGAGGCGCTTCCACCGTCGTCCCGGTGCTGACCCGACTCGGTTTTCGTGTCGAGGGGCTCACAAAAGGTGAAGAACCCACTAACTCGGGCTCTTTGGCCCGTCTCCTGATCTCCCCATCGTTCGGCAGCCCCGAGTCGCGCCAGCACTGGAAAGACACGCTGGACCAGCCGGTTCAGTTCACCGAGTTTAAGTACGCGGATAGGTTGACTGACGACCAGCGGGACCGCCTAAAAGAGCTCCACCCGGACGGGAAGGCCCGATTCTGGGGTGCCACGGCAGCCCACGACGGCAAGATGACGGAAGTCTCTACGGGCGATGTCGTGCTTTTCACGGGGAAGAGCCGTGTGCTTGCCATCGGCGAGATCGGGGCGATCTTCCAGAACAGCTCCTTCGCCGACGCGATGTGGCCCCCGAAGCCGGGGGGCCGGAGCTGGCACACGGTCTACAGCCTACGTCAGTTCGTCCTGACGGAGATTCCTTACACCACGTTGAGCGCTCTCCTTGGCTACAAGTCCAACTTCATGTACCCCGGGCAGTTGGTGCTGTCCGGTGAGCAGGCTCGGGCAGGGATCGACGGTCTGCTCATCACCACCACGACTGCTCTGGAAGAAGCCGGTGCTGCGGTACCGCCCGCTTGGCTCCGCGAGTTGCCGGTGGAGCAACAGCACACTCGCTCTGGGACGATTGAGCGACCTGCTCAACAATTGCTCTTCAACCGTGACGAGGCGGCATTGGTCATCGAGTTCTGCGGCACGCTTACCGATACGACGGTGACTCGTTTCTCCAGTGTGGGGGGCATCTGTGACATCTATCTGAATGGTCCTGGGGGACGTGAGCTCATCGAGGCGAAGTCCCATGTCGGGCGTAGCTATGTGCGCGAGGCGCTGGCCCAACTGCTTGACTACGCACGGTACGTTCGCGGTGGGATCGGCCGTCTTTCAGCGCTCTTCCCCGAACCTCTCGAGCCCAAGGAGCGCGATCTGCTCCACCACTACGGGATCGACATCATCCATCGGGTTGCCCCGGGCGTCTTCGAACGACTCCCCGCTCCCGATGAGGCCCGTGAGCGGATGCGGGACTTGTGGGAGCGGCGCGAGATGACGCAGTGACGGTGGCCTTTAGACGGAGCTGGCTACACGCGTCATCACGCCGATACTCGTGCTGAGCCGGTCGGCGACCGTGCACCCTGCGGCATTCGCTGCGCATATGGTTACGGACTCATCTCTCGAGGACTTGGCGCGTCAGAGTCACAGCGTGAGTACAGCATCGCTGGTCGGCCCCGTCATGCCCGCAGGGGGTAGGTCGGTCAGCGTGACGTGGTCGGCGCGAGATCGTGTTGACCATCTGTCTTCCCCTGTTGACCATACGTAGATAGCATCAGCGCCCTGACTTGATCCTTGGGGGGAAGATGTCAGGGGGGTTAGATAGCTGGTTGCTCGCTGCTGTGGCGGAGTTCGGACGTGCCTGCAAGGTCAAGCTCTCGGGCGGCGGTAGTCCGGAAGCCGCCATCCGTGCACCGCTTGAGGCGCTGCTCCAAACCGTCGGCGAACACCACGAGCAGCACGAGGTCTCCTGGCACGACGAGTTCCGTGTCCCTGATCTTGGCGTCCGACCCGACTACGCCATCCGCGCGAGCGGCGAACTGGCCGGCTACATCGAGCTCAAGAAGCCGGAATTGTCGGTCGACCCCGACACCTTCGGCAAGAGCAACCGCGAGCAGTGGGAAAAGCTGCGGAACCTGCCCAACTTGCTGTACTCCAACGGAACCGAGTGGCGACTGTTCCGCGACGGGCGGCAGCTCGGCGAGACGGTCTACTTGACAGGATCGCTCCGCTCGGCGGGCGAGAGTCTGGCGCCCGTGGACCCGGGTGCGCTGGATGCGCTGCTGAAGCAATTCCTGATGTGGAAGCCGCCACCCATCAAGGGCGTCGCCCGGCTTGTGCAGCATGTCGCTCCGCTCTGCCGGTTGCTGCGCGCTGCCGTCCTCGAGCAGTTGTCAGCCGAGGCCCGATCGTCCAAGAGGGACGACGATGTCCGCGCCCGGCCGTTCACAGGACTCAAGAACGACTGGCGGCGGATGCTGTTCCCGTCCGCAGACGACGCGACCTTCGCCGACGGCTACGCCCAAGCAGTCACCTTCGCCCTGCTGCTCGCCCGTTCCGAGGACGTGCTCCAAGACGGAATCGGCCTCCACGACATCGGTCGCCGTCTGGACGCCGACCACGCCCTCATGGGGAAGGCCCTCCAACTCCTCACCGACAACGTCAACGAGCGGTTCACCGTCACGTTGGAACTGCTGCGCCGCACCATTGCCGAGGTGGACTGGCCGGCTATCCGCACAGGCAACCGTGACGCCTACCTCCACCTCTACGAGCACTTCCTGACGAACTATGACCCGGTGCTGCGCCAGCGGAGTGGCTCCTACTACACCCCGCACGAGGTCGTTCAGGAGATGGTGCGTCTCACCGAGGACGTGCTTCGCACGCGGCTCGGCCAGTCCGATGGGTTCCGCAGCGACGGCGTTCGGATCGTTGATCCCGCCATGGGCACCGGAACCTTTCTCCATACGATCATCGAGCGAGTGGCCGAGCAGGCCGCCGAGCGCTCCGGACCTGCAATGGCCGCCGACGCGATCTCGCGCCTCGCCCCGCGGCTCTACGGGTTCGAGATGCAGATGGGACCGTTTGCCGTTGCGGAGTTACGGGCCTCCGATCTGCTCAAGCGGTACAAGACCCCGCTACCTGACGGAGGACTCAATTTCTTCGTCACCGACACGCTGGACAACCCGTTCGTCGAGGAGGAATACCTGGCCTCCACATACGATGCCCTGTCCGAGTCCCGACGGCGAGCGAACAACGTCAAGGCCAACGTCCCCGTGACCGTCGTGATCGCCAACCCGCCCTACGACGACAAGGCCGAAGACCGCGGCGGCTGGGTGGAGAAGCGCACTGACCGGGCCGAGGTACCACTGCTCGACGCCTTCCGCTACCCAGGTAACGGGCGTTACGAGCACGTGCTCAAGAACATGTACGTGTATTTCTGGCGTTGGGCCACCTGGAAGGTCTTCGACGCGGACGACGGCGAACGCCACGGCGTGGTCTGCTTCATCACGCCCTCAGGCTGGGCCACTGGTCCTGGCGGCCGGGGCATGCGGGAGTATCTGCGCCGCACCTGCGACGAGGGTTGGATCATCAGCCTGTCGCCGGAGGGCCACCGCTCCGACGTGGCTACGCGCCCTTTCCCTGGCGTTGCGCAGCCATTGGCGATCTCCATATTCGTCCGCAAGGCGGGAGCCGAACGGGGCGAGGACCACCGTGCGAGGGTGCACTACCGAGCCCTTGCCGGCCGCCGGGAGGACAAGTTCGTCCAGTTGCATACGGTGCAGATCGATGACGACGGCTGGCGCGACGCACACTCCCGCAGCCCACGGCCGTTCACGCCCCTTACCCAGTCCGGTTGGGAGGACTTCCCAGCGCTGGACGACCTGTTCCTGTGGGGCAGTCCCGGTGCGAAGTCCAACCGCTCGTGGGTGAGTGACCCATCGGACGACGTACTTCGTCGACGTTGGACCACGTTGATACGGGGCGGTGACCCGACTCTCAAGGCCAAGCAATTCAAAGAGACGCGAGATCGCGATCTGAACGCCAGGAGGGAGCCGTTACCGGGCCAGCCCGCCCACCTCCAGTCGCTGGCGCAGGAGACCGACGTCCGCCCAAACCTCATACGCATCTCCCTCCGCAGCTTCGACCGCCAGTGGCTGATCGCCGACAACCGAGTACTCGACTACCCACGGCCCGACTTGTGGGCGTCTCTCCAGGCAGGGCAGATATTCCTCAACCAACAGTCCTCCCACGAGATCGACTCCGGCCCTGCGGTCGTGGCTACGCACCTCGTCCCGGATACGCACCACTTCAACGGCCGTGGAGGCCGGATCCTGCCGCTCCTGCATCCGGACGGGTCGCCGAACTTGCCGCCCGGACTGCTCGCCTACCTGGCGCGCGCAACGAACCAGGACCGAGTCACGGCCGCAGACCTCGCCGCTTACGTCGTGGCTGTGGCCGGCCACGACGCCTTCACACAGAGGTTCGCCGAGGAACTACTAACGCCAGGCGTACGCATACCCCTGACCCGAGACGGAGCACTGTGGGCCCGTGCCGTTGGACTCGGGCGGGAAATCCTGTGGGCCTCGACCTATGGCGAGCGTTGCGCCGACCCCGCGCTCGGACGGCTCCCCGGTCAGGTGCAGTTCGCTTCGGGAGACGCGCGGCAGGTGCGCTACCTGACGCCGATCGGCAGCCGTATCCCTGATCGACTGGAGTACGACGCAGCGACACGAACGCTCCACATCGGGACCGGATCATTCGCTCCCGTTCCCGACGCCGTGTGGTCCTACGACGTTGGCAGCATGAAGATCGTGAGCAAGTGGTTCGGGTACCGGAAGTCTTCTCCGACCAGCAAGCGGACGAGCCCCCTGGACGACATCCACGCACAGCGCTGGCCACACGAGTGGACCACAGAACTGATCGAGTTGCTTTCCGTCCTGCGTCGTCTCGCAGATCTTGCCCCTGCCCAGGGCGAACTTCTCTCGGAGATCCTGGTCGGCCCCGTGATCGCGGAGACGGAGCTGACGACGGCCAGGGTGCTGCCTGTTCCGGCGGCAGCCCGGAAGGCGCGGCATACTGCGGTCGATGCACTGTTCAATGGACACGCGATGACGTAGCTCTTCTGCATTTCACTGGGCTTCGTCCATACCGGTCAGCGCTTCCGACAACGAACACGAGCCGTCCGCCAGCCTGCGAACGGCTCGTGCGAACGCAGGGGCTGCCGCTTCCCTTATCTCGGACAGTTGGGCGATCTCGCTCAATCTCTCCCGCGAGGACTCGTACAGGGCCCGGAAGTGGACCGCGGCGCCAAAATCCGTAAGCTGAAGCGCGCTGTCCGCCAGATCCGCCAGCTTCATCCAACGGAGGGTTGGCAGGTCGTCCCGGGCTTGATCTGCATCGAGGCCGTCCGAGGTCAAGGCCCGGGCAAAGGCCTGTCGGTCGCTGGAGTCGGGTAGGGGCCCCGCCGCCAGGCGTGCGAGGAGCCGCCACTGTGTGTCTGTGAGATCCACGTGGGGCAGGGGTGCAGCAGAGTGCATGAGGTCATGCCTAGCACGCCGCTACGACAGTAGTGCCAGCGCCGATCAGCTATGGAGCGGGTAACGCAAGGACCGGGCCACCCAGAGCGCACAAAAGACAATGTCGAATGTGTGTGTATTCTGTCAACGTATCCCATTCTCGAAGGATGGTGACACTCCGTGTACGCTGGGAGCATGACGGACAAGGTTGCTTCCTCGGCCGGCCCTCTTGTCACCGGTTCTGAGATCGCTCGGCTGGCCGGAGTCACACGGGCCGCTGTCTCCAACTGGCGTCGGCGCTATGACGATTTCCCCGCACCGGCGGGAGGTGCTGCGAACAGTCCGCTCTACTCGCTCACCGAGGTCCAAGAATGGCTGGACAAGCAGCGCAAAGGCCAGGAGGTGTCCCCCGAGGTCGAGTTGTGGCAGTGCATGCGGGCCGCCTACGGGGAACAGATGATCGTGGGCCTGGCACAGGTGGCCGGTGTGCTGGCTGGAGAGCATGATTCGGGGCTGCCGGACGATGTCGCTGGCCGACTGCAGACGCTCACCCAGGCTGAAGCGCCCGTCGACCTTGTGAACGGCCTGACCGAGCGGTTCATGGACTTCGCGCGGCGCGCGGGCTCGGACCAGGTGACCTCCGAGCGCGTGGTCCGCGCAGTCCGTCACTTCGCTCCCCCGCTGCCGGTCGGTGCCACCGTTTTCGACCCCGCTTGCGGAATCGGGGCGCTGCTGTTGTCCGTCGGCTCGGAAGCGGGGCTGCGCTGCTGTGGCCAGGACCTGGATGCTGACAGCGTCCACTTCGCACAGCTCCGAGCCAGAATTATGGGGCGATCCGAAGTGCGCGTTGTGGCAGGCGATTCCTTGCGCGCAGATGAGTGGTTGGACCTGAAGGCGGGCCTGGTCGTCTGCGACCCCCCAGCCGGCGTGACCGAGTGGGGACGGGAGGATTTGTTGCTCGACTCTCGTTGGGAACTCGGTACCCCGTCCAAGGCCGAAGGGGAGCTCGCGTGGCTCCAGCACGCCTATGCTCACACCGAGCCCGGCGGTCAGGTTCTCATGGTCATGCCAGCCTCAGTTGCTTACCGCAGGGCTGGCCGACGCATTAGGGCAGAACTCGTGCGACGGGGCATCGTGCGCCAAGTCGTCGCTCTGCCTCCGGGGACGGCGACATCCCATGCGCTCTCCGTCCACCTTTGGTGCCTGCAGCGTCCCGAGAAACCTGGGGCTACGGGTACGAACCACTCCGTGCGTATGATCGATCTGACTGGCAACAGTCCCGATGGGACTCTGGAACCACGTACCGACCAGGTCGCGGACGTGCCGTTGATCGAGATCCTCGACGACGTTGTGGATCTGACGCCCGGCAGTCATCTTCGTACTCGGCACCGCAACTATCCCGGTGAATACGCTGTCCTGCGCAGGCAACTCTCGGAAGAAATCCGCCAGCTTGCCATGATTCTGCCCGAGCTTGCGCCCGGCGGCGGACCGGGGTCGCTGGAGGGCACCACCGTCAGTGTCGCGGATCTCTCGCGTGCAGGACTCGTCGCGTATGACGGCTCGGAACCGGTATCGGCCAGCGAACAACTCGACACGGACTACCTGCAAGGTTTCTTGCGCAGCTCGGCCAATGCTCGCCGATCCACAAGCGCCAGCGGGACCTACCGCTTTGACGGCAGAGGTGCACGTATCCCCCGCATGGGCATCGACTTGCAGCGTCGGTACGGCTCGGCCTTCCAAGCACTGTCCGCGTTCGAGGAAGGAACGCGGAAGGTGGGCGAGTTGAGCCGGCAGCTCGCCGAAGTCGCCCGTGACGGCCTAGTCTCGGGCGCCCTCACGCCCGAGCAGTAGGGGACTGTGCGCGACGCTTCGGCTGGGTACCTGCACGGATCTATTCAGGTAGCGCGTGGCAGGAACGGGCTAGGGGAGCCGCTCCACGTCACGCTCAGGGCTTCGCGAGCGCGAGTGCAGGCGACGAAGAGGAGGCACCGCTCGCGTAGCAGATCGGCATCGTGCTGCAAGGCGTCCGCCTCACGTGGGGTGACCTCACGGGCGAAGGGAATTGTGCCGTCGCTGACGCCGAGGACGGACACTGCCCGGAACTCCAGGCCCTTCATCGCGTGCATCGTCGCCAGTCTGACTCCCTCGCTATCCTGCGCCACCTGCCCCTTAACTCTCAGTACCGGGATTCCGGCAGCCTTGAGTTTGTCCTCGGCCGCGTCCAGGGAGAGGTTGAAGCGTGCGCAGACGCCGATCTCACGCGGCGCTAGACCCTCGTCAAGCAACGCTCGAATACGGTCGACCAGGCGCTCAGTCTCCTCCTGCCGAGTCGCGTACCCCTCGGCCTGGGGGCTGCGCCCATGTAGGAGGGAGCGGTATCCCGCTAGTGAGTCCGCGCCCTCGCCTTCGAGCGTCTCGACGGTCACGGGCGCGAGGAGCCGCGCCGACCAGGCGAGGATCTCTTCAGTGGAGCGGTAGTTGACACGCAGTCGGAAACTACGGCCGACTGTGGGAACACCTAGGGAACCAAGCGATACGCGGGAGTCGTAGATCCGCTGGTGAGGGTCGCCGGTAACGAACAGGTCGTCGGGACCGGGAGCCACAGCGGCGCGCAACACGCGCCACTGTGCGGGGTGCAGGTCCTGGGCCTCGTCGACAACGACATGGGCGTACGGAGCTTGCTCATCGATGAGGAGTTCTGCAGCGTCGGCGCAGATCCGCAGGTGTGTCGTCTCGCCGCGGTCGCGCAGCAACTGTTCGAACCTCTCCACGCCGCTCCATACTTCCCGTCGACGCGCCGGGCCGAGACCAGTGCCGCGGCCGCGACGGCTCGCGCTGAAGTAGGCGTCAAGATCACGGATGTCCTGGCCGAGGACGACGTGCCGGTACTCCTGGGCCAGGAACTGGCTGGTGCACGGCAGATCGAGCTGCTTGACGGCCTTCTCCCACAGCTGCCGTTGTTCACGGTCGCCCATGGGTTTGGGCGCCGCCGCCGACTTCGCGCGCACGACGCCGTTCGCATAGGCATCGACTGTCGTCACGTCCACTCTGGCCAGCAGCTTCTCGTCATCCGCGAGGAGCAGGCTGAGCAGGTCACGAAGCCCGGCGGCCAACGCGTTCGTGTATGTGGTGAGCAGAATACGGCCGTCCTCGGAGCGCTCGAGCAGGTGCTTGACCCGATGCAGCGCCGCCACCGTCTTGCCCGTACCAGGCCCGCCGGTGACCTGGACAGGGCCCCCGTACGAGGTGCGGTAGGCGACACGCCGCTGGGAGGGATGGAGGAACACCCGCCAGGCATCGAACGGCTTCTCGAGGATGTCCTCCAACTCCTGCGGCCCGCTGATGAGGCGGATGCGTGCCTGGGTGTTGGCGATCACTGTGGCCAGGTCCTCGACCGGCTCCGCGGGAGCATCGGTGGGCCGACGGACGGCCACGACGTCCCTGTAGACCTCTTCGGGGCTGAACCCTTCAGCGAGGTACTGCAGTACCTCCAGCTGATCTTCCGGAAGGAGTGTGGAGAATGCCTCCAGCTGGGCCTTGTCGACCAGTGAGCGAGCGGCGCGCAGTACCTGGTCGTCGATACCCAGCTCGCGCAGCGTGCCGTCGGAGACACCCGCGAACAGCAGCCGGGGGGCCGTACGTGCGGCGGTCTCGTACAGGGGCGTCAGCTCGTCCAGGGCGACGGCATTGCGCACTTCCAAGGCCCTGGTCGCAGAGTTGGCGCTGAACAGGCGCTTCGCTGCCCAGGAATAGGCGTCGTCGTGCGGCAGGACTTTGACCAGGAGGAACATATCGCTGCCGTCGTCGGGTGCGAGGACAACGCCCCGCCAGAAGTCGGTGATCCGAATGGTCCGGATGCGCGGGTCACGGGCGTTTTCGACGGACTCGAGGTGCAGACCCTTGTCCGCATTGAGTTCGGCGGCGCTCAACGACTGAAATTTCGCCATGGCCTTACGCACTCCGGCTCGGACGGGCTTCTCCTGGGTGTCGTAGCCGTCCCAGAAGCTCTGGGCGAAGGCGAGCCGGGGCATGAGGTCCCCTCCCTCTCTCTACCTGATGGTTTTTCATCATTGCGGGTGTGGACCGGCTCCGGCCAGCCGTCCCGCGATTCTCCGGAGGGCCGACAGGAGCTGTACGGGTTCGCGGGAGAGGTCGAGGCTGTGTTGGTACAGCCGCACTCCCCGCCCGTCCGCCCCCGTCGTCGTTCCGCGCACCTCATGGAAGCGCTCGGGCTGCCGTCCGGCCGCGTACACAAGGTGCGCCTCGCGCAGACCGAGCACAGTGGCATACGCGAGCGCCTGGTACAGGTCGGCGTTGAGTAGTCCGTCTGCCTTCTCGACCTTGTACTTGGCGTCGACGACGGCAAGCACAGCGCGACCGTCGCCGGTGCGGACGACGAGATCAGGGCGCACCCGCACGAGACCTGCGGTGTCGAGATGGTGGGGGTCCTGGAGGTGCGCTGTCAGGCCGTGCTCCTGAAGGGCGGTACGGAGGCCGACCGTGACGAAGTCCTCGAACAACTTGTTCATGTCGAGCAGGAAGCCGTCGATGCTGAGCGGGTCGGCCCCGAACGGCCGGTGTTCGGGCGAGTTGCCGCGTAGGACGGCCTCGGCCAACCGCAGTGCCGGTTGGTAGCGGGAGTTCAGGCGCGACGGCAGCCAACGTGGCAGCTCGTGCCCCCGTACCAGTGGCAGTGCATCGGTGAGACGTGCGCGGTGGTGGGCGAGGCGTCGCCGGACGGGGCCGGGAACGCCCGGCAGCCGCAGCAACTGTTCTGTGGCAGCCCGCAGAATTCGGTTCTCGGCCGTGTCGGCGGTGTAGGCGTCATAGGCGATCTCCAGGGGCGGCGTTCGGCCGAAGTGGCGCCGGATCTGCTCAGCCTCACGCAGCCGCCCGCGCACGACCAGTGCGGACTCCTCGACCTCTCGGTAGCCCTGGAGAATCCCCTGCCGCAGCGCTCCGTCGATCTGTCGCTCCACGGCATGGGCGAGTGCGGGGACGACATCGTCGTACGCACCGGTATCGACCGCGCCCTCCCGGCTGTCGCGCCAGGCGCGTGCCGGGTCGAGACTGAACCCCAGGAGGAAGAACAGCCGGTTCGCAGGAGTTTTGGTTGTGATCCGTACAACTAGGCCGCCGGGCATGCGCACGGCGCCAACCCGGCTGCCCGCGCGCAGCAGCCAATGGCCGTCCCGGCGGGGATCCGGGGTTGCACTTTGCAGGATGCCGGACGCGGCAAGGGCTCGTCCCGCCTGGGAGTCGAGCGGGACGGAGACCGCTGGGCTGTACTCGCGCAGTGTCACCTCGGTGGCGGTCATGGGCGCTGTTCGCGCAGTGAGTCGAGGCCGTAGCGGGCTGCGATGTCGAGGCCCTCGCCGTAGTGATGCTCCTCGAGTAGCGGCAGGATCTTCGTGCGCCAGGTTCGTTCGAGACCGCGCTCGCGGAACACGCCCGGCTTCATCAGATACGAGGGGCCGATGGCGAAGTCGGCGTCGTCGATGCGGGCGTTGAGGGCGTTGAGCAGGCGGGCGGGTTCCTGGCTTCTGCCCTCGCGCGTGAGCCACCGCCCGAGCAGCCCAGCGGTCGGCTCGGCGCGCGGGGACAGCTCGACGAAGGCGAAACGGCGCCTCATCGCCGCGTCGACCAGGGCGATCGACCGGTCAGCGGTGTTCATCGTGCCGATCACGAACAGATTCGGCGGCAGCGCGAAGTCATCCCCGGAGTAGGTGAGACGGACGGACTTCGTCCGGTACTCCAGGAGGAAGTACAGCTCGCCGAAGACCTTCGCCAGATTAGCGCGATTGATCTCGTCGATGATCAGGAAGTAAGGGATGTGCCGGTTGCCCTCCTGGGAGGCGAGATCGGCGAGTTCCCGCAACGGGCCGGCCGTCAGCCGGAAGGCGACCTCCCTCGTTTCGGGGTCCTCCACGGGCCGGAACCCCTCGAAGAAGTCCTCGTAGGCGTACGAGGGATGGAACTGCACGATCTTGACCTGTTCCGGACCGCCGCCGAAGTACTCGGCCAGCTTCATCGCCAGATAGGTCTTGCCGGTGCCCGGCGGGCCATAGAAGACCAGTTGCCGTTCGTCGATGAGCAGTTCACGCATCTCCTCCAGCCAGGAGCCGTCGTGCACGAGGAGGTCCGCGGCAAGCGCCCCGGTGGGGTGCGGCAGGGACAGCTCCCGCTGCGCGACCGGGCGCTCACCGTTGCCGTCGGTCGACGCCGGGTCCGTACGCTCCGCAGGTCCGCCGAGCCCGTCCAGTGCCTCCAGGACGCCGGTCAGGTCGACGACGTCATGCTGAACGGACAGCCTCTGCTGGACCTCCTCCGGCACCTCCTCGTACGGATGGCTCCGCGACTGCCAGGCGACAGTCCTCCGCAGATTGGACAGCCCGTCCGGCGACGAGGTCTGCACGGCCTCCCCGGTGATCCGGCCGAGGTGCAGCTGGCCGTCGCTGATGGCGGCCACCGTGTCGCCCACGCGCATCTGCGTCAGGAACGCGTGCAGTTCGTCGACGAGACCCCGCTTCTGGCTGTACGAGGCCGCGCCCTCGTACCCGCCCTCCACGTAGCGGCGCAGCTCGCTCTTGGTCGGATCGGGCTCCTCCAGAGGCGGTAGGTGCGCGCCCGCGAGCGAGACGAACCCCTCCGTCAGCCACAGCTGCCGCACCAGGTTATGCCCGGAGACGTTGGAGCCGCGCACCAGCCAGGCCTTGCGCGGGGCGCGCCAGCTCAGGGCGAGGAAGTCGGCGAGCGGATGGCCCTCCGCAGTGCGCCAGGACTCCGGCCCGGACGCGTCGTAGCCGTATACCAGTGCTGCTGCGGCGGAGGGAGAATTGCACTCGATGTCGCGGGTCGCCACCCAACGCGCCGGCGCGTGCGGCCGGTTGGGGTTGACCGGGGCGTCCACGAGCGCGCCGCTCGCGCGCAACTCCGCACGGTTCCGGCGACCGTACTCACCGAGCCCGGGCCGCGCGTCTGCGTCCACCGCCGAGCCCGCCGTGAGGAGGAACTTGTACGAGCCGTTGCCGCCGAACTCGTTGAGTAGAACCCCGCGCGCCTCCCCACCGTCCTTGGGAAGCTTGATGCGGAACTCGGGAGCGCCGGGGAGACGGTCGGGTTGCGACATGGGTGACCTTCCGTGCAGGGGCAGGCCGAGAGAACATCGCGCACCTTACCTGTTGACACTGTCAAGAGCCTACTTCATTCCATTTGTGTTGACAGCGTAAACGGACTTCTTTAATCTGTCGGAGAGTTCGGTCGGCTTCTACGGCCGGAACTGGCTCATGGCCGCCGGAGGGGGCGTTATGGGTGGGGAGTCGACGGCCGAGGCCAAACGGCGCACGGTCGAGGCGGAGTTACCGTTCGTCATCGAAAGGCTGAAACGCTGCGCGTCTCGTGCAGGTGCTGTCAGTCCACGGGCCTTCGCCCTGGAAGCGCAACGACTCGGGCTCACGACCGGCGAGCAGCAGCGAAGGCTCCGCAACGGCCTCGCAGCTGTTGGCATTCATGTGAAACCCGCGCGCCGGCGGCCGGTGAGCCCGCAGCCCTTGGTGGTCTCCGAGCTTGAGGTGCGGGTTGTTGCCCAGTCGACGAGGTCGGTCCAGTCACTGACCGCGCCTCGTGAAGCCGGCGAACCTGAGCCCACGGCGAGTGCGGTAGCCAGGCGCTTGTCCCAGGCATGTCGCATGCTGGCCCGTTACGCGGACGTCGACGGCACCGTCAGCAGGCTCGCCCACGACGGTGTGGCACGGCTCCACGGCCTCAACCCTGACGAAGTGCGTGAGCTGACCTCCCGCTTCCGGATTACCCGACCCGGAACGCCATATGTGCCCACCGAGACGGTGGAGCGTAGTGAGAGCCACCCCCCCGGGTCTGCACCTGCGCCGACGCCGAGGGCCACACATGTGCGGGCGCCGAACGGCAAGAGGTCTCTACGAGTTACTCCTTCCGCCGTGGACGCACACTTGGCCGACTCCGTTCGCGCCGCCCGCGCCGTTCTGGAAAAAGACCGGTGGCGACGGGACCCGGCCAAGGTAGTGCTCAAGGCGGAGGAGGAGGTCGGCCTGGCCGTTCTCATGCGTGGTGGTACTGACCTTCTCGGTCGCGATGTCCCGGCGGACGAGATCGCGGCGCTGCCCCACGAGGGCGACAGGTGGCGCGCCTACGAGTGCCTTGTGCGACACAACCAGCTGCTCGTGTGGAAGATTGCGCAGGGCTACCACGGGCGCGGACTGGACATCGAGGACGTCGTTCAGCACGGGAGCATCGGACTGCTGCGCGCGGTGCGCAAGTTCGACGCCACCAAGGGCTTCAAATTCTCCACCTATGCGACGTGGTGGATCAGGCAGAGCATCACTCGGGCCATTGCCGACGAGGGCACCTTGATCCGACTGCCCGTGCACCTCCACGAAAAGGTGAGCAAGGTCGCCATGGCCGAGCGCAAGCTGCTCGGGGAAGGCCGGGCCAGGACCGTTGAGAACGTGGCCTACGCCACTGGCCTTACCTTCGCGGAAGTGGAGAAACTGCGCAGGATCAGCCGGCCCACCGACTCCCTGGACCGGATCATCGGTGACGACACCGCCCTCGGTGACCTGGTTATCGGGCCGAGCCGACTGCCCGGACCCGTCACCGTGCTGATCCGCAAGGAGTTTCTGGCGCGTCTACGGCATGTCCTGCAGCATCTCACCGTGCGCGAGCGACACGTCGTCATCCGGCGCACCGGGCTCGACGGTGACCAGCCGGACACGTTGGAGGACATCGCGACCGTGTTCGGCGTCACCCGCGAGCGCATCCGTCAGATCGAATCGAAGGTGAAGTGGAAGTTCCGCGGTCAGCTGGAACGCCACGGGCTGATGCCGCCGCCCCGCTGAACCGACGAATCCGCCGCCGACTTTTTCGACGCACACCCTGATCCGAAGGAACCCGCACATGGACCCGCGTCAAGAGCTGGTCGGTTACCTCTCCCGGCAGCTCGTTGGACCAGCCGGCGGCGACGACGAGGTGCTCGACGCGCCGCCGGACCGGCAGTACCTGATGGGGACGCTCTACCCGCAACAGGCGGACCTCCAGCGGCAGCTCGCCCTCGCGGCAGACGACCCCGACGCACCCGGCGCCGAGTCGGACGCCCCCGACGTGGACCCGACTCCCGATCCGGTGCCCGAGACCAACAGCTGGCTGCCCGCTTCCCTCGGGCTCAGCTTCTACACCGATGCCGTGCGCGTCGAGGTGTGTTGCGCCGCAGCCCGCTACGAGACCTTGAGGAACGAACCCGGACACGGGCGGCGCTGGCGCCGCGTCCCCCTCTCACCCGAGACGCACACTGTCGGCCCCGACCGGGAGACCGTGCCCGTTCTCGACGGCCGTGCGGAGATCCGTCTGCGCCGCCGCTCCTACGGCGACGGCACGCTGGTCACCGTCGCCTTGGTCAACACCGCCCGCCACGACGGTTCCGACGGCAAGGCGCCGAGCTGGGACGACATGTTGTTCCAGTGCGGGCTGACGGTGAAGCCCGCCGACGGCGCCGTGCTGCCGTATCCCAGTGTCCGGCTCGCCAGCCGTGACCCCGAGGAACGCGAACTGCGCCTCCAGTACCGGCACGTCGTCACCCACGCCGTCGGCCACGGTTGCGCTGTGCGCGAGGCCCGTGGTGACGACGGTGCCCTCGAACTCCTCGCCTGCGAAGCTCTGCCGATCGCAGAGGTGCCCCCCATCCGGGCCGGCGGCCCGATCGACGCCCCCGCGCTCGTGATCTCCCACCTGGCCGACCCGGCCGTCAGCACCGACCAACTTCACGAGGAGCTTGCCGAGTTCGCTGCGTCGTATCACGCCTGGTATGTGGGCCAGCGATCTGTCGAGGTGCCGGCCTGGGGGCAGGATGCGGCGGAGCGGATCCTCGGCCTCATCCACCAGGCGGTCACCCGCATCGAAGCGGGTGTGCGTACCCTCTGCGACCCGAACCGCCCCGAACTCCTCAACGCCTTCCGTATTGCCCAGCGCGCCATGTTGTTGCAGATGCGGCATTCGGCTCCCGACCAGGCCGGCCAGCGTCGTCGCCGCTCCGAACCCGTGGCCATCGACCCGCCCGTCGACTCCAAGGCCACCTGGCGTCCCTTCCAGCTCGCCTTCTTCCTCCTCTCCCTCGACGGTGTCGCCGACCCCGAGCACCGTGACCGCGGGACCACCGACCTGATCTGGTTCCCTACCGGCGGCGGGAAGACTGAGGCTTATCTGCTCCTGGCCGCCTTCGCCATCGCCCTGCGCCGGATAGGCGGCGAAGGCGGCGGGACCGCGGTGCTCAGCCGCTACACCCTCAGCCTGCTCACCACCCAGCAGTTCCAGCGTGCCGCCACCACGATCTGCGCCCTGGAAAGCCTCCGCCGTAGCGAACCCGGCCTCGGTCTCGGCGACGAGCCGATCACCGTTGGCCTATGGGTCGGAGAGGCCACCACTCCCAACAGCTTCCAAGCGGCCAAGGACACCTTTGACCAGCAGCGTGAGGCCACTCACCCCGAAGATGTCTTCATCCTCGACCGCTGCCCGTGGTGCGGTACCCGCATCCTGCCGCCGACCCACTCCAGCGTCCGCTCCGACTACGGAGTCCGGGCCGAAACCGACGACTTCGCCTTCTTCTGCACCCGCGACGAGTGCGCCTTCCACGATGTGCTGCCTGTTGCCGTCGTCGACCAGCACCTCTACCGGCACCCGCCCACCTTTGTCCTGGGAACCGTCGACAAGTTCGCCCGGCTCGCCTGGGAACCAGACTCGGGGTGTCTCTTCGGTGCCGGCACCGGCAACCCGCCCCCGTCCCTGATCATCCAGGATGAGCTGCATCTGCTGACCGGACCGCTCGGCACCACAGTCGGTCTCTACGAGGCGGCCATTCTGGAGCTCTGCACCGGCCCGAACGGCCGCCCGCCCAAAGTCGTCGCCGCCACAGCCACAATCCGGCGCTCCGCCGAACAGGTCCGCGCCCTCCACCACCAGGACGTCCAGCTCTTCCCGCCGCCCGGGCCCGACGCCCGCGACAGCTTCTTCGCTGTCCCCGACACCGGCCGCCCTGGCCGGCTCTATCTCGGCGTCATGGCACAGGGCCACACCGCGGGCCGTGGCGCGGTTGCCACCACCGCTGCCATGCTCCAGGGCGTCCACCAACTCCGGGAGGAGCACCGCGACGACTACTGGACGCTGGTCGCCTACCACCACAGCCTGCGGGAGCTTGGCCGTACCGTCACTGCGGCCGGCGACGACATCCCCGCGCAGATCCGGGGCCTCGACGAGGGTGTCGGCGTACGCGAGTTCCGCGACGGCGACGTGCAGGAACTGACCAGCAACCTGAAGCGGGCAGAGCAGCCCATCCTTCTCGAACGTCTCGAAAAGCCTTGGACGGATCCGCAGTCCGTCTCTTTCCTGCCGTGCACCAACATGCTCTCCGTCGGCGTGGACGTGAAGCGGCTCGCCTACCTCCTCATGCAGGGTCAGCCCAAGACCACAGCTGAGTACATCCAGGCCACCAGCCGCGTCGGACGCCACCACGTACCCGGACTCGTCGTCACCTACTTCAACGCCATGCGCCCGCGCGACCGGTCCCACTACGAGACCTTCATGGACTATCACCGGGCCCTCTACCGCCATGTGGAGCCCGCGAGCATCACCCCCTGGTCCGTGCCCGCACGCCGCCGGGCGCTGCATGCTGTGCTTGTCATCCTCGTCCGCCACCGGCTCGGTCTGGCTGCTGAGAACCAGGCTGGTCGCATCACCCGTCACAAGGACGAGGTGGAGCGGATCGCCGACGCTCTCGCCGAGCGTGCCGCCGTCGCAGAGGGCGGCGCCACGAGCGCCGACGCCGTACGCGCCGAGGTCCGCGACGAACTCGGCTACCTCCTGGACGATTGGTACCGACAGGCCGGGACGGCCGCGGCGGAGGGCAAGACCCTTTACTACCGCGGCCAGGGAAAGGGACAGCACAACCTCCTCAAAACCTTCGAGCAGCGATACGGCCTTTGGGAAACCCTCAACTCCATGCGCAGTGTCGATCGCGAGTGCCAGATCACCGTGACGGGAGCAGGAAAGTGAAACGCAAACTCCGGGTCCGCCAGGCGCAGACCGTGCTGCCCTTCGGCGTCGGCGCCGTCCTCGACGTTCAGGGCGAATCCTTCGTCGCCGCTGGCATCGAGACCTGGCCGCAACTGAAGACCCCCGTCCCCTCCGAACGACTCGCTGCCCGACTGAAGGTCACCGGCTTCTTCGCCGCACCGCACACCCTCAATGACCGCTACGACCAGCTCGACCGCCCCGGCGTTCCCTATGTGCGCTTCCCTGGCTGGCTGTTCTGCGGCTCCTGTCGGGCCATGGTCCGATTCCTGCGCGAGAACGAGAAGCCCGGTGAGCCGCCCGTTTGCACGTCCTGCGCCATCGCACCTCGCCTCGCCCCGATGCGGTTCGTACGTATATGTCCGGACGGACATCTCGATGACGTGGACTGGTGGTATTGGGCCCATTCCCGGCTCAAGCCCGAAGAGCGGACCTCATGCTCCGAGTCGGGGCATGGCTGGAGGGCGCGCCGTCTCAGTTTTCGGGTAGCCGACCGCGCCTCCGGACTCGAAGCCCTCTCGGTGCGCTGCGGGGCGACCGGCGGAGGAGGCAAGCCGTGCGGCGCCGAGCGCGACTTGCTCGACATCCTCGGGCCCCAGGGCGGGCGCTGCTCGGGCCGCAACCCTTGGCAGCCCTGGAACGGGGACAGCACCTGCGGCCAGCAGGTCCACATCGTCCAGCGCACCGCCGGCAACGTGTACTACCCGGTCGTCTACTCCGCCCTCGACATCCCTCAGTCCGCCGAACCCCCGCGGGCGGAGCAGGACGCGGCGGAGGCCGTCCGCAGCCATGCGTACTGGCCGATCCTGCTGGGCGCACTCGGTACGGGTCGAGCTGATGCCTTCCGCGGCATGATCAAGGAGGACACCGACGCCCCCGACAGCCTCATCGACCAACTCGTCGCCGAGGCCACGGGTGCACCGGCGATGCCGTCCGGCGGTCAACCGGACTCCGAAAAGATCGACCTGAGCCGCGACGAGTGGTACGCCTTCGATGCTGTTGAACTTCCGGAGCCTACGAAGGAGTTCG
This sequence comes from Streptomyces sp. NBC_00223, assembly GCF_036199905.1. NCBI lineage: Bacteria > Bacillati > Actinomycetota > Actinomycetes > Kitasatosporales > Streptomycetaceae > Streptomyces > Streptomyces sp. NBC_00223. The sequence goes on along the minus strand of NZ_CP108109.1, from coordinate 3,661,003 downwards.
CGATACGCCGAAGTGATCTCGGTCTTGCCGGTGAGACCGAGGAGCCCTGGGCCACCCTCGACACACATATCGACGGCATCATCCTCGCCGACCGCCTCCGCGAGGTGCGGGCACTGACCGGGTTCCGTCGCCACTCCCCGGGCGGCACCCTTGTATCCGCCGACACCAGTGGGCGCCTGCGCTGGCTGCCCGCGACGCAGGTCTACGGCGAGGGCATCGTCCTCACCCTCGACGAGCAGCGCCTGGCCGCCTGGGAAGGAGACCCCCGCATTCAGCGGCACGTCCAGGGGATCCGTACGGACCTCGACACGTCGTTCCGCGACGAACAGCTCGCCGAGACCGTGGGCAGCGAACTCTCACCCCGCTTCCTGCTCCTGCACACGCTCGCCCACCTCCTCATCCGCCAGCTCTCCTTCGACTCCGGCTACACCACGGCAAGCCTGCGCGAACGCGTCTACGGGCGACCCGGGTACGGCCAGCACGGACTGCTGATCTACACGGCTGCCGGCGACGCGGAAGGCACCCTCGGCGGTCTGGTCCGGCAGGGCGAGGCCCCGCACTTCGCCGAGACCCTCGTCCGGATGCTGGAAGCCGCCGCCTGGTGCTCTGCCGACCCACTGTGCGCCGAGCACACCGGACAGGGCTTCGGAAACCTCAACCGGGCCGCCTGCCACGCCTGCTCCCTGCTGCCTGAGACGAGCTGCCAGACCGGCAACACCCTGCTCGACCGCGCCCTGGTCGTCGGCTCCGCCGGCGTCCCCGGCTACTTCGCCGACGTCCTCACCGCGAGCCGCGAGTACGCGGTCGCCGTCGCCTTGGGAGGACACTCGTGACCACTGCGAACCCCCCTGTTCTCCACCCCGACCTCACCCCGGCCCAGCGCGACTGCCTGGACGCCCTGCCACTCACGGGCAACCATGTCGTCAGCGGTCCGCCCGGCAGCGGCAAGAGCCTGCTCGCCGCGCATCGCGCCGTCCATCTCGCCCTCACCGGCCACCCCACCTTGCTGCTGTCGCGCTCCAACCTCCTTCGTCAGCTCCTGGGCGACACCCTCCAGGGCATCACGGTCCCCGGCGCACCCGTCGAAGCCGCCACCGTTCACAGCTGGATCCTGCGCCGCTTCGGCCGCGACACACCGCGCACCGAGGACGGGTGGTTCGACTGGACGGCCCTCACCCACCGAGCCGCTGCCACCTTCGGCGAGACCGACGCGTCCACACCCCACCTCATCATCGACGAGGGCCAGGATCTGCCGCCAGGCTTTTTCCGGCTGGCCCGCCTAGCCGCCGCCTCGGTCACGGTGTTCGCCGACGAGTGCCAGCGCCTCACCGAGGCGAACTCCACCCTCGCTGAGATCACCGACGCCCTCGGTCGCTCCACCGGACGCGTCGAGGTCGCCGGCAACCACCGCAACACCCGCGAGATCGCCTCCCTCGCCGAGCACTTCCGCACCGGCGGACCCGTGCCCGACATGCCTTTCCGTAGCGGCTCTCTTCCTGTCATCCGCCACTATGCGGGCGTCAAGGCCCTCGTTGATGACATCGCCGCTATGGCCGGGGCGCAGCCGCGCCACCGCGTCGGTGTCATCGTCAACTCACTGCACACCGCGGCCGACCTGATGCGACGCCTCGAACGCGCCGGCCTCGCCCAGGAGCCCCAGCTCTACAGCTCGGCGGCCACCTCCGGCCGCTACCGCGACCTCGACCTCGCCCGCCCCGGCGTCGTCCTCGTCCACCGCGCCAGCGCCAAGGGCCTCGACTTCGACACCGTGGTCATCGCCGACACCGAGACCGACGCCGCCACCGATCCCACCGCGGCGTCCCTGCGTATGGCCTACTACGTCATGATCACCCGGGCGCGTGAACAGCTGGTGCTCGGCTGGCAGGGCAGCCAGCTGCCGAGGCACTTGGAGGGGCTGCAAGGGTGGGTGACTATGCGTTGACGGCTCGACTAAACAGCCGCTTTCGTCGCATCATGTTGCGGCGATGACGCTCGCTCGTCTGAGGCCAGCCCGGATGTCCGCTGGCCTGCAGCGGAGAAGGTTCACCAGCGGGACATCGCGTCAGCTCATCAACCATCCGTAACTGCTGGCGTGATGGCCGGTGATTTGACTGTCGGGCACAGGGTTCGCTCGGTGCGGGCAAGCGTTGACTCTTTCCCAAGTTTACTGAATGTCTGACAGGTTGGTTAGGCCCCCGCGGAGGTCGAACTCGTGGAAGTCAGGCTTGGGGGGTCGGCGGCGAACTCCAATGGATTTCTGCATACAACCGAACGAGCAGTGCAAGGTGCCGTCATCGTGAGGCGCAACGGACCTGTAGGGGCAGTAATGAATCACGCAGGGGACGAGCTCGAACCGTCTCGGATCCAGAAGGCCGTCGAGGCCATCGTTATCACACCGGAGGCGGCCACTGAGCTAGTAGGCGGTTATTATGCGACTTTCCAGGAAAAGTTCAAGCGGAAGCCCGAGAGTCTGGAGGACAAGCGTCGGATAGCCGCCAAGATCATCGGCCGATACTCCAAGTTTTCGGCAGCTGCCGGGGCGGTCACCGCAGCCCCGAGCGTAATTCCGGGGGTCGGGACGGCGGTCGCAGTCCTGGGTGGCGGTGTCACTGATATCGCCGTTTCACTCAAGCTCCAGGTAGACATGTGCATGTGCCTGGTTGAGGTGTACGAGACCGAGCAGAACAGTGAGGATAAGAAGCACCTCGCCTTCGTGCTCGCGTTGGCAGGTTCTGCAGAGCAGATGGCGGCGAAGGGTGGCAAAGCAGCGATCCAGAAGATCGCTGAGAAATTGGTCTACCAGTACCTGCGAGGGCCCGCCTTGATCACGATCAAGCAGTTGTTCAAGCGGGTGTCTATCACATTCACCCAGAAGTCGGCGGCGAAGGCGATTCCAGCCGGCGTAGGTGTCGCTTTCAGCGGTACAACCAACTACGTCCTGACGAGGGTGGTGGGAAAAGTTGCCGTGGCCATCCTGGCCAAAGATGTGAAGTAGCAACGCTGCATCTTCCGACGGCTACCAACAACTGCGGAGAGTGTGCCCTGTAGCTGGCCCAGCTGAAGACCTCCGGCTGTCACCAGTCCGAACACGTCGCGATGGCTTGTTGTGGGTCTTCTTTCATGAACGCCAGCTTCGCGCAGGGTTATCGCGATGTGCCAGTCCTGTTACTCGTACATCGGCGATGTACGAGTAAGCAGCGATGACCGAGTCCTTGAAATGGTTCAAGTCCAGCTACAGCGGCAGCGAGGGCGGAGCCTGCGTCGAGGTGGCCGCGCACGCGCGGGTCTCGAGGGCCCCACCTTCACTTTCGACCCTTCCGCATGGTCCGCGTTCACGACGTTCGCCGCCCCACGGGACGTACCGAACTAGTAGCCCCATCTGCCGGGAAGATCTCAGGGTGTGCTATCCGGAGCTGGACTGCCGGGGCGGTCGGCGCACCCGCGCGGTTACAGCTCTGCCCTATGCTTCGTCGGTGGGGGCGTAGCCGGGAGCGGCACGGTTGATCTGGCGATTGCCGAGGTCAGGTGCTGGCGTGGGCTTTGGCTTCTGCCTGGCTTGTGCCGTGGCCTTCTTCGCGGCCGACTTCTTGCTGTTCGCCCGCGCGGCGCGCTTCAGCCTTTCCTTGCGGGCGTTACTGGCGGCCGGCGTGTTGCGTGCCTGGAACTTCTTCCGCAGCAGCGAGAGTTGCTCGCGCTCCTGTTTGGTCTGGTCGGCGGGAAGCACGTTGACGAGTGCCCGAGCGTGGCTGAGCATGTAGCGCGCCTGTTGCCAGCGCTTGGCGTTGATCGCCGTGCGTATCTCTCCGATGGTCTGCCGCAGCGCCTTGAGCTTCCCATCCTGCCGCCGGGGCAGAGGAAATTCGGCCCCACTCCCACGCCGCTGCCCGACTGCACGGGTAACCCAATCGGTGCCCGAGGACAGTATGACGACCGAGCGCGGGTTGCTGGTCTGACTTCGACGTACCACCGGGTTCCCCTCCCTTAAGCGACCTCGCCCTGGGCGGCCGGCGGTTGCGGCTATCCGGGGGTGGTGGCGTCAGCCGTGACGGGGCCCCTGGCCGGGGGGCGGGGTGAGCGTGGAGCGATAGCCGCCGGGCTCGCCCTCGGTGAGCGGGTTCTCCAGAGTCAGGCCAGCGGCGGCCATGCGGTCATACTCGGCGAGGATCAGCGCCTTGGTGCGGTACGTGCCGTGGGCCTTGATGTCGTTGTCGCGGGTGACGTTGAAGGTGTCCATGATGTAGGCGGTGTCTTCGCGGTCGATCCCGTAGAGGTGGAAGAAGAGGGCGTCCAGTTCGGCCCGGATGACTGCGCGGCGATCGGGGTCCCAGCGGAAGGGGTCGCCGGGGTCGCCGAGGTCGCGGGCGAAGGGGGCCATGTCGTGTGCGGTGTAGACGAGTTCGAGGACCCGAGGCACGAGGCTCATGGCGTGTGGGGCAAGCTGGCCAGGCCCGAGGAAGGGGAGCTGCTCGAACTGGAAGAAGTTCAAGTTGGTCCCGCCAAGCTTCTGACGCAAGACGTAGTCCAGAGGCAGGGCGGCAGAGTTGGCGTAAACCAGGCCCGCTTGTTCATCCTTGCTGAGGAGCAGAATGTTGCCTGAGTCGCCCAGCCCACCTTTGGGGAACATGAAGGTGATGGCGGTGCGCTCATCCGAGGACCGACAAATCTTGCGGAACCCCAGCACCCAGTTCCGGGTCCAGCCTTTGCCGCTGAGTCGCGTAGTGACGCCGGCCTCCTCGATCTCTGTGCTGTTCTTATCGGACTCGCCCGTGGGAACGTCCTGCTCCGGAACCCAATAGCGGGGTAGCGGGGTGGCGGCTGGATCCTGATGCTGGTCGACGGTGAGGCGCGGCAGCGTGCCCACTGCGAGCTGCTTCTCCGTGGCACCTTCGTACGTGGAGAAACGGTGGTCGTAGTGGTGCAGCATCTTGGCCTCGTAGAGCGGCAGTAGGCGCTCCTCACCGCGCACCAGCACGTTGCCGTCCAACTCCCAGCCCGCTTTGAGGAGGTCGTCGAAGGTCTCGCTGTTCTGGGCATCGGGGCGGAAGAGGTGGGAGTCATTCGACATGTGGAACATCGTCATGAAGGTGATGCCCCACGGGTTGCCGACCGCACCTTTAGCCTCCTCGATGAGGACCGGGACACGTCGGTAGATGCCGAGGGTGATCTCGGCGTCTCGTGGCTCACGGAAGACGGGGCACGTGCCAGTGTTCGGGTTGAGGAGTTGGATGTCGCGGCCAGTCAGGTGGTAGGCGCGCTCGGTGATCTGCGCGACCTGGCGGAGCCGGAAGGCGATGGAGATTGGAGTGTCCGGGGAGCCCGAGCCTGCCATGCAGAACAGGGCGAAGTTCACGCGGTGGTCAACGCCAGGGAAGATCCGCTCTTCGTTCTCGAAACCGTAGAGCGCGACCAAGTGCCCCTTCGTGACGAGGTCCTTGAAGAAGAACTGCGTGGTCGCATCCGTCGCGATTCCCGTCGGAACGATCACGCCGGTCCGGCCGCCCGGCCCGGTGAGCGTCCGATCCGTCTCGGCGAAAACCGCGTACGTGTTGATGTCGCCGCGCCCGTTCAGGGGGAAACGGTTGCTCATGCGGAGGAAGTGGCTCTCGCCCTCCGCGCGGCGCTTGGCTGAGCCGAACTCGGCGAATAGGCGTGCCCCGTCCGGGTCGTTGCGCAGGGCGGCGATAAGCTTTTTGCGAGCAGCGGCGTTTGTGGCCTCCGCGATACGCGGGTCGCGCTGCGCAAAGAACTCCTGTTCCTGGAGCTTGACCCGCTCCCACGGCGGGTTCCCCACCACCGCGGCGAAGCCGCCGGCCCATCCCGTCCCCGGCTGGACCCCGGTGCCCGACTCCGGGACGGCGAACACCTCCGGGAACTCCAGGTGCCAGTGGAAGAAGTGGTACTGGTCGCGCAGCCGCAGGATCTCGGCGTGAGTGACGTCGGGGACGGCCGCCTGGTCGCGGGAGCGCAGGGCGCGGAAGACCTGGTCGGTCGGGGCCTCGGGCGCACCCTCGTGCTTGGGCCAGACGAAGGCCGCGCACCACGCGTCGGCGGCGTGCAGGTCCTGGACGTACACGCTGGACTCGACGTATGCCCGGTACGCGTCCTCCTGGGCGCGGACGTGCTCCAGGAGGTCGGCGCGGGCGGTGGTGATCCGGGCCAGGGAAGTGGCGTAGTGCTCGTTGCCGGGCAGCGTCTCCGTGTCGAATGCCAGCTCGTCCTGGCCGCGCCGCTGGGACTTGTTGCGCTTGACGAGACCGGCCGCGTACTTCTTGTCGTCGCCCTCGATCGGCTTGAACGCTTCGTCCGGAACGCCGCCTACCAGCAGCTTCGGTGTCGCGCCGATCAGGCCGTTGCCGTGTCGGATGTGCGCGTCCAGGAATCCCAGTGCCTTGCCGGGCTCCAGGGCTTCCAACCACAGGGAGACCTTCGCCAAGTCCACAGCCATCGGGTTGAGGTCGACGCCGTAGATGCAGCGGGCGACGACCTCATGCAGGGCGTGTCGCACGGCGTCGACCGTGGGCTCCGGGTTGCGCTCGCGGACCGATGCCACGCGCTTGGCGATGCGGCGGGCCGAGGCAACCAGGAAGTGGCCGGAACCGCAAGCGGGGTCGCAGACGGTTAGGGACAGTAGCTCGGAGACGATGTCGTCGGCCGGGTCGGCGTGGCCCGCCTCGGCGGTGATCTTCTCGCCGCGCTTGACCGCGTCGTCTATCACCGGGTCGAGCGTCGTATCCAGTAGGCACTCGATCAGTGACGACGGAGTGTAGTAACTACCCGTTGTCTTACGGCTGTTCCCCGCGACCTCGATCAGTTCGAAGCTGCGGTCCGCCGCCGAGTGCTTGGGCTCCAGCTCCAACAGGGACTCGTAGACCGAGCCCAGCTCCTCCGCGTCCAGGTGGCGGTAGTCGACGGGGCGCCAGCGGCGCGCGCCCGAGTCGCGGACCTGGGCGAGGTGGCGGACGGCGGTCAGCAGCGCCTCGTTGGACAGCTTCAGGCCGTCGAGTGGGGTGTCGGCGTCCGCGTGGGAGAAAAGGCCGCCAAGGCCGGGCAATCCCAGTTCGGGGCGGCCACCCTCGGCGCCGAGGGCAGCCAGGACGATGCGCAGGGCCTCGTACTGGTCGCCGTGGGCCGTGCCCTGGCGGCGGCGGGCCCGCTGACGCAGCCGGGCCGAGGAGAAGTACCTTTCGTACGCCTCCCGTTGCCGCTCGTCGGCCTCCGGGTCGAGCAGAGCGTCGCGGTCCTCGGCGACGAAGACGAATAGCAGACGGTAGACCAGGCGCAGCAGGGCGTCCCGAAGTGCCTTCGGGTCGGTGTCCTCGCGCAGCCGGGCATTGTCCGGGTGGCGCAGGAAGCCGGTGCCGAGCGTCGTCAGCGCGTTCTGCACGCCCAGGCGCAGCTGGTCCAGGGCGCGGGCGCCCGAAGTGACGGCCTCGCCGCGCCACTTCTCCAGCCAGCACCCCGACGCTGCCGCCCCTTCCGGCACCGTGAACCGGGACGCGTGCAGAACTGCGTAGAGCAGCACGAACTCGCTGAACAGCTCACCGTCGAAGATGGCCTCTAGGTCGAACTCGACGTACGCGGCCGTCGCGAAGGACGACGAGTCGCGCAGCAGCCGCAGGCGGCGGCCGTTGGTGAGGACCGCCCACAGGTGGGCCTCGGTGCGGTTGAGGCAGTCCTGGAGCATGGACTGCGCGGGGAGCTGACCGGGGGCCGGTCGCTTGTCGAGTTCCTGGTTCCAGGGGATCAGGTGGACGAGGGCCGGGCCGTGGCGGTGGGAGACGGGGAAGCGCTTGTCCGGGTCGGAGTCGGCGGGGATGCCGGCTGGGCCGACTTCTGACAGCGTGCCGAAGTCCAGCTTGCGGAAGAGCTGGGCGAGCCAGTCGGTACTGGCCCGGCCGGTCGGGTCGGCGGCGGGCGCCCCGGTCGTGGGATCGGAGGGCAGGGCTGAACGCAGGTCGCGCCAGAGCGGCTTGAGGTATTCCCAGGCGCGCTCGGCCTCGTCCCGTACGGGTACCGACGCGGGCAGGCCGTAGTCAGCTGGCCTGGTGCCCGGCAGGTTCCGCGCCTCGGCGATGCGCAGCAGCATGTCGGAGGGGAGCAGCCCGCCGACCGTGGTGACGGTGGTGAAGGCCAGAGCGGTACGGGTGGCGGCGGGCATCAGGCTTCGGCTCCGGACACGGTAGAGGCGGCGGGGGCGGCCGGCGGCAGGTAGACGTAGACACCGAGAACGTCGGCCGGCTCCTGTGGGACGACCGTCAGGCCGCGGACGATCTCCTGTCCGGCCCTGCGGACCCGGCGGTGCGAGGCGTCGAGTTCCGCGGCCAGATCGGTGCCGTACTCGGTGAGGTGAGCGGACAGATCCGGCAGGCCGTCCAGGGCGCGGGCGATGTGGTTGCGGGCCAGCTGCTCGTGGGTGTTGGCAGTTGCGCGGGCTGCGAGGAGGGCGGTGGCTGCGTCGTCGTCCAGCCAGCGGGCGCGTGACGGCATGCCCTCGTAGGCGAGCAGGCGGGCGTCTTCGGCGACCAGCTGCCGCTCGCCGGTGCGGGAGGGCAGGGTGAGGTGGAAGCGGTAGCGGACCAGCAGGAGTGTGGTGCGGGTGACGACCGCGTCCGTGGTCACCACACCACAGCGGCGGGCGGGCCGGGGGCCGGCCGTGTTCGCGTCCAACGCCGAATCCAGGACGTAGGAGGCGATGGCTCCGATCGCCGGGTCGGTGCGGACGAGGGCGGCCTCGCCGCGGCCGATCGCCGGAGTGGTCCGGAACGGGATCTCGCGATCCTCCTCGACGAGTCGGCCGCCGAGTGTGGCGGCGAGCGCGTCGCGGAGGCCGGCCGGGGCGCCGCCAGGCTGGGCGGTGAAGTCGCCGCTCCCGTCGCGCGGGTCGCGGACCAGCGCGTCCAGCTCGCGCAGCGCCTCCAGAGCGAAGTCCCTGACCTCTTCGGCGCCGCCGAGCGCTGTTCGTACGGCGGCGACCTCGCGAGCCACTTCCTCCGGGTGGATGGCGCGCTGGGCGTACTTGGAGCGGGAGGTCCGCTCCCGCTCGGCGGCCGAGCTCCACTCGCGCTCGATCCGGTCGAAGGACTCCTGGTGGCCGTCCAGGTCGAACAAACTGTCCTGGCTTCCCTGCCGTCCGTGCAGCAGCAGCCACTCCACGAGGGCGTCGGTAACGCCGGAGGCGGTCTCGTCGGGCACGGACACGGAGATGCCCAGGTCCTTCTTGATCTGCCGGTGCTTCTGGAACAGCACCTCCAGGACCTTGCCGTCGATACCGTTGTCCTCGCCGAACATGGTGATGACACGGACCTGGTCGCGCTTCTGGCCGTAGCGGTCGACGCGGCCTTCGCGCTGGTCGTGGCGGGTCGGGTTCCAGGCCAGGTCGTAGTGGACGACGGCGTCGAAGTGGTGCTGGAGGTTGACGCCCTCGGACAAGCAGTCGGTGGCGATCAGCACGCGGCGGGCGGCCGGGTCGCCGACCTCCCCGGCAGACTCGGCGGCGAGCTGCTCGATGCGCTCCAGCCGCTGCTGTGGGGAGACGGTACCCGTCACAGCGGCGATCCTGGTCTTCTTGCCGAGCTTGCCGTCGAGCTGCTTGGCAAGGTACTCGGCGGTGGGGATATAGCGGCAGAAGACGATCGGGTTGTAGCCGTCGGTGATCAGGTTCTTCAGATGCCGGGTGAGTGCCTTCAGCTTCGCGTCCTGGGCCGGTCCGACGAGCTTCTCGGCCCGCTCGGCGAGTTCGAGCAACCGGGCACCCGCGTCCTCCGACTCGGCAGCGCCCGGAGCGACGTCCATACCTTCCAGTCGGTCGTTGTCCGTGGAGTCGGCGGCCACCAAAGAACCCAGCGCGTCGGCTTCGTGCACGGTACGGGCGGCGGCGGACTCGGAGCGGGTCTTCAGCGTCTGCGCGGCGGCGGCCGGCGAGGAGACCATCGAGCGCAGCAGCGCGATCACCGACCACCAGGCGATACGGGCCTCCCGCTGGCCCTGCTCGCCAGCGGCCTGGACGCGGTCCCTGGCGTAGGCGATGGCGTCGTCGAGCAGCGCCCGGTAGTCGGGGGTCAGCTTGTACGGCTCGTCCTTCGTCCAGCGGTCGGACGGGAAGGCGGTCCGCTCGGCGAGAGAGTCGTCGGCGAGGCCGTCCTCCCTGGTGAGGTATTCGCGGACGTCGGCGCGCTTGCGGGCCACGAAGTGCTCGGCAAGCCTGGCCCGTCCGGCCGGGGAATCCAGATCCAGAGCCGCCAGTTCGGGCCGCACCAAGCCGAGCAGGTTGCGGAAGGCGGACTCCTTGCCGGAGTGCGGGGTCGCGGTCAGCAGCAGCAGATGACGGTCCGCCTTAGCAGACACCTTGCGCAGCAGCTCGTAGCGGAGCTGGTTCGCGCCAGATGACGCGCCACTCTGTCCGGCGTCGTCAGCGGCCACGCACGTGTGGGCCTCGTCGACGATCACCAGGTCGGGGCAGTGCCGTACGAAGTCCTCGCGGTGGCGGGTCGACTTGATGAAGTCCGTCGAAATGATCGTGAACGCGTGCTTGTCGAACAGGGACTGGCCCAGCTCCAGACCGCGCTCCAGGCGGGATACCGTGGAGGCCAGGACCAGTTCGGCGTCGATGCCGAACTTCTCCCGCAGCTCGCCCTGCCACTGCTCGGCAAGTGCGGGGGAGCACAGCACCGCGAGCCGGGTCGCCTCACCCTGCGCGAGCAGTTCCTTGGCGATCAGACCCGCCTCGACCGTCTTACCGATGCCGACGTCGTCCGAGATCAGCAACCGCACGGTACGTTGCCGCAGTGCCATCAGCAGCGGGACCAGCTGGTAGGCGCGGGGTTCCACTGCGATGGACGCCAACGAGCGGAACGGGCCCGCCCCCGACCGGAACCCGATGCGCAGCGCCGTGCGCAACAGACCGGCGGCCCGCTGATCCCCCAGGTCGTCCGGGCTCGGCGCCGCGAACTCGGCTGGATGCACGTCCTCGAACGCGGGGAAGACGGCCGCGATGTCGTCCTCGCTTCCGCCCAGCGGACGCAGCACCAGCATGTCGGGGGCGCTCTCGGGCAGCACCACCCACTCGCGGCCGCGGGCCGCAACCAGCGAGCCGGCTGTGTATGTGAGGCTCATGAAGTGTCTCAGTTCCTAGAGGTCGGAGCCAGCGAGGCGATCAACGGATGGTGAAGTAGGCGGCGTTGTTGTCCGTGATGGCGTCCCAGTCCGCGTCCGTCGGGAACCGCAGGACATCCCAGCCCGCGTCCTCCAGGCGATAGCCGGCCTCGATATCGCGGGTGGAGTCGGGTGTGTGACCGGGGATGTCGACGAACACGGCGAGGTTGGCACCGTCCAGATTGAAGACGAGGTCCGGGCAGGCACCGGCCACCTGGACGAGGACGTTGACTTCGTCCGGCAGCCGGTAGCCCTTTGCCTTGAGCCAGCCGACCATGTCACCCCGTGCGACGAGGGCCGCCAGATCCGCCTCCAGCGAGCTCAGCGAGGACGCCGGGGCGACGCCGGGGTCGGCGTTCGCGCCGGCGGCTGCCGGAGCCAGCCTGCGGAAGTGCTCGCTGCGGGATTCGCCGCGGTCCTCCCGTTCGGTGTGGGCGCCGGCCAGCCGCGACAGCAGCGGCCGTGCGGCGTGTCGGCTCAGCTGGCGGTGGTGCGCCTGGTTGGCGTAGGTCAGCAGGCAGGCGTAGCAGCCGCGGGCGCACTTCTCGTGGTCCGTCGGCCCGCCTTGGTCCTCGCCGGTCTTCGCGTCGAAGTGGCAGATATCCAAGGCCGTACGTGCGGCCTTGGCGAGGGCCTCCTTTTCGTGCTGGATCCGGCGCAGGACACCGGCGCCGCCTTCGGCAGCCTCGGTGAACAGCATGCGGCGGCGCGGGCCGTCGTCCGGAGGCAGCAGCTCCGCGGTCAGCTCGGAGTCCTCCAGTTCGAACGCCGCCGCGATGCCGCGCTCCAGCGCGTACAGGAACGACAGCGCCACCGGTTCGGGCTGCGGCTCGTCCAGGGTGACCACGAGGATGTTGCGGCGGTCCTCCACATACGGCAGGACCCGCTTCTTGCGGTGCTTTTCGTTGCCGCCCTCATCGACGACCGGCATGCCGGTGCCCTCGATGGCGTCCGCGGCGGCCCGGTCGTTGAGCCAGCGCCCGTCGCCGAGGTCCAGCCAGTAGCCGTCCGGCTCGCCTTGCTTGTCGCGGACGCGCCCGAGATTGGTGATGCGGACCGTCGCCGAGTCGCCGTAGTCGACATCGAGGACAGGACTCCCGTCGGCGTCACTCACATGAGAGGTGAGGCGTCCTGTGCGGGCACCGTGGTCCTGGAACGCGTAGGACGTCTCAAGGCGGAAACCAGCCCGGCGGCGCTCCTCCTCGTCGGAGGAGATCCGCTCGCGCGGTGTGGTGTACACGGTGTGCATGTGCAAGAGGCCAGTGCGCTTGCCCGTCAGCGGCTCCCCGCACATCGCGCAGATGTCGGCTCCGACCTTGACGTCGTAGTGGTAGCCGCAGCCGTCGCAGCGCCGGGCCTCCGCCGTTGCCAGGTCGCCGGACGCGTCCGGCGGCAGCTGGACCCGGGTGACTTGGTACCGGGCGCCCTCGTGATAGATGAGTGCGCCGGGGCCGAACTCGCGGATCGCGAGAAAGCGCGGGCGCTGCAGGTAGTCGCCGTCGGCGTTACGGCGGTTGCCGGAGCGCGGGATGTACGCGGCCAGCGGAAGACGCGGGAAGCTGTAGCCGGGCAGGAACCCCTCGGATGCCAGATAGCGGTACGGATTGAAGTCACTCATCACCGACTTGCTGTCGGTGGATCGGTTCAGCAGCAGGTTCGTCTGGGTTTCCGCCTCGCGGCGGCGGGAGCGCGCCCGGCCCTGCTCACCCGGAGTGAGGGTATGGTCGACGACGCGCCTGTTCTGCTCGTACTGGTCGATGACGGCGGCCCGGAACAGCTGGCGCCACCGGTCGAACGAGGCGTCGAACTTGTTCGGGGCCCGCTCGATCCGGTCCTCGATCCATTCGTCGTACCACCAGGTGGTCGCCTGGAAGTCCGCGATCAGCGGGCTGAGGACGGAGCGGGCGGCAGCGACTGCGCGCCGACGGGCATCCTCGTCCAGAGACAGGTCACGGATGTGGTGGAGCAACGGCAGCGGCATGTGGGGGTCGGGACGGTCGCCGGTCTCCGGGTCGTAGGCGACGTCGACGATGTCGGGGATAGCGGCGCCCAGCTTCATGCCGGTCTCCGCCAGCCAGATGCCTTGCAGGTGGGAGCGGACCAGGTCCTCGTTGGCAAGGTCCAGGCGCGGCGGAGCCACCTGCCCGGACACCATGTCCTGGGAGCGGCGGAAGTAGTACTGGTCGTGACTGTTGCCTGTCGCGCAGTATGTGGCCACCAGCGCGGGCTGGCCGCTGCGTCCGGCCCGTCCGGACCGCTGCGCGTAGTTGGCTGGGGTCGGCGGCACATTGCGCATGAGCACGGCGTTGAGCGAGGAGATGTCCACGCCCAACTCCATCGTCGGCGAGCAGTACAGCAGGGGCAGTTCGGCGTTCCGAAACTGCCTCTCGCGCTCCAGCCGGTCCTCCGGCGTGACCTGCGCGGTGTGCTCCCGCGCGAACAGGCCGGCCAATTCGGCCGCGGCGGTCTTGTACAGGTCGCGGAAGAACGGGTTGACGCGGGGACCTTCACCGCTGCTGTACGTGCGCGCCAGAGGGTCGACCGCACCTCGCTCGCCGTTGCCGGCCCGCCAGATCAGGGCGGCGGCCGACACCCGGTAACCGATGCGCTTGTCCGTTGCACGGCGGCGGAAGGCGGGTCCTGAACGTTCGGGGGCCACCTCCACCTCGTTGACCAGCTGCGCATCCCGCAGCACCTTCAGCAGGTCCTCAATGACGCACTGGACGTCGTCCTTTGGCAGGTCGCGAAGTTCCGGCATGTTCCGCCGCAGATACTTGCCGAACTTGCCAAGGGCCGACAGGAACAGCGCGGAACGCTCCATACCCGGCCGTGAGCCGTACGGGTAGGCGGTGCCGACAGCTGGCCGGTCGCTCTCGCCCAGCACCCACGGTCCGGTGAGGCGTTCCTCGCTCGCCCGTTGCAATGTGTCGAAGTCGTCCCGGAAGTACTGCACGTCGATGGCGAGGGCGCGCCGCATGAAGTCGAGCAGCGTACGGGCGACCTCCTCGCGCAGCGCCGGGTCGGCGCCCCGTAGCACGGCGTGGGCGGACTGCCAGCGCTCGGGCTTTTCGGCGATCCAGTGCAAGTCCTCGTAATCGATCCGCAGCAGCCCCGTCTGCTCCAGGTTCGGCATCGTGACGCGCCACCCGCGCTCCAGGTCGCGGTAGAGGCGGAACCCCACGAGATCACGGAACGCCTTGACCGCCCGCCGCTCCATGGACGGCGCCAGGTCCGTACCGGCCGCGTACTCGAGCGGCGAGAGCCCCATCACCCCCGTAACAGCCTCGGCGAGGTCGTCGTGGTGCAGCCCATCCTCGCCCGCCCGTACCGCGGCCTGGTACAGCGCGCCACGTAGCTGCGTCACCTGCGCGAAGTCGTTGAAGTGGCCGGCCTGCAGTGAAGCGTCCTGCCGGTTGTCGACGAAGGTGAGCAGCTTGCGCGCCTCCTTACTGAGGCTCCCCGCGGGCACCGCCCGCAGAGACTTCACGATCGACGCGGAGATCAGCGAGGCGGCCGATGAGCGCCCTTCCTGGTCCAGGGTGGCCAGTTTGGCGAAGTCGCGGCCTCGGGTCTGCTCGTAAGAGACCTGGCAGTGCACACAGAAGAGGAACGGCGCCGGGACGAATGCCGCCACCAGCCCCTCGACGGACTCGTTTCCGAATGCGTCCACGATGACGCGCTTGGGCACCCGGGGCCGGTACGACTTCTTGACGACCGTCATGCCCTGTGTGTCCGGCTCCAGCCATGATTCCGGCAACCGCCGGTCGTCCACGGCCTTCTGCGGATCGGCCGGCCACTCGTAGTCCTCGCCGGGCATGCCCAGGTACAGGTAGCCCTCGCCGTCGCGGCCCCCTGAGGCGGAGGTGTTCCGGCGTGGCTCATACCGGAATGTACCGCCCTCCTCGGCACGCCAGACGGTCAGGTACTCCTGGCCGCACTCGCGGCAGAAGGCCAGGGGGAACAGCAGCTTGCCGTCGCTGTCCGGCTGCTCCAGCTGGTAGGTGCGGGTCAGCGGCCGGGTGAGCGGATCCTCGAGCGTCGTGTAGACGGTGTCGCCCTTGGAGAGAAACTGGTGCAGTCGGAACGCGAACAGCGGTCGTTCCGTCACCGGATGCTTGGCCTGCGAACCCGCCTCCAGGGTCGTCCGGATTGCCCCACGCACGGCCTCCTCGGCCACCCCGGACTGGGCGCTGAGCTCGGCCGCGGCCGTCTCGATGGTGACAGGGGAACAACGGCGTAGCCGCTCCGTACCCTCCTCGCGCTCCAGACCGAATCGGGACTCGATCCAGCGGGCGAGCGGATCCTTTGTCAGTGCCTCGTACGAACGGGGAGATGCCGGCACCCGCAGCCGCTCGGCGGGCACGTGTGCGGGGGCCTCCTCGGTCGCACGGACCAGGGTCTCCCCGATGACCCGCTTCGGCAGTAGCGTCGTTCCGAACAGCCGCCCGGCGACCTTGGCCACCTCGCGTTGCTGTTCCTCCCAGGTGCCTTCGGTGGACATGGTCGCCGAGGTGCCGATGCACTGAAGGGCCGCCGATGCCCGGCAGGCCTCACGGACCCGCCGAATCAGAAACGCCACGTCTGCGCCCTGTCGGCCCCGGTAAGTGTGCAACTCGTCGAAGACGAGGAACTGCAACCCCTCGGCCATGCGGATCAGGCTGGAGCGATCGTCCGGCCGGGTCAGCATCAGCTCCAGCATCACGTAGTTGGTCAGCAGGATATCTGGAGGGTTTTTGCGCAGCTCTCGGCGCTGTTCGTCGGACTCCTGGCCGGTGTAGCGGGCGAAGGTGACCGGCTCGCGGCCCGCTCCGAAACCGTGGCGCAGATACTTTTCCAGCTCCATCAGTTGCGAGTTGGCGAGCGCGTTCATCGGGTAGACGACGATCGCGCGTACCCGACCTCCCGCACCCGGCCCCGCCGCTTGACGCTCCTTCAACACTCGGTCCACTATCGGAACGATGTACGCCAGCGACTTGCCCGAACCGGTACCCGTGGTGAGCACATAGGAGTCGCCCGCCTGCGCCGCCTCGACAGCCTCCCGCTGGTGGCGATGGAAGGTCAGCGGTCGGCCGTCCGGACGGAGGGAGGTCTCCTTCTTCCCCGCCTGGAAGATCTCCGCGCACCGGGGATGCAGCACCCCGTCCCGCACCAGGTCGGTGACCTGCCCGCCGTCGGCGAAGAACGGGTTCAGCGACAGCCACGGATCGGGCCACTGCGACTTCGCGGCCAGGTCCTCGTTGACGAAGCCCTCAATACGAGCGTCCCGTACCACCGTCGCGCTCTTGGTGAAGTTCTCGTACTCCCTGACCAGGTCGGCGTGGATACCGAAGACGTCCATCGCCTCCGGCAGGCGCGGCTCCCTGCGAGGCGCGGGCGCGGGCTCGGCGGGGGCAGGCTCGGGCAGCAGGGCGCGCAGCCGCGCCACCGGGTCCATCACTTGCCAGTGCGGAGCGAGCAGGGCGGCCGTGTCGTCCGACGCGAACGCGAGGGGGACCAGCACCTCGCGGACCAGTGCGGCGTTCTCGGGTCGCAGTTCGGCGTCCTTCTCCAGGAGACGGTCCACAAGCCGGACCAGCTCGGACGGCAGATCCGGGCGTACGAGGGTCAGCTGCGGCGGCTTCGCGTGCTGGTGCTGCTCGGACAGCTCATAGGGGGTCTTGGCGGAGAACGGCGGCTGTCCGATCAACAGTTCGTACATGATGCAGCCGAGCGCGTAGAGGTCCGCCAGGGCGGAGACCCGCTCGGCCCGGAACTGCTCAGGCGCCATGTAACGGGCCGTGCCGATGCTGACGCCCGTGCTGGTCAGGCGCGTCTGGTCGGGATCGTCGACGATCGAGCCCATGCCGAAGTCGAGGACTTTGACGGTGCCGTCCTGGGTCAACATCACATTGGCCGGCTTCAGGTCGCGGTGGACGACTCCGGCCGTGTGCGCGGCCGTGAGACCGGCGGCGATTTGCGCCCCGATCGCGGCGGCCCAGGAGACCGGGAGCTGGGGCTCCTCGTCGATAAGGTCTGCCAGCGGATGGCCGTCCAGCAGCTCCATGGCCAGGTAGGGCAGTCCGCTTCCACCCGGCGTCTGGTCCACGCCGCCGCCGATCAGCAGGGTGAGGTTGGGGTGTCCCTGGGACAGCATCCGCATGATCCGCACTTCGCGGCGGAAACGGTCCACTTCTTTCCCGGGGCCCGAAGCATCGACCGCGACACCGGTCCTGCCGCGCAGTACGGTCTTGACGGCGACCTCGCGGTGCGGGGAGTTCGGGGCTGCTTGGAGGTCCTCGGCGCGGTGCACCTCGCCCATGTTCCCGCGCCCCACGATCCCCGTGATCTGGAACCGTCCCGCGATCGTCTCCATGCCCATCGGCCCTCCCCATCTGCCTCGTCCGAGCGCAAGGTGGCTGTATCCCCGCGGGGAGTGTACACCTTCTGGTATCGAGAAGAGTGGCAGCATTGCGTTGACGTTGTCAACGGGATAGTGCGGGTCGTCATGCAGTGCTGCGTTGGTACTGACGCCCACGTTGCTGTCGTTCAGCTCCCCGACTCCTCTTTTGGGGTCGTACCGCCTGGGCGCCCAGTCGACGGCCGCACCGCGGCGGCGTTGGGCGCATGGATGACATCACCCCAAGTCGTCCAGGACCGGTGGGGAGCAGAGGCAACGCATCAGTGAGATGAAGCCCGCCAACGCCCCGAGGCGAGTAGCTGCGCCTGGCTGAGGTCGAATGTGCGCTGGGCGCAGGTGTTTTCAGAAAGCGAACTCATCGGGATGCGGGATAAACAAGCTGGCAAGCAAGGAACTTGATCCTACTGCCGCACGGCGGCCGACCGCGGGAACCCGCTAACCCTGCCAATGTCAGTATCCCCTTCTACCATTGAGGGATGGCTAACGGCGTGTGGCACACCCGGTATGGCATAGAGATCAACTTGTCGCTGCCTGACCTCGGTTACCCTGGGCGACCCGACCTGCTCCGTGAGATCACCGCGAGCGTCGCCGAGCGCGACCCGCGACTGCTTGAATGCCTCGCACATCACCGCGGGGAGAAATGCCTTTCGGAATCGGGCGGCAAGTCGCCCTGGATGTTCGTCCGCCGTGGCCGGGTCGGCGGCAGCCGGCCTCTGGTCGCCTCCCATCTACCGGTAACCCACAAAGAGACCCCGGCGGAGAGCGCACAGCACAAGGCCACGAAGGACAGGGTCGTCGACACCGCCATCGAGTTCGGCCTGGAGGCCGAGTCCGAGGTGGCCACGGCCAACCGGCGGAGTATCTCGGATGCCATCGTCACCGGGCCCGACGGCCTACGGATCGGGTGGGAGATCCAGTACCACCATCTCAGCCCGAGCAGCGTGCACCGGCGGTCGGCCAACGCCGTGGACCACGGGATCACGCCGCTGTGGGTCGCCAAGGACCGCACCGCGTCCCTGATCGACCGGGCGCCGTGGGTCCGTGTCGACGACATGCCCTGGAAGGACATCGCCGATGGCAAGGAGATGCTGATCCGCGGTGGATACCGGCACCTCCAGGTCTGGAAGTGCGTGCCGAGCAGCGAACGCCACTGCCTCATCAGCGAGGGGGCCGGTCACTGCGGGGCCATGCACGCGGACTGGTTCGTGCCGGCGCTGTGCCTGCCGGAGAAGAGACCGGTGCACGTGGAGGACCTGGTCCTGCAGAGCGCCACGGGCGAGAGCGTTCCGGTCTACGTGCCGAACCGTGGCGGCGGCCGTGCCGGCCGTCACATGTGGGTGTCGGCCGACGACCGCGCCATCTGGGAGGAGTTGGTCGGGGAGAAAACACTCCCGCCCGAGGCCCCGGCCCAAGAGGACGACGATCGGATCACCTTCGCCGAGCTGGAGCTCGACCGCACTTGCCGCGCCGGGGAGGACGGTTGGTTCGCCGACGACGCTCGCCCGCTCCGCGATCTCGGCCAGTCGACCGGAGGCTTCACCCTTCCCCGATTGCCTGTCCAGCGGCCCCGAGACCCCTTGCGGGTCACCGACGTGGAGCGTGTCGCGGCGTCGTACGCGCTGGGGTGCCCGCCGTGGGAGCTCGGGCCGTGCTCCGGGTGCGGTCAGCTCATGCGCAGGTACGGGCGGTTCGCCGCCATGTACTGCCGTGTCTGCCGCCATGTTCTCAACGGCCGGTAGCGGGAAGCTACGCCGGGGTGGCCGCTTGCCGAGCCCAGGGCTCGGCGGACGGCTCGGCCTGCCGGCGCTATTGCGCAGCGTTCTATGATCGTTGCGCCGTGTGAAAGGGGTGGGGGCCGTGGGGACGGGCGGATCGGTGGGACGAAGGGCTCAGGAGGCGCGACGCCAGGAGCGGTTGCTAAGAGAGCAGTGGCAGGCCGCGCGGCACGAAGCCCGGCGGTGGGAAGGCGCGAGCGAGGAGCAGCGGCAGGCGGCCGCGCAACTCCTCACCTTGACCGGCCGGGCGGGCTGGCGGCTTCTCGTGGACCGCCATTGGCCGGGCAGGCAGGCGGCGAACGTGTACATGCTGCTGATCGGCCCCGCCGGCGTCTTCGTGATCGACGTCAAGGACTGGCGGGCCGACCCGCTTGTTGTCGCCGGCGGACTCGCTTCCGCCGGTGAAGCGCGTAACGACGACGTTCAGAGGCTTCTGGGGGTGACGCGCACGGTCGAGGATGCGTTGGCGGAATTCGGGATGTCTCCTGTGGCCGTGCAACCGCTCATGGTCTTCGCCGGGAAGCAGGTCGACGCGGCGTCGTTGGGAAGAATCCATCTTCTCGGGGAGCGTGAGGTCGGTCCATGGCTCCTGGCCGGCAGTCGTCGGCTCCTTCCGCCCATGGTGCGAGCTGTCGCCGAACATCTGGAGCGGACCCTCCCGGAGTACGAGAACTCGTCGGTCTCGGAGGCCGCGCTGCCGGCAGGCGCAGGGGCACCTGACGCCGAACCGCTCGGGCTCTTTGACATCGAGGCAATGCGGAATGCCGCCCTCGACGAGGCGATGCGCGCACCCATCGAGCGGTGGATGACGTTCCTCCACCCCGACCAGGTCGCGCTGGTCCGCCGCAATTGGGCGGGGCCCGCCAGGATCAGTGGCCCGGCCGGTACCGGCAAGACGGTGGTCGCCCTGCACCGCACGGCCCACCTGGCCCAGCGCACGACGGGCCGCGTGCTGTATGTGACGTTCGCGAGCAACCTGCCACGGGTCCAGCAGACGTTCCTGTCCTCCGTGGCCCCGCACGTCGCGAACCGGGTCGATTTCCACAGCCTGCATGCCTGGGCCTTCGACTACCTGCGAGCACGGGCCGTGCAGCTGAACGTGAACGGGGAGAAGGCGGAGACCGCATTCAGCCTGGCGTGGAAACGCGTGGGCCGCGAGAGTGCTCTGGCCGAGCTTGTCCCCCAGCCGCAGTACTGGCACGACGAGATCGCGTACGTCATCAAGGGCCGCGGCATCACGACCTTCGCCGACTATGTCGCCGTACGGCGGCGTGGCCGCCATACGGTGCTGCGAAGCCGCCACAAGGAGGCCGTTTGGGCCCTCTACCAGGCATACGAGTCGATCCGTGCGGAACGCGGGGTGCATGACTTCAACGACCTTCTCTCCCTCGCGCTGGCAGAAGTGCAGGGCGGCGCCATACCGCCGTACGCCGCGGTGATCGCCGACGAGGTGCAGGACCTCACACTCGTCGGAGCCAGGCTCCTGCACGCCTTGGTCGGTGACGCGCCGAACGGGCTGCTGCTGGTGGGCGACGGCCAACAGGCCGTCTACCCCGGTGGCTTCCGGCTGTCCGACGCGGGCATTGAGGTCCGCGGGGACCGAGGCCAGGTGCTGCGTACCAACTACCGCAACGCCAAGGAGATCCTTGACACCGCACTGGAGGGCGTCGCGGGGGACTCCTTCGAAGACATCGACGGCGTACGCCTGTCGGGAAGGCGCGACGTCGAACTCATCCATCACGACGGCGTGGTGGAGCGGGTCGAGCGGTCGACGTCTGAAGAGCACGACAAAGCGCTGGTCGAGGTATTGAACAGCCTTGACGCCGAGCAGCAGGCGGACTCAGCCGTGCTGTGCTCGTCCAAGCGGACCATGGACCACTACCAGTGGCTCTTTGCCCAGTTCGGCATTCCGGTCTTCCTGCTGGAGCGTTACGACGGCCACTCGGTGCCCGGCGTAAAGCTCGGCAGCTACCGCCGTTCAAAGGGACTGGAGTTCAAACGGGTCTACCTCCCGCGATGGGACACGGCAGTGCCCACGGGCGAAGGGAGTGCGGAGGCCGCCCGCGAGCGTCAGGAACTTGCCCGGCGCCAGCTCTTCGTCGCGATGACGCGCGCCCGCGATGTCCTCTGGCTGGGCAGCGTGTCGGAAGCGGCGAACGCCGGGAACTCGGACTGAGGTCGACCTCCTTTGTGCTTTGGCCTGCATGAGGACGTGGGTGCCGCTCGTGCGCCAGCATCGGCGGCGTTGAGGTCGATTGCCAGTTGCGGCAGCGACAGGGCCGGGGAAGTAGTCCGTGACAACGGCCTACGGGTAGCGGCGGGTCAGAGGCGGTCCTGGACCCGGCGGCGGTAGTTCAGATCGCCCTTCATGGGCGTCAGCATGGCGGAGCGAAGTCCTCGCTGAGGTTGGCGGGCAAGTCCATGTACGGGAAGGGTGCGCGAGAAGGACAAGGCGGCTGCTGGTGACTGCTTCACGCGGCCGCTCTTCCATGCGGGAGGCGTGGCAGGATGCGCCGGTCATGCGATCGGTGATGAGGCTGGGCGAATTTTGCCAAGGCTGCTGGTCGCCCCAGTTCGTTAATTTGGGAACGAAGTGGAGCGGATGAAGAGCGATGAGCGACAGGTTGGGGGTCCGTCAGCCGGAGGCTGCCGGACCCTGGTGATCAGTGTTGTCCTGCGGGCTGTGTCAGACCTCCGTGGAAGGCTCCGCAGTATCGACTCGGGAGTGTGGAGGGGTGGTTGAGGTGTGGAACGAGGGAGACATCTGGCGGCTTCGCCGGGGAGAGGAGGTGGTCGGCGAGATCCTCGTTGAGGAGGGCGACTTCCCCTGGCTGTCCGGGCGCTTCGTGCCGACGGCAGGCTTCGCCGAGGTGAAGCCGCTGTTCGAACGTGAACTGGCGCTGACCGAAGAGGAGGACCGGGACGAGTGGGACTCTGTGGTTGGCGAGATCAACGTGAAGCTCCAGCTTGTCGCACCGGCGGGGCCGGTGGCTGAGTTCTTGCTGCATGTCGAGGGCGAACGGGCCTGGTTCCGGTGGATTGACGATCCAGTCGACTGACTGGTGTTCCGCCGGTGATGTAGGGCCGGCCCGCGCGAATTAGGGTGCGGATGTGCGGCGCCCTCTGGTTCTCTTTGACCTCGATGACACCCTTGTGGATCGGCGGGGAAAGCTCGCCGACTGGGCTGCTGGATTCACGGCCCGGCACAGCACACCACGATGTCGAGGTCGGACTTCTCGGTTCGGCGTTCCATCACGACGCTGCCGCCCAAGAACGCTGCTCTTGCGTCGGCATGGTGTTCTTCGACAACGGCCCGGCTGCGCGGGATGGGCATCCTGGTCATTCCCGCGAGTCGCATCCGGCGAAGGCGGGCTGGGGCGCTGACCGGTTCCGCTGGGAGGAGGCGCTGGAACTGCTCGGCCCCACCGTGGACGTGCGGCGGTGATCACTCTCTCCGGGACGGTGTTTCCCGCGCTCCAGGGCGTGATGGGTTCTTCGGGTCTCGGCTGCGAAGCAGGGCTCCGCTCTTCCGCTCACGGGTCGCGGCCAGGCACGTGTTGCCGCTCGTCTCAGCTCGGAGCGGCTTGACCTGTCCATCGCTCGTGTTTCCACGGCTGGTTAACGCCGGACCCGTCCGGAACCGGCGACTGGAAGCTGTTCGCGGATTTCACGTACACACTCCTCGACGGTCCGGCGCGCGGTATCCACCCACGATGTGGTCCCGTGGCCAGGCCTCGTAGGCAAGGTCCTTGATGTCGGCCCAGGAGGGCATTGGCAGACCCGGGATGCGCACGGTGCGCCCGGTTGCTCCGCCGTCGGTGCTCGGCCGGATCGGAGCACACCATCTTGACCTCGGCGAACAGCACTTCCAGGTCGTTGGCCAGGCCGAGTCGGCCGCCGCGGGAGGCAGCGATCGGGTTGACGCACTCGGCGATCACGTCGAGCCCCTGCCGCAGATGGTCCGCGGCCAGCGCGTGCGCGACGGTGTAGCCGACCGGCTCGGGCGGCAGTACTGGTGACTTTGCAGCCTTCCAGAGCCCGCCATCGAGGGCATCGCCGCAGATCAAGGGCTCGCTCGCGCCGTTAAGTCAGTGGTATTGCATCTAGATGGGCTTCCGCAAGTGGGTGCTCAAGGCCGGAGAGCCGGTTCCCGTGGCGGGAACCGGCCCTCCGGGCGTGGGGACGGGGTCAGTTGACGGTGAGCGCGGCCGTGTCGTTCGATGTGTTCGTGTCGAACGCCGGGTGCCCGGCCGGGCCCCAGTCCATGGAGACGGAGCCCTGGGCGCCCGGGATCACCTGGTCGACGCGCAGGGTGAGGGAGAAGTCCGTGACGGCGCCGGCCCTCGAGACGATGCTCTGACTCGAGCAGTAGTACCCACCGCCCTGCTGATGGCAGTTGGCGGAGGAGCTGACGGGCGATGTGCCCGGCGGCAGTTGGACGTCGACGATGCCGACGATGTCGCCGCTGCGGTAGAAGATGGTCGCGGGACCGTTGTTGGTCATGGCGAAGTCCAGCGTCACGGTGTCGCCCTCGGCCGCGGTGGCGCTTGCGCCGGTCACCGAGAAGTCCGCCGTGTTGGCGGCCTGCAGGCTGGTGATGCGGTAGTTGCCGTGCGTGCCGCGCTCGGACAGCGACACGACGCCGGACGGCGCGTCGTTGGCGGCTCCGGGCGTGATGACCTTCAGCGTCAGCTGGCCGCCGGCGCCCTGCGCCCACTGGTGCCCCGCGGCCGACTGCTGGATGCCAGGGTCACCGGTCGGCGCGATCATCGAGTCCAGGTAGGTGTAGTACGCGGTCGATTCGACGTTCAGCCGGACTGCCGGCGCGAGCGCGGCCTTCTCCCCCGGCAGCACCTGTCCAGGGATGGTGCACAGCGCCATCTCCGCCACCATGGGGCCGCCATCGGCGCTGTACTCGCAGTTGGCGAAGTGCTTGGCGAACCCGATCCCGGGTGACGCCCACAGCAGCACCTGCGTGCCGTCCGCAGCGCGGTCGCCGATGTTGGTGAAGCGCACCGGCTCGTTGACGGTCGACCCGACCGCCAGGTCGGTCAGGTTCGTCGGCTGGGCCTGGTTGTAGGCCGGTCCGCCGATCTCCACCGTGCCCTGGCCGCCGACGATCGCCGCGTTGTTCGCGGTGCCGCTGATCGTGTAGCCGCCGGACGACCCGACCGGCGCGCCGGCCTTCGCCTTCACGGTCATCTGGGTCTCGGCGCCGATCGCGCCGACACCGGTCAGGTCGTCGTAGTAGAACAACTCCCCGCAGCTGGCGACGTGCTGGACCACCGTGCAGTTGCCCGAGAACGTCACGCTCGCGATCTTGGAGAGCTTCGTCACGTCGATCGTCAGCGTGGCGCTGGTGCTCAGGCTCTTCGCCGTGGTCGCGAACGAGAGGTAGGGCATCGCGGTCTTCGATACCCCGGCCAGGATGGCCGGGGAGACCGCGACCGGCGCGATCTGCTGGAGGGCGATGACCGGCTGGTCGTCTGCCTGCGCCGGGACGGCGGCGACCCCGGTGAGCGCCAGGCCCATCGCCGCGCCGACGACTGCGGTCAGCGCCATGGCACGGCGATTCGGACTGTGTTTCATGCGGTTCCCCCCACATAGAGTTCACAGGGTGTGCGCAGGACAGGCTAGGCACCGGCAGCTGGAGTTGACCATTCCGGTCTCGCGCCCGGCGGGGCCAAATCCGGCTGATCCAGCATGAACACCCTGCGGCTTTGCGGACATTTGACGAGCGCGTAAGAGTGCCCTGACCTGAGGCCTTCGCTCCGGCTGCCCGGCCGTTCCGGTCCACTGCGCCGTGGTACTTGAACTCGATGGCGTGCGGGTTGAGGGGCCGATGCAGAGGACGTCTAGGTATTCGGCGTCGGTGGCGTCGGGTGCGTTCTGGCGCACTTCCAGCCTGGACTGGATCTTGGGCGCCAGTTCCCACAGCACGCGCGCGAAGCTGTGCTGGAGGTCCGCTTCGGAGTGGAAGACGGGTCGGTTCTGCCGGAGCTTGGCCACATGACCTCGGTCAGCGGTACTTCTCCGGCGATGAGAGTTCCGGACGTCGTTACGGCCCCCGAACCCTGTTCCGCTGATCTGTCCTGCATGTGGCCTCCCCCGGGTTGGCAATCCGTGGGGGCGACCGTAGCGCCGTTGCTCGGGCCGTCTCAGGCGTCCTGCCCAGCCGGGCCGCTCCCGCCCGGGAGCCGGATGTGAAGGTTGGCTTCCAAATGGCTCCCAAGACGCCCCCGGGAACGAATCAGGGCCCCGATTCCCGGAGGAATCAGGGCCCTGACCTGCTGCTATACCGTCGGGGTGGCGGGATTTGAACCCACGGCCTCTTCGTCCCGAACGAAGCGCGCTACCAAGCTGCGCCACACCCCGGTGCAACGGGGTTTACTTTAGCGGACCCGGGGCCTGAGGAGAAATCCGGTTTCGGGGGGCCGGGGTCAGGGTGAGGAGCGTGGCCTCGGGAGGGCACGCGAAACGGACCGGGGTGAAGCGGTTCGTGCCGCAGCCCGCGGAGACGTGGAGGTAGGACGTCGAGCCCGTGGCCGTATGGGTGGACAGGCCCTTCACCCGGTCGGTGTCCAGGTCGCAGTTCGTGACCAGCGCGCCGTAGAAGGGGATGCAGAGCTGGCCGCCGTGGGTGTGGCCGGCCAGGATCAGCGGGTAGCGGTCGGCCGTGAAGGCGTCCAGGACCCGCAGGTAGGGGGCGTGGACCAGGGCCAGGTTGAAGTCGGCGTCGGGGTCGGGGCCGCCCGCCACCGCGGCGTAACGGTCGCGCTTGATGTGCGGGTCGTCCAGGCCGGTCAGGCCCAGTACGGGGCCGTGGTCGAGCTTGAGGCGGCCGCGGGAGTTGCTGAGGCCGACCCACCCGGCCGCGTCGAAGGCGTCCCGCAGGTCGCCCCACGGGTTGCGGATGACGCCGTGCGCGCTGTGGCTCTTGCCGTTGAGCCCGTGCTGACCGCGGGCCTTCTCCGCCAGGTAGCGGCCCGGATTGCGGAACTTGGGGCCGTAGTAGTCGTTCGAGCCGAAGACGTACGTGCCGGGGAACTCCATCAATGGGCCCAGCGCGTCCAGCACTTCGGGTACGGCGGTGGGGTCCGACAGGTTGTCGCCCGTGTTCACCACGAGGTCGGGACGCAGTCCGGCGAGCGACTGGAGCCAGCGGCGCTTCTTCTTCTGGCCGGACACCATGTGGATGTCGGAGAGCTGGAGGACGCGGATCGGCCGCATGCCCTCGGGCAGCACCGGGATCTCCACGCGTCGCAGGCGGAAGGACCGCGCCTCGAAACCGGCCGCGTACGCCACACAGGCCACGCCGGCCGCCGTCACACCGAGAGGGATTCCGTATCGCGCGCGCATGCTCCCATCGTGTCAGAGTCCGGACGGCGTCCGTGCCATAGGCCGCCAAGGTGCCACGGTGACAAGGCGCCCAAGACGCCAAGGTGCCGAGGAGGGGCGGCCAGGGAGGGTCCCCAGGACTCCCCTCCGCACTCCCAGGGGCGGCCCCTGGGAGCCCCCCCGCGCTTAATGCGGCGCACCCGTCTCCTTAGGGTGCGAAAATCGGCCGTATGACCACCACCCTCAAGCAGCGACTCCAGGACGACCTCACCACGGCGATCAAGGGCCGTGACGAACTGCGCTCCGCCACCCTCCGCCTCACCCTCTCCGCGATCACCAACGCGGAGGTCGCGGGGAAGACGGCCCGGCAGCTCTCCGACGACGAGGTGCTGAAGGTGATCGCCAAGGAGGCGAAGAAGCGGCGCGAGGCGGCGGACGCCTTCGCGCAGGGTGGACGTGCGGAGTCCGCGAAGCGTGAGCTGGCCGAGGGCGAGGTGCTCGCGGAGTACCTGCCGAAGCAGCTCACGGACGAGGAGGTGGCGGAGATCGTACGGTCGGCGGTCGCGGAGTCCGGCGCCACCGGCCCCCAGGCGATGGGCGCGGTGATGAAGGTCGTCAACCCCAAGGTCGCCGGGCTCGCGGAGGGCGGCCGGGTCGCCGCGGAGGTACGCCGCCAGCTGGCCGGCTGAGCCCCCGACGGCACCCCGCACCCCCAGCACATGTAAGGGGCGCCCCACCCTGTGAGGCGCCCCTTACCCATGTCTTCGCTCCGGCCGATACCTCCCGGCCGCCAACCGCCGGCCGCTACCTCCCGGCCGTCACCTCAGGCCAACCCGCCGACCCGCCGGAGCCGCCGACCCGCCAGCCACCCGCCGACCCGCCAGCCGCCGGCCCACCACCCGCCGGACCCGCTATCTCGTCCCGCCCGCGTCCCCGCCGATCGCCCCTGACGGCAGCGTGAACGGCGGCTGCTCCCCGCCCCCCGTCGACCCGTCCGTGGTCGTCCCCCCGCCGGTCGCCGCGCCGTCGGTCGTCCCGCCGCCCGCGGTCGCCGCCCCGTCGACGCCGCCGACCGTGCCGGTGGTGCCGCCGGTGATGGCCCCGTTCGTGGCGCCCATCACCGTGACGCCCCCGGTCTGGTGCCCGTGGCCCGGGCCGTGGTACTTGCCGTCGTCGCCCGGCTGGGTGCCGTCTCCCGGATCGTTCGTCGGCGGCGTCGTGTTCTTGTCCGGCACGTTCAGCGGCACGGTGACGAAGCTGGGCGAGGGCTGGCCGTCCAGCGCGCCGCTCACCGCGTCCTTCCAGATCGGCGCGGGGCCGTCGGCGCCGTAGACCTTGTCGTAGTAGTGGCCGCCGATGGTGATGTCCATCATCTTGTGCTTGCGCTCCGGGTCGCCCATCCACACGGCGGCGGCCATGTTCGGCGTGTAGCCCGCGAACCAGGCGGCCCAGCGCTCGTCGGTCGTACCGGTCTTGCCGGCCGTCTCGCGTCCGTCGAGGTTGGCCGCCTCACCCGTACCGTCGTCGACCACGCCCTTGAGCATGGTGTTGAGGGTGTCGGCGGTCTTCTGGGACATCGCCTGCGAGCAGATCGACTTCGGCACGTTCAGGTGCTTGCCCGTCGAGGTGATCACCGAGTTGATGACGATCGGCGTGCAGTAGACACCGCGGTTGGCGAAGGCGGCGTACGCGGCCGCGATGGTCAGCGGCGAGACCTCGTTGGAGCCGAGGGTGAGCGAGGCGATCTGGTCCAGCGGCTTGCCGTCGGCCCGCCCGACGCCCAGCTTCTCGGCCATCTTCACGATCGGGCACAGACCGACGCTCGCTTCGAGCTGGAGGAAGTACGTGTTGATCGACTTCTTCAGCGCCTCGGGCATCGCGTAGGGGCCCTCTTCCGAGGGGTCCTCGTTCTTGGTCGGCGAGGGGTCGTGGACCGTGGCGCCGTCGCAGTTGGTGACGTCGGGGTAGTCCATCTTGTTCGGCGAGGGGTACGTCTGGTCCGGCTTGTACCCGGCCTCCAGGGCCGCCGCCGCGGTGATCGGCTTGAACGTCGAACCGTTCTGGAAGCCGAGGCCACCGCCCATCCGCTGGTCGACCGAGAAGTTGATCTGCGTCTCGTGCGTGCCGAAGCCGTACGGCCTGCTCTGGCCCATGGCGACGACCTTGCCGGTGCCGGGCTGGACCAGGGTGACCGCGGCGGCGATCTTGTCGCTCTTGTAGACGTGCTTGCTGATGCCGTTGAGCACCGACTTCTGCGCCTGCGGCTGGAGCGTGGTCCTGATGGTCAGACCGCCGGTGTTCCAGGTCTTGGCGCGGGCTTCCTTCGTCTTGCCGAAGGCGGCGTTCTGCAGGAAGGTCTCGCGCACGTAGTCGCAGAAGAAGCCGGCGCCGTTGACGGCGGTGATGCAGCCGTTCTTCGGCGAGCTGATCTTGAGACCGAGCGGGGCCTTCTTGGCGGCCTCGGCCTGGGCCGGGGTGATGTCCTTGAGCTGGGCCATCCGCGCGAGCACGATGTTGCGCCGCTTGAGCGCCTCCTGCTCGTCGTTGATGGGGTCGTAACGGCTCGGCGACTGCACCAGACCGGCCAGCAGGGCGGCCTCGTTGAGGTTCAGGTCCTTGGCGTGCTTGCTGAAGTAGCGCTGCGAGGCGGCCTCGATGCCGTACGCCTGCTCGCCGAAGAAGGTGATGTTGAGGTAGTTCTCCAGGATCTTCTTCTTGCCGAGTTCCTTCTCGACCTGGATCGCGTACTTCATCTCCTTGATCTTGCGGCCGACGGTCTGCTGGGTGGCCTGGGCGACCTTGTCCGGGTCGTCGCCAGCCTCCTCCACGAAGACGTTCTTCACGTACTGCTGGGTGAGCGTGGAGGCGCCCTGGGTGCCGCCGTCGGAGGCGTTGTGGCTCATCGCGCGCAGGATGCCCTTGAGGTCGAGGGCCCCGTGCTCGTAGTAGCGGGAGTCCTCGATGTCGACTATCGCCTGGAGGATGTTCGGGCTCATCTTCGTGATCGGGACGACCGTGCGGTCACGCGAGTAAACGGTCGCGATCAGACCGCCGTTGGCGTCGAGGATCTTCGACGCCTGACTCAGCGGGGGCGCCTTGAGTTCCCCGGGGAGGTCGTCGAAGCCCGAGGCCGTCCCCTTCGCCGACAGGCCGAGGGCGCCGGCGGCCGGCAGGGCGATTCCCGCCAGGACCACACCGGCGAGCACGCTGACACCGAGGAACTTGGCGGCTTGCTGGGCTGAGGACAGCCCCCCGCCCGAACGCTTGTGAGCCATGAAGGCAGCCTACGTGGCGATTCCCCGGACGTGCGCCCATCTGTTCGCCTACTCTGTAACGGACAGGGCGCGATCGTCGGGCGCAGCTCTGTCTCCCGTAGTCACTCTTGTGAGTGATGAGAACTGCCTGAAATTCGGCATATGTCTGGGGACTTGCCCCCTGCGCCGCGCGAACTGCCGCCTTTTGTCCCATGAATCCGGTTTGTCGTCACTCACTCCGTTGGGTGATCTGCCGGGCACGCATAGTCCATTCGGGCCATGCAAGATTGGGCCTGAAAGGGCTGTTGCGCCGCGCCTACCTTCCGTAACGTCCTCAACTGGCGACGGTGAATATGCCGTTTGCCGCCGTGGGGGAGCCTCGATTCGGGAGAGGACGGCGCCAGCATGAGCAGCTGGGTAACCGACTGGAGCACGCAGGCCGCGTGCAGGACGACAGATCCGGATGAGCTTTTCGTCCAGGGTGCGGCCCAGAACCGGGCCAAAGCGGTGTGCACGGGATGCCCTGTGCGGACCGAGTGCCTGGCGGACGCGCTCGACAACCGGGTGGAGTTCGGTGTGTGGGGGGGTATGACCGAGCGTGAGCGCCGCGCGCTGCTGCGCCGCCGGCCCATGGTGACGTCCTGGCGTCGCCTGCTGGAGACGGCCCGTACCGAGTACGAGCGCAGCACCGGGCTGCTGCCGCTCGGCGACGAGGACGACTACGCGGCGGCCGGCTGACCGCCCGCCAGCCGTTCACCGATCGCCCGCAGCCCCTCCAGGTCGTGCACGTCGCCGGGCAGCGCCGTGACATCGACCATGGGCACCTCCGGGTGCACGGACACAAAGCGGTCGCGGGTGCGTCGTTCACGCGCGACCACCTGCATACGTTCGGCGTGCAGGCGCAGCAGTCCGGCGGCGAGGATTTCCGTACGGTCCTGGTGGTCTCCTTCCGTACGGTCCGGGGTGCCGTCGCGGGTACCGCAGTCAGCTTTCCCCGGGGATAGATCCACAATGCGGTCGGCGTGAAGATTTTCCGACCGGCCGCCCTCGGATCGGCCGCCCTCGGACCGGCCGCCTTCCGACCGGCCGCCCTCCGCAGGGTCGCCGCCGTCGGTACGGTCCTTGGCGGCCGCTGCCTCTTCCGCCGCGTCCGCGACCGCGTCCTCCAGGGCCTCCGCCGCGGCCAGCGCGCGCTCGGCGGTGAGCCGGGCGGCGTCGCTGCCGTGCACCCGGTTGAGTACGAGGCCGGCCAGTGGCATGTCCTCCGCGGCCAGGCGCTCCACGAAGTACGCCGCCTCGCGCAGCGCGTCCCGCTCCGGCGCCGCGACCACGAGGAAGGCCGTGCCCGGGGCCTGGAGGAGGCGGTATGTGGCGTCGGCGCGGGTGCGGAAGCCGCCGAACATCGTGTCCATGGCGGCCACGAAGGTCTGCACGTCCCGCAGCAGCCCGGCGCCCATCACCTTGCTGAGGGTGCCGGTCATCATCGACATCCCCATGTTCAGGAACTTCACCCCGGCCCGGCCGCCGACCTTCGCCGGGGCCATCAGCAGCTTGATGAACCTGCCGTCGAGGAAGGAGCCGAGGCGCTTGGGCGCGTCCAGGAAGTCCAGCGCGCTGCGGCTCGGCGGGGTGTCGACGATGATCAGGTCCCAGGCGTCCTGGGCCCGCAGCTGGCCCAGCTTCTCCATCGCCATGTACTCCTGCGTGCCCGCGAAACCGGCCGACAGCGACTGGTAGAAGGGGTTCTCCAGGATCGCCCTGGCCCGCTGCGGATCCGAGTGCTGGACCACGACCTCGTCGAAGGTCCGCTTCATGTCGAGCATCATCGCGTGCAGGGTGCCACCGGCGGACCGATCAATTCCGGCCACCTCACGTGGGGTGTTGTCGAGTTCGGTCAGACCCATCGACTGGGCGAGCCGCCGGGCCGGGTCGATGGTGAGCACGACGGCCGTACGGCCCCGCTCGGCGGCCCGTACGCCCAGCGCGGCGGCGGTCGTGGTCTTGCCGACGCCGCCCGATCCGCAGCAGACGATGATCCGGGTCTTGGGGTCGTCCAGCAGCGGGTCGATCTCCAGCACGGGACTCTCCAGGCTCATCTCAGACCTCGGCCTCGTCATCGCGGTCATCGCGGTCGTCTCGGTCGTCTCGGTCGGCGGCGGGGCCGGCTTCCGACGGTTCGCCGTCGTCGTACGGGCGGCCCGCGGGCGGCGGCGTCGCCACGGCCTGCTTGCGCAGGCTCTCCGCCAGCCGGTAGAGCCCGCCGAGGTCCATGCCCTCGCTCAGCAGCTCCAGCTCCCGTACGGGCAGGCCGAGTCCGCCGATCTCGGCGCGCTGCTCGCGTTCCAGGACCACGCGCTCGGCGTGCTCATGGGCCTGGGCGAGCAGCGGCTCGACCAGGCGTTCGGCGACGCCGCCGCGCCGGGCGCCGCCCAGGCCCGCCTGCGACAGCGCCTTGGCCACGGCGGTACGGCGCTTGGCGGCTCCGTTGGCGGCGCCCTTGCCGCCGGCCGCCGCGCCCAGGGCCGCGCCCGCCTCCGTGACCTGCGCCAGCTCGGCGTCCCCGAGCATCACCGGCCGGACCATGTTGACGATCACCGCGCCCACCGGCAGCCCGGCCGCGCGCAGCTCGGCGACCCCGTCCATCGTCTCCTGGACGGGCATCTCCTCCAGCAGCGTCACCAGGTGGATCGCGGTCTGCGGCGACTTGAGCACGCGCATCACGGACTGGGCCTGATTGTGTATCGGGCCGACCCTGGCCAGGCCCGCGACCTCGTCGTTGACGTTGAGGAAGCGGGTGATCCGGCCGGTGGGCGGGGCGTCGAGCACGACCGCGTCGTACACCGGCCAGCCCGCCTTGTCCTTGCGGCGGACGGCCTCGCACACCTTGCCGGTGAGCAGTACGTCCCGCAGGCCGGGGGCGACGGTGGTGGCGAAGTCGATCGCGCCCAGTTTCCGCAGGGCGCGGCCGGCCCGGCCGAGCTTGTAGAACATGTCGAGGTAGTCCAGCATCGCCAGCTCGGCGTCGATGGCCAGGGCGTGCACCTCGCCGCCGCCGGACGCGGAGGCGATCCTGCGCTCCGCGTACGGCAGCGCGTCGGTCTCGAAGAGCTGGGCGATGCCCTGGCGCTCCTCGACCTCGACGAGCAGCACGCTGCGGCCCTCCGCCGCGAGGGCGAGGGCCAGCGCGGCGGCGACCGTGGTCTTTCCCGTGCCGCCCTTGCCCGTCACGATGTGGAGCCTGACGGCTGATGACTGTTGAGGGCTCACCCTTGCGAGCCTAACCACTAGGCGGCCCGGCCACTCGGGTGGCCGCCCGGTTGGGGTGCGCGGGCGGCGGGGCCGGACCGGGGTGGAGGGCGTCGGCGAGGCACTAAAGTCGCCGTATGGCGAAGAAGTGGGAATACGTGACGGTGCCGCTGCTCGTGCACGCGACCAAGCAGATCCTCGACACCTGGGGGGAGGACGGCTGGGAGCTCGTCCAGGTCGTCCCGGGTCCGGGCAACGCCGAGCAGCTGGTGGCGTACCTCAAGCGGGAGAAGCAGGCATGAGCGGTACGGTCGAGTCGCGGCTGGCCGAACTCGGGCTGACGCTGCCCGAGGTGGTGCCGCCGCTGGCCGCGTACCAGCCGGCCGTACGGTCCGGGGCGTACGTGTACACGTCGGGGCAGCTGCCCATCGTCGACGGGAAGCTGGCCGAGACGGGCAAGGTCGGGGCGGAGGTCGACCCGGAGCGGGCGAAGGAGCTGGCGCGGATCTGCGCGCTCAACGCGCTCGCCGCGGTGAAGTCCGTCGTCGGCGATCTGGACCGGATCGCGCGGGTCGTCAAGGTCGTCGGCTTCGTGGCCTCCGACCCGGGCTTCACGGGCCAGCCGGCCGTCGTCAACGGCGCGAGTGAACTCCTCGGCGAGGTGCTGGGCGAAAAGGGCGTCCACGCCCGCAGCGCCGTCGGCGTCGCCGTCCTCCCCCTGGACGCCCCGGTAGAAGTCGAACTCCAGGTCGAACTGACCCCGTAAGACCCCCTGCGGGGCCGGCCGAGGAAATCAAACCCGCCCGCCCCGCCGCCCGCAGGGCGGGTTGCCCCGGCAGCCGCTGGGACGGCGGGGATGTTGGGCGGGCGGCCCGCTGTCATCCGGCTGGGGCGGAGCCCCAACATCCCGCTGCGGCGGTGGGACGCGAGATGGCGTGTCCCGGCGGTGCCGAGCTGCCCGCCGGGCGGGCCGTGTGCTTCGGCTTAGGCCGGACCCCCGATTTCCGCCGCGACGGCGGGACGCGGGACGGCGTGTCCCGGCGGTGCCGAGCTGCCCGCAGGGCGGGGCCCCCGGCAGCCGCTGGGACGGCGGGGACGTTGGGCGGGCCGCCCGCTGTCATCCGGCTGGGGCGCAGCCCCAACACCCCGCCGCAGCGGTGGGACGCTGGACGTTGTGGTTCGGCGGTGCCGAGCTGCCCGCAGGGCGGGGCCCCCGGCAGCCGTCGGGATGGCGGGGATGTTGGGCGGGCCGCCCGCTGTCATCCGGCTGGGGCGGAGCCCCAACACCCCGCCGCGACGGTGGGACGCGGGATGTTGTGGTGCGGCGGTGCCGAACTGCCCGTGGGGCGGATGTCCCCGGCAGCCGTCGGGATGGCGGGGATGTTGGGCGGGCCGCCCGCTGTCATCCGGCTGGGGCGGAGCCCCAACACCCCGCCGCAGCGGTGGGACGCTGGACGTTGTGGTTCGGCGGTGCCGAGCTGCCCGCAGGGCGGGTTGCCCCGGCAGCCGTCGGGATGGCGGGGATGTTGGGCGGGCCGCCCGCTGTCATCCGGCTGGGGCGGAGCCCCAACATCCCGCCGCGGCGGCGGGACGCGGGATGTTGTGGTGCGGCGGTGCCGAACTGCCCGTGGGGCAAATGTCCCCGGCAGCCGTCGGGACGGCGGGGACGTTGGGCGGGCAGCCCGCTGTCATTCGCCCCGGGGGCGTAGCCCCAAATCCGCCGCGACGGCGGGACGCGGGATGGCGGGGTCCGGCGGTGCCGAGCCGGCCGCAGGGGCGGGGCCCGGGGGGCCCACGGCGGTAGCCGTCCGTCGTGCGCCCGGGGCGCAGCCCCGATTTCCGCCGCCGCGGCGGGTCGTGGGGCGGCGCGCCGCCGTACCTCGCCCAGGCCGGGGAGGCCCTCGTATTGGCGGGCGCGGCCACGTAGCCTTCGGCCATGACCTCGACGAATGGATCGGGACCCCTCGCGACCTGGGCCGAACGGCTCCAGGCGCTGGCCCGGGGCGAACTCAGCCCCGTCGCGCCAAGGGCAGCGGCCACCGTACTGCTGCTGCGGGACACCCCCGCGGCCGCGGGCCCGGCCGTACATCTGCTGCGCCGCTCCGCCTCCATGCCCTTCGCGGCCGGCGCCTACGCGTATCCGGGCGGCGGCGTGGACCCCCGCGACGAGCAGCCCGTACGGTGGGCCGGCCCGTCCCTCGACGCGTGGTCCGCGGCACTCGGCGTACCGCCCGCCCAGGCGCAGGCCGTCGTGTGCGCGGCCGTACGCGAGACGTTCGAGGAGTCGGGCGTGCTGCTCGCCGGGCCCGACGCCACGACCGTCGTCGCCGACATCACCGGCGACGACTGGGAGGCGGACCGCGCCGCCCTCGCCGGCCACAAGCTGGCCTTCGCCGACTTCCTCGCCCGCCGCGCCCTCGTCCTGCGCTCCGACCTGCTCGGCCCGTGGGCCCGCTGGATCACTCCGGAGTTCGAGGAG
The DNA here is from genome assembly GCF_036199905.1 of Streptomyces sp. NBC_00223. Lineage (NCBI taxonomy): Bacteria > Bacillati > Actinomycetota > Actinomycetes > Kitasatosporales > Streptomycetaceae > Streptomyces > Streptomyces sp. NBC_00223. The sequence goes on along the minus strand of NZ_CP108109.1, from coordinate 3,625,363 downwards.
CGCCGCTACGACACCTGGTTCTTCCTCGCCGTGCTCCCCACGGGACAGCGCACCCGCGACGTCTCCGGCGAAGCCGACCGCACGGTGTGGATGCGTCCCGCCGAAGTCGTCGAGGCGTACGCCCTCGGCACGATGACGATGCTGCCGCCGACCATCACCACCCTGCGCGACCTGCTGCCGTACGACTCCGCCGCCGCCGCACTGGCCGCGACCGCGGGCCGCGACCTGACCCCGGTGATGGCCAAGGCCGCGCTGGACGACGCGGGCCAGGTCGTCCTGAGCTGGCCGGGACACCAGGAGGCCCGATGACCGCCGCGACACCGCCGGGCCGCCCGCAGGCCGTGATCGGCGGGCAGGCCACCGCCCGCGCCCTGTGCGTGCTCGCCCCGAACCCCTCGCCGATGACCCTCGACGGCACCAACACCTGGATCGTGGCCGAGCCGGACTCCCCGCTCGCGGTGGTCATCGACCCGGGCCCGCTGGACGAGGCCCATCTCACGAACGTCGTCGCCACCGCCGAGCGCGCGGGCAAGCGGATCGCGCTGACCCTGCTCACCCACGGCCACCCGGACCACGCGGAGGGCGCGGTCCGGTTCGCCGAGCTGACCCGTACGCCCGTACGGGCCCTGGACCCGGCGCTGCGGCTCGGGTCGGAGGGGCTGGCCGAGGGCGACACCGTGACCACCGGCGGTCTGGAGCTGCGGGTGGTGGGCACCCCCGGGCACACCTCGGACTCGCTGTCCTTCCATCTGCCGGCCGACCGCGCCGTGCTGACCGGTGACACCGTGCTGGGCCGCGGCACCACCATGGTCGCGCACCCCGACGGCCGGCTCGGCGACTATCTGGACTCGCTGCGGCGGCTCCGGGCCCTGACCGTGGAGGGCGGCGTGGACACCGTCCTGCCGGGGCACGGCCCGGTGCTCGACGACGCCCGCAGCGCCGTCGAGTTCTATCTCGCCCACCGCGCCCACCGCCTCGCCCAGGTCGAGACCGCTGTCGAGTCCGGCCTGCGCACCGCCCCCGACGTCGTCGCCCACGTCTACGCGGACGTGGACCGTACGCTGTGGCCCGCGGCCGAGCTCTCGGTCCTCGCCCAGCTCGACTACCTGCGTGAACACGGATTGATCGAACTGCCATGAACGCCGAGAACGCCATGAACGCATCGCACACCCCCGGCCCGACGAGCGCGACGAACACCGCCTTCGATCCCTGGTCGCCCTCCTTCGTCGCCGATCCCTACCCCGCCTACGACGAGCTGCGCGCCGCCGGACGGGCGCACTACTTCGCCCCGACCGACCAGTGGCTGATCCCGCACCACGACGACGTGAGCGCCCTGTTGCGGGACCGCCGGCTGGGCCGGACGTATCTGCACCGCTTCACGCACGAGGAGTTCGGCCGCCAGGCGCCGCCGCCGGAGCACGAGCCGTTCACCACGCTGAACGGCAACGGGCTGCTGGACCTGGAGGCACCCGCGCACACGCGTATTCGCCGCCTGGTGTCGAAGGCGTTCACCCCGCGCATGGTCGAGCGCCTGGCGCCGACGGTGGAACGGCTCGCCGCCGAACTCGTCACCGCCTTCCGCGCCGACGGCGGCGGCGATCTGCTGGCCCGGGTCGCGGAACCGCTGCCGGTCGCCGTGATCGCCGAGATGCTCGGGGTGCCGCCCGCCGACCGGCCGCTGCTGCGGCCCTGGTCGCAGGGGATCACCGGGATGTTCGAGCTGAATCCGACCGAGGAGGCCGCGCGCCTGGCGGTCACCGCGAGTCTGGAGTTCTCCGCCTATCTGCGCGAGCTGATCGCGGCCCGCCGTACCGACCCCGGCGAGGACCTGATCAGCGCGCTGATCGCCGCCCAGGACGAGGGCGACAAGCTCAGCGAGCAGGAGATGATCTCCACCTGTGTGCTGCTGCTCAACGCCGGCCACGAGGCGACCGTGAACACCACGACCGTCGGCTGGCTCACCCTCTTCCACCACCCCGACCAGCTCCAGCGCCTCTACGACACGGACACGCCGGACGCGCTGCGGGACGGCGTCGAGGAGATGCTGCGCTACGACACGCCGCTACAGATGTTCGAACGCTGGGTGCTCGACGACATCGAGATCGGCGGGACGGTCATCCCGCGCGGCTCCGAGATCGCCCTGCTCTTCGGCTCGGCCAACCGCGACCCGGCGCGCTTCGAGGACCCCGACCGCTTCGACGTCACCCGGCCCGCCGACGGCAACCGCCACCTCACCTTCGGCGCCGGCATCCACTTCTGCCTGGGCGCCCCGCTGGCCCGCCTCGAACTGACCTCGTCCTTCCGTACGTTCCTGCGCGACGCGCCCGGCCTGCGGCTGGTCGAGGAGCCGAAGTGGCGGCCGGGGTACGTGATCCGCGGGGTGGAGGAGCTGCTGGTCACCTGGTGAGGCCGGCCGGCCGGTGGGCCGGGCACCCGATACGTCGCGGCCCCGCCCCGGCTACCTCGGCCCCGCCCCCGGCTACCTCGGCACCGTCAGCCGCCAGGCCGACGGCTCCACCGTCCACGTCCGCGTACGGACCGGGCCGGTGATCGCCGAGTCGGCCCGGTAGCGGAAGTCGCGCCCCGAGACCGTGATCGTCCGCGCCCGGGCCCGTACCTGGTCCGCGCCCGGGCTGCGCCGTACGAACACCTCCGCGAAACCGGTCGGCGCCGTCCGTACCGACACCTCCTGCACCGGCTGGTCCAGGTCGGCGAGCAGCACCCCGTCGGCCTCCACCCGCAGCCGCTGGAGGCGGGGCGGCGCGTTGCCGTTGACCGGGATCGGCGAGGTCAGGGTGCGGACCAGGGAGCGGGCGGTCTTCTCGACCGGCGTCCACCAGTGCGCGGCGGTCTGCGAGGAGGGCGCGCCGCAGGGGATGCTGAGCGCGCCCAGCACGATGCCGCCGCTCTCGTCGACCAGCAGGTCCAGTTCGCGTTCGAAGCCGTCCAGCACGGCCCGCGCGGCCGCGGGCACCTGGTCCGGCACCCCGAGCGCGTGGGCGAGGGAGGAACGCGGCCCGATCGGCACCAGGGAGACGGGCGAGTCGTGCAGCGTACGGTCCCGGTGCAGGGCCCGGACCGTACGCAGCAGCGCCGCGTCGTCGCCGAGGACCACGGGGTGCCGCCGGCCCCGGTGGGCCAGTGCCCGCTCCGCCTCCTCCGCGGATTCCGGGAGGGCGATCTTCACGGAAACCGCGCCCGCGCACAGCACATCCCTGGCGATCCGTACGGATTCGCCGTCGGTGGCGCGAGCCACGGGGTCGATGACCACGAGCAGGGGATACCCCCGGACGGAGTCTGCGGGAGGATGCCCAGAAGGCTCGGCCGACACCTTGGTCCTTCCTCAGGTAAAATCTCGGTGCAAGAGCCCCTTGCGCCTTTGCGTCAGGGGCTTCGTCTATTCCGGGGCAGGTTCGACGGCTCTCTGCACGTTGGACATGCCCCGCCCGGAAGGGGTGTACGCCTGTGCCCGCACTTGTGCTGCTCGGTGCTCAGTGGGGTGACGAGGGCAAGGGGAAGGCCACCGACCTGCTCGGTGGCTCCGTGGACTATGTGGTGCGTTACCAGGGTGGCAACAACGCCGGCCACACGGTGGTCGTCGGCGACCAGAAGTACGCACTGCATCTCCTCCCCTCCGGAATCCTGTCACCGGGATGTGTCCCGGTCATCGGAAACGGTGTCGTCGTCGACCCGGCGGTCCTGCTCTCCGAGCTGAGCGGACTCGACGAGCGCGGCGTCGACACATCCAAGCTGCTGATCAGCGGCAACGCCCATCTGATCACGCCTTACCACCAGACCCTCGACAAGGTGTCCGAACGCTTCCTGGGCAACCGGAAGATCGGTACCACCGGGCGCGGCATCGGCCCGGCCTACGCCGACAAGATCAACCGGGTCGGCATCCGGGTCCAGGACCTCTTCGACGAATCGATCCTCCAGCAGAAGGTCGAGGCGGCGCTCCAGGACAAGAACCAGATCCTGGTCAAGATCTTCAACCGGCGGGCCATCACCACCGAGCAGGTCGTCGAGGAATACCTCGGTTACGCGGACCGGCTCAAGGGTTATGTGGCGGACACCACGCTGATCCTCAACAACGCCCTGGACGAGGGCAAGGTCGTGCTCATGGAGGGCGGGCAGGGCACGCTCCTCGACGTCGACCACGGCACTTACCCCTTCGTCACCTCGTCCAACCCGACGTCCGGCGGCGCCTGCACCGGCAGCGGTGTCGGCCCCACCAAGATCACCCGGGTGATCGGCATCCTCAAGGCGTACACAACGCGTGTGGGCTCCGGACCGTTCCCCACCGAACTCTTCGACGAGGACGGGGAGAAGCTCCGTACGATCGGCCACGAGTTCGGGGTCACCACCGGGCGCAACCGGCGCTGCGGCTGGTTCGACGCGGTGATCGCCCGTTACGCCACCCGGGTGAACGGCCTGACCGACTTCTTCCTCACCAAGCTGGACATCCTCACCGGCTGGGAGCAGATCCCGGTCTGTGTCGCCTATGAGATCGACGGCCGCCGCGTCGACGAACTGCCGTACAGCCAGACGGACTTCCACCACGCCAAGCCGGTCTACGAGTACCTGCCCGGCTGGTCGGAGGACATCACCAAGGCGAAGACCTTCGCCGACCTGCCGAAGAACGCGCAGAGCTACGTCAAGGCGCTGGAGGAGATGTCGGGGGCGCCGATCTCGGCGATCGGTGTCGGACCCGGACGGACCGAGACGATCGAGATCAACTCGTTCATCTGAGGGAAGCTCCCGCTGAGCACAAAGGCGCTGAGGTAAGCCCCGCTCTCCCTGGAGGGCGGGGCTTACCCGTCGGCCCTGTCGGCCGACCCGTGAGCCGGATCAGCCGACCTTCTCGTACGTCAACGGGGACTTGCCCGGGTCGATGTTGTCGCGCCGCAGATGGGCGGGGTCGACCAGGGTCAGGGTGGTGGCGTCGCCGGGCGAGCACGAGCCGGCCGGCTCGCCGCTGGTGACCTCCGAGGGGCTGAGCGCGACCGGCGGCCCGGCCGAGGTGACCTGCATCCCCCAGGAGCAGGTGTACGTCGGGCTGTCGCCCTTCAACTCCACCGAACCGTCCCCGTGGATCATCAGGGTCCGCGTGTTGGCGCCCTGGTCGGTGGTGAACACCGTCCGCCAGGTGCCGATCATGGCGCGCGGCACATCGGCGTTGTTGAGGTCCATGTCACCGGTGGCGGTGGCGGTCGGCTCGGGGTCGCCGGTCGGCTTGGGGTCGTCCGTCGCGGCGTCCGTCGGCCGGCCGGTCGGACGCGTGGGCGCCGTCGGGGTCGGCCCCGCGTCCGTGTCCCCACCCTTGCGCAGGGCCACGAACACCGTCGTCCCGCCCGCGACCACCGCGACCAGCACGATGGCGGCGATCAGCACCCCGCGCCCGCCGCGCCGGACGGGCGGCTGCGGGGGTGCCGCGGGCGGCAGCGCGTAGGGATTCGGACCCGGGCCGGGCGGTGCGTACGGGCTCGGCCCAGGACCAGGCCCCGGCCCGGGACCGAGCCGCGGTGAGGACGACGACACATAGGCGGGGGAGTACGCGGACGGCGGCAGCGCCCTGGGCACGACCTCGCTCGGCGGCGGCCCAGGAGCGGGACCGGGACCGGGATCAGGGCTGGGATCGGGCCCGGGGTCGGCAGGACGCGGCGCGGTGGGCGCCTCCGCCTCGAGTTCCAGCAGCCGTACCGCCTGCCGCCCGAGCTGTGCCACTATCGCGCCCGGCAGCCACAACTCGCCGCCGGCCCCGCCGGCCCCCGTACCGCCGACCTCGCCCAGCAGCGCCCGTACCCGCGCGAGCGACGGCCGTGCCTCGGGCTCCTTCGCCAGGCAGGCGGCCACCAGCTCGCGCAGCCCGTCCGGTACGGCGTCCAGGTCCGGTGACTCCTGCGTGATGCGGAACATCTGCGCGTGCACCCCGCTGGTGGCCGCGCCGAAGGGTTGCAGCCCGGTGGCCGCGTAGGCGAGCACCGAGCCCAGACAGAAGATGTCGCAGGCCGGGGTGACGCGGTCGCCCCTCACCTGCTCGGGTGACATGAAAGCCGGTGATCCGACCATCGCACCGGTGAAGGTGAGCGAACCGTCGGCGACCGTCTCCAGGGCGCGGGCAATCCCGAAGTCGATGACCCGGGGACCGTCGATGGTGATCATCACATTGGACGGCTTGAGGTCGCGGTGGACCAGACCCGCCGCGTGGATGTCGGCCAGCGCGTGGGTGAGCCCCGACGCCAGGACGCGAACCGTGCTCTCCGGCAGCGGTCCGTACTCCTTGGCGACGACCCGCTGCAACGAGGGGCCCGCGACATAACCCGTCGCGACCCAGGGGATCTCGGCCTCGGTGTCCGCGTCGAGCACCGGCGCCGTCCACTGCCCGCCGACCCGCCGGGCGGCCTGCACCTCGCGCCGGAACCGGATGCGGAACTCCTCCTGGGCGGCGAGTTCCGCGCGGACCAGCTTCACGGCGACCGTACGGCCGCGGTCGGAGCGCGCCAGATAGACCCGGCCCATTCCGCCAGCCCCCAGGCGTCCCAGCAGGCGGTACGCGCCGATCCACCGCGGGTCATCAGGTCGCAGATCGTCCACGGCACCCACGCCCCCTTCTCCGGCTCGCCGGGCCCCCGCAGACCCTTAGGCCGAAGAATAGGGGTCCGAACGCCGGCCGGTCAGGGTCGGTCCGCCATGGCGGCGAAACGACGAACCTGCGAACACCCTCGCGCATATCCGTATGACCCTCGCCTATCGTGTGCGAGGGTCATATGCCTGTACGACCGTAGGTCTGTGTACGGCGGGTACGGCATGCCCGCGCCGCGGCGGACGTCGCGGCGCCCGGCGGCCCCCACCAGCGACAACCACACGTACGACCAGTACACCTACGACCAGCACATTCACGGCACGACAACGTAGGACAAGGAGGCGGTATGCGGGAGGGCGGCGGATCACCGGTGCGGCGCAGCAGTCTGCGCCAGCAGATCGCCGACGCCCTGCGCGACGAGATCCTCACCGGCCGGCTCCAGGCGGGCCGCCACTTCACCGTCAAGGAGATCGCTGAGACCTACGGTGTCTCCGCGACCCCCGTCCGCGAAGCGCTGGTCGACCTGGCCGCGCAGGGACTGCTCGAAGTCGAGCAGCACCGCGGCTTCCAGGTGCGCCTGTTCACCGCCGCCGACTTCCGCTCGCTCACCGAGGCCCGGACCTTCGTGGCAGAGGCCGCCTTCCGGTGGATGGCCGACCACGGCATCGGCGAGATACCCGACGACGCCATCGCCTCCGTACGGCGCCGCGCCGAGGCCGCCTCCCGCGCCGCGCGGGTCGGCGTCCTGGATGTGTTCATCGGCTGCGACCTGCGCTTCTGGCGGGAGTTGGCGGCGATCGGCGGCAATCCGCACATCTGCGAGTTCCTCGACCGGGTGCGCATACAGACCTGGATCTACGCCGTCCCCCATCTGCGGGCGCTCGCCGACCTCGCGGGCGTGTGCTGGTCGGAGCATGTGGCCCTGGTCGACGCGGTCGCCGCGCGCGACACCGCCACCGCTCGGCAGCTCACCACGGATTACCACGTGCACACCCGGGTGTTGATCGAGAAGCTCGCCCTCGCGCGCTCCTGACGTGACCCGCGCGGGCGAATTACGCTGTACGCCCCCGACCGGATGGAGTGTTCGTGGCCTGCGACTTGTGGCTTGTCCCTCTTGTGGACGTGCTCTGCCACAGCCCGGAAAACCCGTTCTCCGAGGAACTCGCCCGTTACGACAAGGCGTTGAACGACGCGGGACAGCCGTCGATCCCCGTCTACAACTACATGCCCGGCCTGTCCGGGGATGTGGCGCCCGTCGCCTGCTTCGACTACGACGCGCTGCACTTCCTGCGCCGCGCCTACCTGCTGAGCCTCCAGGGCCTTGAGGTCACACCCGTCGACGCGCTCGGCGGGGACTACGAGCAGCTGCTGGAGATGTTCGAGGCGACCGCCCAGCGCTCCCACCTCGTCTGGCACTACGACCACGCGGGCGCGTATGTCCCGCTGGACTTCCCGCAGCCGGTCGTCAACGACGAACTCCTCGAAGGCGGCGGCCCGTTGGGCTCCAGCCACGGGCTGCTGCGCGAACTGACGCTGGTCGCACCGGTGATCGGCATCGACCCGGCCAACCCGCCGCCCGCGCCCGTGCCGCCCGACCACCACACCACCCTCGAAGAGCCCGCGGCCGTCCAGGGCAGCGGCCCCTTCGCCCGCGAACACCACGTCTGGCTCGGTCTGCACGCGGCCGCGACCCGCTCCCTGGGTCAGGGCTCGATGATCGTCTTCAGCTGACCGGCGCCGCGGTACGCGTCAGCGCCCACCCCGCCGGCGGGCGCCGCTACCTCGGCCCCTCCGGCGGGCGCTGCCTGGGCATGTTCGGGCGGGTGCTCGGGTGCGCGAGACGGGGGCCCGCCGGGGGCTCGGCGACGCGGGTGGGCCACCACGCGGCGGACTGCGTACGCAGCGACGCCCCCGCCGCGCTCGCGCCGAAGTCGACCATCCAGTCCGACGTCTCCATCCGGACCAGGTCCGCGACGTCGTCGCAGAAGCGGCGCAGGATCGCCAGACAGCGCTCGGCGGCCTCCGCGGCCGTGCCCTCGGTGGGCCCGAGGACTTCCCGTACGCTCTCCGACGCCCAGTCGAAGCGCAGCACCTCAAGACGCCGCTGCACCGCCTGCGCGGTGGCCACGTCCCGCATCCAGCCTGAGGTCAGCCCGAGCACCCGGTCGACGGCCACGCACACGCCCGCGCAGAGCAGCGCCACGTACCCCCAGCGGGCCAGGGAGTCCACGCCCCCCGCCAGCTGGACCAGCGGCAGCCCCGCGGCCGCCGACGCCGAGACGGCCGCCCCCGCGCGCAGCCCGCGCGCCGCGCGCCGCTTGCCCACCCGGTCGCGCAGATACCAGTCCGCGGTGCGCAGCGCGCCCTCCTCCGCCCAGCGGTACAGCTCCTCAAGGCGCTCGGCGGGCTCACCCCAGTCGCCCAGCGGGAAGGGCAGCGCCCGCAGGTCGTGCCGGTCGTGCAGCGCCCGCCGTGGGGGCTCCTCCCGAGGGGCCTCCTCGGGAAACATGTCCGGCTGGCTCACTGCACACTCCCTCGCATGGCTCATGACGGCTACCGGATGACGGCAGCCGGGCCGGTGTGAAGTTCTCTTCTTACCGCCGAACGGCTGAGGGTGGGGTGGGGATCCCAGGATTCACGCCCTCGAGTGCCATGTGATCAGGTATAGACCGCCGCTTTCGGTCCCCCGAAAGAGTGAGGTTCGGCCCCTCACCCCGCGCCCACTACCCTGGTGCGCGTGAAGGTCCTTGTCATCGGCGGCGGCGCCCGCGAACACGCCCTGTGCCGTTCCCTGTCCCTCGACCCCGACGTGACCGCGCTGCACTGCGCACCCGGCAACGCCGGTATCGCCGAGGTCGCCGAACTCCACCCGGTCGACGCCCTCGACGGCGCCGCCGTGGCGGACCTCGCCGCGACGATCGGCGCGGACTTCGTGATCGTCGGCCCCGAGGCGCCGCTGGTCGCCGGGGTCGCCGACGCGGTACGGGACAGGGGCATCGACTGCTTCGGCCCCTCGCGAGAGGCCGCCGCGCTGGAGGGTTCCAAGGCGTTCGCCAAGGACGTGATGGCCGCCGCCGGGGTGCCGACCGCGCGCTCGTACGTGTGCACCACGCCCGAGGAGATCGACCGCGCGCTCGACGCCTTCGGGGCGCCGTACGTCGTCAAGGACGACGGGCTCGCGGCGGGCAAGGGCGTCGTCGTCACGGACGACCTGGCGGCCGCGCGGGCGCACGCGGTGGCCTGCGACCGTGTGGTGATCGAGGAGTACCTCGACGGCCCGGAGGTCTCGCTCTTCGCGGTGACCGACGGCGAGACGGTCGTACCGCTCCAGCCCGCGCAGGACTTCAAGCGCGCGCTGGACGGCGACGAGGGGCCCAACACCGGTGGTATGGGCGCGTATTCGCCGCTGCCGTGGGCCGACCCGAAGCTGGTCGACGAGGTCGCGCGGACCGTGCTCCAGCCGACCGTGGACGAACTGCGGCGCCGCGGCACGCCGTTCGCCGGGCTGCTCTACGCGGGGCTGGCGATCACCTCGCGCGGGGTGCGGGTCATCGAGTTCAACGCGCGCTTCGGCGACCCCGAGACGCAGGTGGTGCTGGCCCGGCTCAGGACGCCGCTGGCCGGGCTGCTGCGGGCCGCGGCGACCGGGCAGCTCGCCGAGTTCCCCGTGCTGCGGTGGACCGAGGGCGCGGCGGTGACGGTCGTCATCGCGTCGTACAACTACCCGGACACCCCGCGCACCGGCGACCCGATCAGCGGCCTCGACGAGGTGGCCGAGAAGGACGAGCACGCCTACGTGCTGCACGCGGGCACCCTTACGGAGGACGGCGGGCGGATCGTTTCGGCGGGCGGCCGCGTGCTGTCCGTGACGGCCACGGGCGCCGACCTGTCCACGGCCCGCGAGCGCGCCTACCGCGCGGTCGACCGCGTCGGCCTCGACGGCAGCCACCACCGCAAGGACATCGCGGCGAAGGCCGCCACCCCGACGCTCTGACCGTCGCCCTCCGACCCGGTCGATGCCGTCTCCCCGCCGGACCGCACGCCGACTGCCCCTGCGGGTGCTGGGACGCCTCCGGCGTGGTCGTCCTGTTGACCTCGGCGGTCTGCGGCTGGGGTCGGCCGCTGACCTCGGGCAGGCTCCCGGGCCGGGCCCCGGGCCCCGGGCGAGGCCGCACGGACGGCCCCAGCCCGGTCGGCCCCCGGGCTGAGGCCGGTTGACGCGGCTCGGCGCCTCGGCCGTCGGCAAGACACGCCGATGACCTCCCCCATGGACGGCCCCTTGCCCTCGGCGTGTCTCCGACAGGGCCGGCACGTGGCCTGGCCGACCACCACCTGCACGTTCCCGGCCTCCGGAGGGGGGTCCGTGCCCGCCCCGGCCGGGTCGTCGGTGGGGCCGTCGGCTGTCGGCGGGACATGCTCGCTCCCGCGTGGGCCCGGGGCCCAGACGGGTGCTTCGGCCCCGATCTCGGCCGGATGCCGGTGCGTCCGCCACCTGCACGTTCCCGGTCTCCGGAGGGGGTCCGGGCTCCGCCCCCGGCTGGGTCGTCGGTGCGGCCGTCGGCCGTCGGCGGCGGACGGTTGGTCCCCTGGGCTCCGCTTCCGGCCGCGTCGTGGGCGCGGCTGCCAGCTGTCGACGGGACATGCTCGCCCCCCGCGTGGGCCCGGGGCCCAGACGGGTGCTTCGGCCCCGATCTCGGCCGGGTGCCGGTGCGTCCGCCACCTGCACGTTCCCGGTCTCCGGAGGGGGTCCGGGCTCCGCCCCCGGCTGGGTCGTCCGTGCGGCCGCCGGCCGCCGCCGGCCGACGGCGGCGGGAATGTTCCGCCCCCCGCGTGGGGGCGCGCGTCGCTCGGACGGACGCACTTTCCCGCCGTTTGCGCGGCCAAGCGCAGCGGCGAGGGTTCTCCGGCGGAATGCCACTCCAAGGAGTGATGGCTCGGCCATACGGCTGACTCCCCCCTGACGCCCAACTATGGTGCCCGGAAGGCGCACCGCGGGACATTGCGGCAATCAGCCCTCCGGCATTGCGATGTCAGTGGGCGGTGCGACAGTGGGGAGAGGCCGTCACCGGGGCGGCCCCACCAGCGCAGGGGGTGAACCGCCGATGGCCGGAGAAGCAGGTGAGGCGTTCGCGCGGACCCGTGCGCTGGCGGTGCTCCGGGTCCGCGGTGCCGCCCTCGCCGCCGTGCTGCTGCCGGCCGCCGCCGCGGTGGTGCTGCACGCGGGCGGCGCCTTCGGGCGGATGGGCCCGGCGTGGAACGGCGTGCGCTGGGGCGTGACCGGGGGCGCGCTGGTCGTACTGATGGTCGCCGCCGCCGTCGCGGCCGTGATCGTACGGGCCAGGCCCGCCGTGAGCCCCACCGTGCCGGTGACCCAGTCCGCCGCACCCGACCTCTACCTCATGGTCCGCGACCTCGCGGACCGGCTCCAGGTGCCGACCCCTTCGGCGATAGAGCTCACCCCTGACTGCGACAGCTGGCTTGAGGACCGCAGGCCGGCGGCGCGGAAGGGCAGGCCGGAGCGCAGGCCCGCGCCCGTGCTCGTGATCGGCTCGCCCTTCCTGTGGTGGATGCGGGTCGGCGAGCTGCGGGCCCTGCTCGCCCCGGTCGTCGCGGGCACAGGACCGGCCGCCGACCCGGAGATATTCGCGGCCCGGCGTTTCCTGCGCGGGCTCGACGCGGCGGCCGGCGTCGCGGAACAGGGCGGGCGCGGTGCCGGCCGGGCCGTGCTGCGGCCGGTCTACGGCTTCCTCGGCTGGGTCACCCGGCTGCTGCTGCGCGGCTGCCGGGTGCACGCGGCCGAGATGGAGCGCGGGGTCGCCGCCTCCGCCTCCGAGCGGGCCCAGGCGGTGGACTACGGGCTGCGGATCGTCGCCCAGGAACAGGTGGGTCTTGCCTACGCGGGATGGGACCGGCTGCTCACCCGGGTCGCGCTGCCCGCCTGGCGCACCGGGCGGTGGCCGTCCCGGCTCGACGCGGGGGTGGTCGCCGCGCTGACCGAGCTGTCCCGCCGCGACAAGCTCGCGGACGGCTTCGAGACGCGGCTCACCGAGCGGCCCGCCTGCGACCTGCTGGAGGAGCCGGGCACGGTGGACGAGGCCGTCTCCCTGCTCGCCGCCCGGATCTTCCACGGCGGCCCGGGCCGGACGGCGCCCGGCTGGCAGCCGGTCAGCTGGGGGCGCTACCCGGAGGAGGTCGTCGACCGCATATGGCGGCGTGAGGCGGCCCGGCTGATACGGGTGCTCGACGAGGTCCAGCCGCCCGTCGCGGCCGCCCCCGCCCCCACCCCGGTGTCCGGGCGCCGCGCGCTGCTGCTGGACGGCCGGCCGGCCGCCGGGGGCGCGACGCTCGACCGGGTGATCGAACGGCTCGTCGCCGGAGGCGCGGAGGAGTTGGCCGCGCGGCTCGGGGCACTCGCCGCCCAGGAGGAGGCGACGCGGCCCGCCGCCGTGCCCGGGTCGACCGGGCCGGTCGGAGAGGCGCCGGTGTGCCGGCTCCAGCCGCCGCGCACCGGACGGGAGCTGCTGGCCGACCACGTCACGGCGGCCATCTGCTGCGCGGTGGTCGACACGGCGGGCGGCACGGCGGGGCTCGACTGGCTCGACGGGCCCACGCTGTACGTCGCCGGGGCGCGCAGAACGGACTTGGCGCGGCCGGTGCGGATGCTCGTCGAGAACGGGGACTCCGCCGCTCTGCGCACATGGCTCTCGGCGGTGGGCGCGCGAGCGGAGAAGCGGCTGCGGCTGCCGTAAGCGGCCCTCAGGCGCCGGGCGGGCCGGTTTGGTGCCCTGTTCCGGCGGGAGGGGCGTACGCGGGCGTGACCGGGCGCAGTGCCCTTCCACACCCGACGGACTGATCCGGGCGCGGCCGGGCCGTGGCCCGGCTCAGCCCGGACCGACCGGAGGGGCGTACGCCGGGCGGACGCAAAGACGGGAAAAAAGCCGGACGGGCTCGAAAAATGCAGAGGATACCCGTCCTGGGTGCGGTTGTGGACGAAAAGACCGCCTTCGGGGGAATCCGCTGTGAGAAGGCCACGAACCGTGACCACAGAGGTGCTTTCTGTGATCTGCTGGTGGGAGAAGCCGCATGGTTGCACCGGGTTGTCGGCGGGAGGGGCGCGGGATGAGCATGGGCGAAGTACGGCGCTGGGAGTCGGGGGCGCTCGCACACGGCGTGTCCGACCCGTTCGGACAGGGCCCGCTGCCCTGGCTGCGCGGAGAGCCGCAGTATCTGGAGCATGAGGGCCAGGTCATCCCCTGGTACGTCGACCTCGCCGCGAGCACCGGCAAGGCCCCCCGCAAGCCGCACCTGCCGGGCCCCCGTACCGCCGACGACGTACGACGGCAGATCAAGGGCTTCGCGGCCAAGGGCGCGGTCTCGCCGGGTGAGGCGATCGACTTCCGGATCACCGTGGACCCGCCGCAGGAGTTCACCGTCGACATCTACCGGATCGGCCACTACGGCGGCGACGGCGCCACCCAGGTCAGCGCCAGCCCCCGGCTCTCCGGCATCGCGCAGCCGGCCCCGCTCGCCGCGGGGCGTACGGTCTCCTGCCACCACTGGTGGCAGTCCTGGCGGCTCCAGATCCCGCCGTACTGGAAGTCCGGCGCCTATGTCGCCGTCCTCACCACGGCCGACGGCTACCGCAGCCATGTGCCGTTCACCGTGCGGGATCTGGAGGCCACCGCCGATCTGCTGCTGCTCCTGCCGGACATCACCTGGCAGGCGTACAACCTCTATCCGGAGGACGGCCGTTCCGGCGCCAGCCTCTACCACGCCTGGGACGACCACGGGCGGCTGCTGGGCGAGGAGGAGGCCGCCACGACCGTCTCCTTCGACCGCCCCTACGCGGGCGCGGGCCTGCCGCTGCACATCGGGCACGCCTACGACTTCGTCCGGTTCGCCGAGCGCTACGGCTACGACCTCTCGTACGCCGACGCCCGCGATCTGCACGCGGGCCGGGTCGACCCCACCCGTTACCGGGGCCTGGTCTTCCCCGGCCACGACGAGTACTGGTCCCGCCCGATGCGCCGGGCCGCCGAGGCCGCCCGCGAGGCCGGCACCTCGCTGGTCTTCCTCTCCTCGAACACCATGTACTGGCAGGTGGACCTCACCACTTCGCCGACCGGCGACCCCGACCGCCTGCTGAGCTGCCGCAAGCGCCACGGCGAGCCGAAGAGCCGTTCGGCGCTCTGGCGCGACCAGGGCGAGCCCGAGCAACTGCTGCTCGGCGTGCAGTACGCGGGCCGGGTCCCGCAGCCGTCCCCGCTGGTCGTGCGCAACGCGCAGCACTGGCTGTGGGAGGCCACCGGGGCCGCCGAGGGGGACGAGATCGCCGACCTGGTCGCGGGGGAGGCCGACCACTACTTCCCGCGCGTCCCGCTGCCCGAGTCCACCGAGCGCATTCTGCTGGCCCACTCCCCGTACGAGTCCACCGACGGCCGGCGATGTCACCAGGAGACGTCGCTCTACCGGGCGCCCAGCGGCGCGTATGTCTTCGCCTCGGGCACCTTCGCCTGGTCCCCGGCCCTGGACCGGCCCGGCCATGTCGACTCCCGTATCCAGCGCGCCACCGCCAACCTGCTCGATCGCATCTGCAAACGGGACTGACCTCGCGGCGCGACCGGCCCGGACCCACGCCCGACCCCCGCGCACGACCGACCCCCGCCCACCGGCGGGCCCGCACGCGCCCCGCCGGGCCGGGTGCGCGAGAATCGGGAGCTGAACCGCCGAGTGGGGAGGACACCCATGTCCGGATTCGTCGACAAGCCCGAGCCCGTCCAGGTGCCGGGCCTTGTGCACCTGCACACCGGGAAGGTGCGCGATCTGTACCAGAACGCGGCAGGTGAGCTGGTGATGGTGGCCAGCGACCGCATCTCCGCCTTCGACTGGGTGCTGCCCACCGAGATCCCGGACAAGGGCCGCGTGCTCACCCAGCTCTCCCTGTGGTGGTTCGACCAGTTCGCGGACCTCGTGCCGAATCATGTGCTCTCCACCGACGTGCCCGAGGGCGCCCCCGCCGACTGGGCCGGCCGCACCATGGTGTGCCGCCCGCTGCGGATGGTCCCGGTGGAGTGCGTCGCCCGCGGCTATCTGACCGGCTCCGGGCTGATCGAGTACGAGCGGGACCGTACGGTCTGCGGTCTGGCGCTCCCCGAGGGCCTGACGGACGGCTCCGAGCTGCCCGCGCCGATCTTCACCCCCGCCACCAAGGCCGAGGTCGGCGAGCACGACGAGAACGTGCCGTACGAGGAGGTGGCCCGCCAGGTCGGCGCCGAGACCGCCGCCCACCTGCGGCAGGCCACCCTCGCCGTCTACGGCCGGGGCCGGGACGTCGCCAGGGAGCGCGGGATCATCCTGGCCGACACCAAGTTCGAGTTCGGCTATGAGGAGCGGGACGGGCAGGACACCCTGGTCATCGCGGACGAGGTGCTGACCCCGGACTCCTCGCGCTTCTGGCCCGCCGACGTCTGGGAGCCCGGCCATGCGCAGCCGTCGTACGACAAGCAGTTCATCCGCGACTGGCTCACCTCGGACGTCTCGGGCTGGGACCGCCACAGCGAGCAGCCGCCGCCCGCGCTGCCCGAGCAGATCGTCGAGCAGTCCAGGGGCCGTTACATCGAGGCGTACGAGCGGCTGACGGGCACGCCCTGGTCGTAGCGCCGTCCCATACTCTTCGCGGGAACGACGAAGGCCCCGGTCGTGTTGACCGGGGCCTTCGTCCTGCTGGAGCGGACGACGAGATTCGAACTCGCGACCCTCACCTTGGCAAGGTGATGCTCTACCAACTGAGCCACGTCCGCAGGTCGTGCGGATACTGTACCCGATCCCCCCGGCGGCCCCGAAACAGCTTTGCGAGGCCCGCTGCCCCGCTCGTCGGCGCCGGCCTTTACCCGCCGTGGGAACGACGAAGGCCCCGGTCGTGTTGACCGGGGCCTTCATCTTACTGGAGCGGACGACGAGATTCGAACTCGCGACCCTCACCTTGGCAAGGTGATGCTCTACCAACTGAGCCACGTCCGCATGTGCTTCGACCACTCTACCCGATCCGGGAAATCTCCCGAACCGGGCGGAGCGATCAGAGCGGGCGACAGGAATTGCACACTGCGCCTCCCCCCTGGAAGGGGGGCGCTCTACTACTGAGCTACACCCGCGTGACCTCCGCTGACCTGGCCTTTTCGGCCCTGCCCTCGGCGTGAGCACCACATTAGCGGAAGGGTGGGGGTGGCTGTCCAATCGGCACGCACGGCCGGGTCGCGGTCCCCCCGCGCCCCCGGCCGCGCGCCGGTCGGATGCCCAACCGCCCGCTCAGCCAGCCTTGTTGAACGCCTCGTAGACCTTCTTGGGGATGCGGCCCCGGGCGGGGACCTCGAAGCCGTTGGACTGCGCCCAGGCGCGCACGGTGGCGGGCGTCGGCGCGATGGGGGTGCGCTTGTAGGCGCGGCCGGAAAGGGTGCGGCGGCGGCCGGCCTCCACGTAGGGGGCGAGTTCCTTGCGCAGCTTGTCCGCATTCTTGGACGAGAGGTCGATCTCGTACCACTGCCCGTCGACGCCGAAAGCGATGGTTTCCTCGGCTTCGCCGCCGTCCAGATCGTCGGCGAGGGTGACCAGTACGCGTTGCGCCATGGGAATCGGTCCTTTCGTACGCCATCGGCCGGGGCTCACGACGGGTCCGGTACCGGTGCCGCGGAGGGGTCCGGCCTTGTGCCGCCGGTGCCGTCCCCCGCCGCGGCCGGGCCGCTCGGTCGCGGGACGGGCCGACAAGTCGGTGTCGACAAGTTTTCTTTTGTGTGAGACATGGAATGAGGCAGGCAGCTGAGATACCTGATGTGGGTGTTAATTCCCGCAGAACGCTCGGCGCAAGCCTCTTCGCTCCCGGGACCCTATGTTTTCCGCCGGGGTTTCCCCAGGTATTTCACGGGTCGATACATAAATGTGATCCATGATCTCTCGTGGACGGATCGGACTCCTCCACATATCTACTCGCGTAGATTTCCGCACCCGGTACGCTGGGAGAACCTCACGCACCACACCACCGGGAGTGCCAGTGGCCCGCGTCGTAGTCGACGTCATGCTCAAGCCGGAGATCCTCGACCCCCAGGGCCAGGCGGTGCAGCGCGCACTGCCGCGCCTGGGCTACGACGGGATCTCGGACGTCCGCCAGGGAAAGCGCTTTGAACTGGAGGTCGAGGGTCCGGTCGACGACGCCGCCCTCGCCCGCATTCGGGAGATGGCGGAAACCTTTCTCGCCAACACCGTGATCGAGGACTTCCATGTAAAGGTGGAGTCGTGACTGCGCGCATTGGTGTCGTCACATTTCCGGGAACACTCGACGACCGCGACTCGCAGCGCGCCGTACGTGTCGCGGGCGCCGAAGCCGTACCGCTGTGGCACCGTGACAAGGATCTCAAGCAGGTCGACGCGGTCGTTCTGCCGGGCGGGTTCAGTTACGGCGACTATCTGCGGGCGGGCGCGATCTCGCGATTCTCGCCCGTGATGGAAACGATCATCGAGCAGGCGAAGGCCGGAATGCCGGTTCTGGGTATCTGCAACGGTTTCCAGATCCTCACCGAGACCCATCTGCTGCCGGGCGCGATGCTCCGCAACAACGAACTCCACTTCGTCTGCCGCGACCAGAAGCTGCGGGTCGAGACCAGCGGTACGGCCTGGACCGCGGACTACGCGGCCGGCCAGGAGATCTCGGTCCCGCTGAAGAACATCGACGGCCGCTACACCGCGGACGAGCGCACGCTGGACGAGCTTGAGGCCGAGGGCCGGGTGGTCTTCCGCTACCTCGACGTCAACCCCAACGGTTCGCTGCGCGACATCGCGGGTGTCTCCAACGCGGCGGGCAACGTGGTCGGTCTGATGCCGCACCCCGAGCACGCGGTCGAGCCGCTGATCGGCACGGGCGGGACCGACGGCCTCGGGTTCTTCACCTCGGTACTCAAGAAGTTGGTCAACGCGTCATGAGCCTTGACGCCGGAACAGCCGAGGGAGCGACTGAGCGCCCTTGCTCACGACTCCCTCACCCCAGCGCGCGAAGGAGCGACCGAGCGTGACCCTCGACACAGTCAAAAATGCCGCGGACACGCCCGAGGCGGAGCAGCCCTGGAAGGAACTCGGCCTCAAGGAGGACGAGTACACGCGCATCCGCGAGATCCTGGGCCGCCGCCCGACCGGTGCCGAGCTGGCGATGTACTCGGTGATGTGGTCGGAGCACTGCTCGTACAAGTCGAGCAAGGTGCACCTCAAGCAGTTCGGCGAGAAGGCCCCCCGCAACGACGCGATGCTGGTCGGCATCGGCGAGAACGCGGGCGTGGTGGACGTCGGCCAGGGCTACGCGGTCACCTTCAAGATCGAGTCGCACAACCACCCGTCGTACATCGAGCCCTACCAGGGCGCGGCCACCGGCGTGGGCGGCATCGTGCGCGACATCCTCGCGATGGGCGCGCGGCCGGTCGCGGTGATGGACCCGCTGCGGTTCGGCGCGGCCGACCACCCCGACACCCGGCGGGTGCTGCCCGGCATCGTCTCCGGCGTCGGCGGCTACGGCAACTGCCTGGGCCTGCCCAACATCGGCGGCGAGGTCGTCTTCGACCCCTGCTACCAGGGCAACCCGCTGGTCAACGCGCTGTGCGTGGGCGTCATGAAGCACGAGGACATCCACCTCGCGCAGGCGTCCGGCACCGGCAACAAGGTGATCCTTTACGGCGCCAGGACCGGTGGCGACGGCATCGGCGGTGTCTCGGTGCTGGCCAGCGAGACCTTCGACGCGACCGGGCCCTCGCGGCGCCCGGCGGTCCAGGTCGGCGACCCGTTCCAGGAGAAGCTGCTCATCGAGTGCACCCTGGAGATCTTCCGCGAGCGTCTGGTCGCGGGCATCCAGGACCTCGGCGGCGCGGGCCTGTCCTGCGCGACCTCGGAGCTGGCGAGCGCCGGCTCCGGCGGGATGCGGGTCGACCTGGAGACGGTGCCGCTGCGCGACGCGACGCTCTCGCCCGAGGAGATCCTCATGAGCGAGTCGCAGGAGCGGATGTGCGCGATCGTCGAGCCCGACAAGGTCGAGCGCTTCCTGGAGATCTGCGAGAAGTGGGACGTCATCGCGACCGTCATCGGTGAGGTCACCGAGGGCACCCGGCTGGAGATCTTCTGGCACGGCGAGCAGATCGTCGACGTGCCGCCGCGGTCGGTGGCGCACGAGGGCCCGACGTACAACCGCCCGTACGCCCGCCCCGACTGGCAGGACGCGCTCCAGGCCGACGACGCGGGCAAGCTGCCCCGGCCGTCCTCGGCCGCGGAGCTGCGCGAGCAGGTGCTGGCCGTGGTCGGGTCGCCGAACCAGGCGTCGAAGGCGTGGATCACCGACCAGTACGACCGCTTCGTCCAGGGCAACACGGTGCTGGCGCAGCCGGAGGACTCCGGGGTGATCCGGATCGACGAGGAGACCAACCTCGGCGTCGCGATCGCCACGGACGGCAACGGCCGGTTCGCCAAGCTGGACCCGTACACGGGCGCGCAGCTCGCGCTGGCGGAGGCGTACCGCAATGTCGCCGCCACCGGGGCGAAGCCGCTGGCGATCTCGGACTGCCTCAACTTCGGTTCGCCGGAGGACCCGGCGGTGATGTGGCAGTTCGCGGAGGCCACCCGCGGTCTCGCCGACGGCTGCCTGGTGCTGGGCACCCCGGTGACCGGCGGCAATGTCTCGCTCTACAACCAGACCGGTGACGTGGCGATCCACCCGACGCCGGTGGTCGCCGTCCTCGGTGTGATCGACGACGTGAACCGCCGTACGCCGATGGCGTTCAAGGACGAGGGCCAGCTGATCTATCTGCTGGGCGACACCCGGGACGAATTCGGCGGCTCGGCCTGGTCGCAGGTCGTCCACGACCACCTCGGCGGGCTGCCGCCCGCGGTGGACCTGGAGCGGGAGCGGCTGCTGGCCGAGATCCTGATCTCCGGTTCGCGCGACGGCATGATCGACGCGGCGCACGACCTGTCCGACGGCGGGCTGATCCAGGCGGTCACCGAGTCCTGCCTGCGCGGCGGGATCGGCGCACGGCTGGTCGTCCCGGACGGTCTTGACGCCTTCACGTTCCTCTTCTCGGAGTCGGCCGGCCGCGCGATCGTCGCGGTCCCGCGCTCGGAGGAGTTGCGCTTCACCGACATGTGCGGGGCGCGGGGGCTGCCGGCCACCCGGATCGGCGTGATCGACGGCGACGCGATCGATGTGCAGGGCGAGTTCGCGCTTCCGCTGGCGGAGTTGCGGGCGGTCCACGAGGCGACGATTCCGGCGCTGCTGGCGGGCTGAGCCCGGGCGGCAGCGGTACTTCGCGTCCGGCGCGCTCGCGTACCGGCCGCTCGCGTATGACGAAGGGGGTGCCCCCGGGTCCAACTGGTCCCGGGGGCATCCCCTTTGTGCTTATGTGCGTGCTGCGGGTCAGCGCACGTCCACGTAGTCACCGGCGCTCTCGGCGTCCACGTAGGAGCCGTTCGGCGTGAACCACACCGCCGTCCAGGTGCCGTCCTTCTTGGCCGTGAACTTGTGCGTGAAGTGGCCCTTGGAGTTGGTCACCGCGGAGCCCATGTACGTGTACGACTTCTTCCCCTTGGGGAGGAAGTAGATGTAGACGCGCTGCTTGGACCAGGTCGCCCACTTGGTGCCCTTGGCGGCGGACAGCCGGGAGAGCGTGCCCACCGTGGTGATGGTCCGGCCCTTGCGCACCGGCTCCGGCGAGGCGTTGAAGCCGGTGATCCGGGTGTCGGTCCGGGAGAAGTGCACCGAGTTGCTGTAGCCGGCCAGATAGTCGGTCTGCGCCGGGTAGTACAGCCGCCAGTAGCCCTTCGGCGTCGCCACTCCGCCGTCGAGCTTGAAGTTGCCCTTGGAGTTGGCGTTGAACCAACCCAGGGTCTTCCAGCCGGACTTGCCGTTGGCGGACTGCTGCACGTAGATCTTCTTGCTCGCCGGGAGCTTGCCGTTGCTGGAGGTCAGGCTGCCCTCGATGTGCAGCTCCGAGTACTCGTTGAGCCAGCTCGTGCACAGGCACAGATACGTCTTGTTGACGACGTCGACCTTGAACGCGGACTTGGCGTAGGTGAGATACGGGTTGGTGCCGTAGTTCTGCGTCTCGACCAGCCAATTGCCGTCGTCGGACGGGAGATACGGGTAGCTGATCGTGAAGCGGCCCTTGGCGTCCGTCTTCGCGGTGCCGTAGTACGACATCACCAGCCCCACGCCCGCCGGCGCCGGGTGCCAGGCGCCGGCCGACTGGTACTCCACGACGCCGGAGACGGACACCTTGGTGCCGTAGTTGATTTTGACGCTGGTGTGGTCCAGCCGGATGCGGGTCGGGCTGCTCGTGGCGAGCAGCGTGGCGCCGTCGACCGTCGTCAGGTCCTCGGTGCCGTTCCCCCGCCGGAACCAGAAGGAGACCTCGACGGCGACCCCACCACCGAAACGGTACGGGTCCGGTGTCCCGGTGAAGGTGTAGTGACCGGCGGCGTCGGTCGTGGTGGTGAGGTCGATGTCCGCCGCATGGAACGAAACGCTCTGGCCGACCAGCGGCGAGGTCAGCCCGGTCGCCGGGTCGAAGAGCGAGATGGTGCCCTGGGCGGTGATCTTCGGGTGGGCCGCGTCCAGTGTGCCGGGCGTGATCGAACGGTTCGAGAACACCGGCCGCCGGTCGAAGAGGATCGAGGCGGCGTCCGTGACGTCGGTGACGTCGCCGTCGGCGTCCCGGACGCTGAGGCTGACGGAGTACGTGCCGTAGCCGGTCAGGGCCGAGAGCCGGGCCGAACGCCACACGCCGTCGGTGGCGGTGCCGGAGAGCAGAGTGAAGTCGGTGACGTTGGCCCGGCCGGCGTCCCCCGAGGCGTCCACCGGGGACAGCCGCGCGGTGATGGCGGTGATGGGGGAGTCGGAGGCGGCGGCCACGTCGAGCAGTCCGCCGTCGCCGGGGGCGGAGTGGACGGCGCCGATGACCGGGGCGCTGCCGTTGCCGGGAGCACCGGTCTCGGAGGGCGTCGGTACGGGGGTGGTGGGTGCGTCGGTGGGCGCGGTGGTCGGCGGGTCGCTCGGGTCGGGCGCGGGCGGCGCGGTGGTCGGCGGTGCGGTCGTCGGCGGTGCCGTTACGGTCGGCGTCGGGCCCGGCGTGCCGTTCTCCGCGTACGCCGAGGTGGCGACGGCGGTCGGCAGCGCGAGCAGCGCGGCGCCGAGGGCCGCGGACACGGCGGCGGACACCAGGGCGCGAGTTCTCAGCAAGTGGTTTCCCCCCACGGGACAAGCGGCGTCCCTCCGGGGTGCCCCGGGAACGCGCGCGGGATGTGCGGTCGCTGTGAACCGCACGCAACAGCCGAACACTAGTGCCCCCGGGCAAACCCCAGCCATCCCCTTTCCCCGCGCTACCCCTCACCCCCGACGCTGTCCGGCGCCTCACCCCCCCACGCCGTACAGCCTCCCGACGCCGACCAGCACGATCCCGTCGTCGAGGGCGGCCGTCTCGGTCAACTCCTCGCTGAATCCGGCGCCGCCGTAACAGACGAGCTTCGCCGTCCCGGCGCCCGGACGGCCCTGGGCCGCGAGGAGTTCGCGGATGCGGCGCAGCCGGTCCAGATGGCCGGCGCCCATTCGCTCCCCCCACTTCACCTCGCCGATCGCGAGAATCGGCCGCCGGTCGTCGGCGTCGAGCCCGAAGGCGACGACATCGACCTCGTAACTGCCGCGCCGGACCGGATCGTTCACTGTGCCGGACCCCACCCGGTTGACGTAGGCATCCCCGAACAGGCCGTCGGGCGCCATGTGCCGGGTCCAGTGGCGGCAGATGTGCTCGAAGTGCGGTCCCATGACGTTGCCGAGGAATCGCGCCTGGCTGCGCTGCCACAACAGGCCCGCGTCGCGGGTGTGTTCCAGGTCGGACCAGATCGGGCGCATGACCGCGTGGTAGAAGGTGATCAACGGCTCGGCGATACGGAACCGGGTCCGGTTGTCCTTGAAGACGTCCGGTTCCCGGGTGATCAGCCCGCAATCCTCCAGGACGGTGAGTGAGTGGGCGAGGTCCCCCGACTTGCGGCCGATGTAGGAGGCGATGCCGCCCCGGCTCGCGTTTCCGGCCGCAATGGCCGCCAGCACCGAGTGGTAGAGCCCGCCGTCGTTCAACTCGGCCTCGTCCGCCAGCAGATAGCGCGCTTCGCGGAAGAGCGGACTGGCCGGGGACAGCACGGTCCTGACCACCCACGCGTCGAAGTCGCCGGGGCCCGCGGGCGTGTCGTCCCGGGCGTACTCCCGGCGGTAGGCGGGCGTTCCGCCGACGATCGCGTTGACCTTCACGGCGGTGGCCGGATCGTCGATCCCCCAGAACTCCGCGGCCAGTTGGTGGTCGAGGGTCGGCACGACGAGTTCCAGCCCGGCGCGACCGCGCAGCGGTGCGTTGCCGCTGAGGAGTCGGCCCATGAACGACATGGCAGAACCGCACAGCAGCAGGCGGGACCTGCTGTTGTCCCGCTCCGCGCGCAGCGGTGCGAGGGCGTTCTGCACGATGGACGGCAGGCGTGGATTCGCCTTGACCAGATACGGGAATTCGTCGATCACGACGGGTACGGGCCGGTCGCGGCCCAGCGCCAGCAGCGCGTCCACGGCCGCGTGCCAGGAGTCGAACGAGAACGGCGCGGGGGAGCCCAGGTGCTCCGCGAGCGCTTCGCCGATGTGCCGCAGGGACTCCCCGTCCACGGCTTCGTCGGCGGCGAAGTAGAAGCCGCCGGTCGCCTGGCAGAGCGCGCGCAGCAGGAAGGTCTTGCCCTGCCGCCTGCGCCCGGACACGACCCCGAGCGTCGCCCCCGGGCGGGTGTCCGTCGCGAAGTCCGCCAGCGCCCGCCACTCGAAGTCCCGGTCGAACATCTCGTCCGGCCTGACCGGCACCGTCACCATGAACCTCCGCTGGAGTTGTTGTAACTCCACTTATGATAACTCCACCTATGCAAATTCTTGCTCAGTGACCATCTGGTCACGGTGTGAGTTCGGAGGCGTTGCGCCAGGTGTGGAGGCGGGTCATGAAGGCGGCGCCTCACGCATCCGCGGCGAGGCGGGCCGGGGCGGCGGGGAAGCGGCGCGGCGAGGGGGCGGCGAGCGCGGGGAACCAGTTGCCGAGGGCGGCGGTACGGACCTCGACCCGTTCCGGGCCCGGCTCACGGGAGAGGGCGACCGCCTCGTGACCGGCCCCGATCGGCAACGGCACGAGCTGCCGGCCGACCACCCCGGTCGCACCCACGATGACCACACGCATGAGGACTCCCTCCGCCCGGGGCGACCCCCCCGTGGGCACCCCGCTCTCCGCTGACGCCCTCTCGACGGCCGGGCGGCCCGCCGCGTGACACTCCCCGACGTGACGCCGGTCACTGTCCTCGGGGGCGCAGCCAGCCGCGGGCCGTCGGGTGTGGTCAGTCGGCGGCCCGCCTTCGCGGTTGTGTCCTCGGTCAGACGGTAGGGAAGTCGCCCGCCTTCACGCCGTTGATGAACGAGGCCCAGGCGGCAGTGGTGAAGACCAGGGCGGGACCCTGGGGGTTCTTGGAGTCCCGTACGGGCAGCACGCCGAGGCAACCGTCGGCGACTTCAACGCACTGCCCGCCATCGCCGTTGCTGTACGACGACTTACGCCATCGAACGGGACCGAGTTCGTGTGTGGTGCTCATGACGCGATGTACTCCTTTGCGACCGATTCGATCAGGCTCAGCGATGCCTCGGGAGACAACGCGAGGGCCCTGACGAAATCGTAGGCTTGGGTATACCTCGTGACCATGGCCGGACTGTCCAACAAGTGTCCTGACAGGGCCGCTTCGACGTACACGGCAGGTGGCGCGTCCAGGAAGGTCATCAGCGTCACTTCGCTGCCCAGGAGCGGATGAGCGCCCACCTCGTCAGGGATCACCTGTACGACGGCTCGCCGCGTACGTGCCACTTCCAGGATGTGAAGGAGCTGTCCGTGCATCCCCTTCCGGTCGCACACGGGCAGCCGTAGCACGGTCTCTTGCAGGGCGAACCACAACTGCGGTGTTGTCGGGTGCTCCAGCAGCACAGCACGTTCGAGCCGGGTGCTCACCATTTCCCGGACCTTCTCCTCCAATCGGAGCGGATCAGAGGCGCGGAACAGGGCCTGGCAGTACGCCTCGGTCTGGAGCAGGCCGGGAATCACCTGGCCCGAGAACTGGCAGATGCCCGATGCCTTCGCGAGCAGGTCGACCACGTCCGCGAAGTACTCCGCGTGCTTGGTCGCCTTGAGCACCATGCGGCACAGCCGCTCCAAGTGACCGCCCGTCTCCAGGACGGTGTCCATCCGTTGGGACAGGTCCAACTGCGGCCTGCGGATGGCCGACTCGATCTGGCCGATGTACGCGCCGGAGCAGAAGACGCGTTCGCCGAGCCGGTCCTGGGAGAAGCCCGCGTGCTCGCGTACGCGGCGCAACTCGGCGCCGTAGAAGGTCTGGGGGGAGTCGTAGGGGTTGAGGTCCTTGGAGTGCGCCATGGTGCAACGGCCCTTCCTGGGAGGCGGAAGCTAGTACTGCGCCGTTGTCAAGACTAGCTGCGTAGTGCGATGCTTGCCTGACGGAAAGTGATATCGAGTGGGCCGGAGGAGCGGTGGGTGATCGATGAACGGCGTGGACGACAGTCCCCGACTCGAACATGCTGCCGTTCGTTCTCCACCTCGACCATGGATTCCCCTCTCGTGCCGGTGGACCTGACCGACGCGGCCTGACCCGGGCCCGTTCGCTTTTCGGTGGTGCGGCGCCCGGCAACGGCCGCCGCACCATCCGTTTGGCGAATTCCTGTTCCGTCTGCTGTCGCCCAACCCGCGCGCTCGGGGCCTGCGGTTGCATATCGATCTATACGCGAAAGTCGCCGAGTGGGAATCCCGCTGGGGAGGACCGCTTGTCGCAATCGCGGATTACCTCGAAGGGGAGAAATGACAGGAAACCCGGAAGGCGGCCGGCGCCTGTGGGAAGCGCGCGTCGGTCTCGTACGGCGAATGGAACGAGGCAGCGTCGTCCTGTCGGCCCGTCTGGCCGAGGCGTTTCTCAACGTACCGCGGCATCCCTTCGTCCCGGCCTTCTATCGCAGGGACGGTCCGAGGTTCACGCCGTGGCGGGGCATGGACGAGGACGCCGATGCCTGGGTGGCCCAGGTGTACACGGACGACTCGCTCATCACCGAGGTCGACGGGGTACACGCGGAGGAGGCCGGGCCGGAAGGCGTCACCGGGGTCCCCACCTCCTCCTCGACGGCCCCGAGCCTCATGGCCGACATGCTCGACGCCCTCGACGTGCGTAACGGGTCCCGTGTTCTCGAGATCGACACGGGCACTGGATACAACGCGGCGCTCCTGTGCCATCTCGCCGGGGCGGGGACGGTCACGACGGTGGACCGGACAGAGCGGCTGACGTCCACGGCTCGGGACCGGCTCACGGCATTGGGCCTCGCGCCCGAGGTGCGCCATGCCGATGGATCGGAAGGGCTGCCCGGATCGGCATCTTTCGACCGCGTCATCGCCACGTGTTCGGTGCGGCGTATTCCGGCGGCGTGGTGGGACCAGTGCGCGCCCGGAGGGCTGATGGTCGTTCCGATCAAAGGTGCCCTCGCGGGCGGAATGGTCGCCCGGCTGCAGAAAATATCCGACGGTACGGCCGACGGCCGGATCATGCACACCCCGGCCGCATTCATGCCTCTTCGGTCCGGTCGGTGGGAAGCATCGGAAATTCCCGTGAACCGGGAGAGAGCGAGTCGGGTATCGGAATTGTCCGGGAGCGTGCTGGACGACTGGACCTTCTCGTTCTTCGCTCAACTGCACATGACCGCGACCACGGTTCGTGAATACGGACTGATGCCGATGGCGCCCATGTGACGACCCTTTTCGATCCGGCGGACGGTTCGTACGCACGTATCGCCGACAACAGGCCGGGATCCGGTGCCGAGGGTGCCACCGTGGTGGCGGCCGGGCCACGGGATCTCTGGGAGCCGATCGAGACGGCCCGCAGCCAGTGGTTGAGCCTGAACAAGCCGCGGCGTGAGTGGTTCACCATCAGCGTCACCCCGGAGCGTCAGACCGTCGGATACGTCACGCCGGACGGACGGGTTCTGCGCTGGGATCTCCTGCCGGTGGCCACCTCGGCAGCGCCCGGCTGAGCCGGATCCGCCGGAACAGCAGGAGGCCATGGGGCCGTCCTTCCGGGGTCGGCGGGTGCGGTTGTCCGGGGTATGGGGGAGGCAGGCAGACTGGGGGCCGACGGATGGTCGGACCGGGAGGGGTACGCACAGTGAGTACGACGGATGAACGGGTCGGGCCGCCCGCCACTGGTGGCGAGCGGGAGACGTTGCGCGGGTTTCTCGACTACCACCGCGCGACGCTCGCGATGAAGTGCGACGGGCTGTCCGACGAGGAGCTGCGGCGCCGCTCGATGCCGCCCTCGACGCTCAGCCTGCTCGGTCTGGTCCGCCACATGGCCGAGGTCGAACGCATCTGGTTCCGCCGGGTCATCAACGGCGAGGACGTGCCGGTCGTCTGGTCGCCGGACGGCGACCTCCAGGTGGCCTACGACGCGACCGGCTGCTCGCGCGAGGAAGCCTTCGCCGCCTGGCGGAACGAGGTCGAACACGCCCGCCGGATCGAGTCCGACGCCCCCTCTCTCGACGCCGTCGTGCGCAACCCCCGCTCCGGAGAGGACGTTTCCCTGCGCCTGGTGATGAACCACGTGATCCAGGAGTACGCCCGCCACAACGGACACGCCGACTTCCTCCGGGAGGGGATCGACGGCACGGTCGGCGCGTGAGCGCGACGCCACCGGCGGTCACGGTCGGCCGGGCGCGGGCCGCCGCGACCCGCTGGGTGGCCGAGCACGCCGCGGCGGAAACCGGCTACCGGGGCGCGTACTTCAGCGGCTCCACGGTCGGCGCCCCGCCCGACTCGCTGCTCGCGCCGACCTCCGACGTCGATGTCGTACTCGTCCTCGAAGCAACCGAGTTGGCGTCCAAGCCGGGCAAATTCCGTGATGAGGGCGTCCCGTTGGAGGTCTCGTACGTCCCGTGGGCCGAACTCTCCTCCCCGGAAGCCGTCCTCGGCTCCTACCACCTGGCCGGCAGCTTCCGTACGGACGCCGTCATCGACGACCCGACCGGACACCTCCGGGCCCTGCACACGTACGTCGCCCCGCGGTTCGCCGACCCGGAACACGTCGAGCGCCGCTGCCTCGACGCCCTCGGCCGGACCTTCGACGCGACCGCCGCCGTCGCCCGGACGCCGTTCCTCTTCAGCAGCGACATCACCGCGGCCGCGCGGCCGATCGCGATCGACGGCAGCCGCGCCCTGATCGACCGCGGCGACCACCGCGAGGCCGTCTTCTGGATCCTCGCGACCTACGCCCGCTGCCAGACGATCCTCACGGCGGACGCCCCCGCGCTCGCGGCGGACCTGGAACGGCGATTCCGCGCGGCCACAGCGGAGTTGGCGAGCGTCCCGGACGCGCAGTCCCTCCCGGACCGCGCGGCAGCGGTCACCGCCTTCCTCCCGGACCTGTGGACCACGACCCAAGCAATCCTCGCAACGCCGAGGGACTGACCGAGACCCGCTGTACGGTCGGCGACGGCGGGGCCCTATGCAGAGGCCCGGACCGAGGCCGGCGGGCGGGCGGATCTGCTCGCCGAGGTCTGGGGCGCGCTGGCCCCCGAACTGCGGGTGGCCGCAGCCACGTTCACCCCCGGCGCACTCGCCGACGCGTCGCTCCACCACCGGTAGCGCCGGTCATCCGCCGCCGTCCACCGGCGCGTCCCCGTACAGCGCCGCGAGGTCGATCAGCAGCAGGTCGCGGCGGGCGGCCGCCGCGCGCCGTACGTCGGGGTGGAAGCCGTGCAGGGAGTACAGCGCCAGGACGGCGTCCTCGGTCCGGTGGCCGAGGTCCGTCAGGAGGCCGCGGATGTGTTCGAGCCGCTCGACGTCGTGCGGCCCACGCGGCTGGACCGTGGCCTTGGCCTCGCCGATGAGGGTGATCCGCGCGTGGGCCGACTGGGGACGCGTACCGGGAGCGAGGGCGAGGACATCGACCTCGTGCTTCGTACGGGCTGCCGGATCGGGCACCTCGGTGGCGCCCACGGCACCGATCCGCACGGCGGTCTCCTGCGGCGCGTGCGCCCGGGTCCAGGTCCGGGCCAGTTCCTCGAAATGCGGGCCGAGGATTTTGGAGTGAAAGGTGGGGCGCGACTCCTGCCAGGCATCCGCCGCCCGACCGTGTTCGATCATCCCGACGAGTGGCAGGGTGATCAGCTGATTGAAGCGGATCACCGGGTCGGCGACGGTGATCACGGGGTTGCGGGCCTTGAGCAGATCCTGCTCCTTGCGCAGATATCCCGTGGACTCCAGCACGTCGAGAGGCGCGGCCACGGCCGAGCGCGGACGTTCCAGCAGCCCGCCGATCCTGGCCGGGGTCGTCGCGCCCTGGGCCACCGCGGACAGCAGGTCGTAGTAAAGGGTGCGATGAGTGATCCGCGGGTCCTCGCGCAGCAGGAATTCGGCCTCGGACCGCGAGTAGAGGGCGCGGCCGGGGTCGAGAAGCGTGCGCTGCACCCATCCGTCGAACTCCCCAGGGGTCTGCGGCGCCGCGCCCGGCGCGAGCGGCCGGTATCCGGGGGCCCCGCCCAGACACGCGTCGACCAGCACGGCGGTCCCGGCGTCGGCGACCTGCCAGTGGGCGCGGGCGGTGCGGTAGCCGAACGCGGGCAGGCGCAGGTCGAGCACCGCCCGGCCGCGCAGCGGTTTGCTGCCCGAGAGCAGTTCGCTCATCACGCTCATCGCCGAACCGCACAGAACGATCCGGCCGCCCGGGCCCCGGCCCGACTGCGAGCGGTCGTAGAGCAACTGGAGCAGGCCCGGGATCTCCGGGGAGTGCTGGAGCAGATAGGGCAGTTCGTCGATCACCAGCAGAGGCGCCCCGGGCACGCGGTGCACCACGTCCAGTGCGGTGGACAGCACTTCTTCCCATCCGCCCAGGCGCAGCGCCGTGGCCGGCACCCCGGCGTGCTCGGCCACCGCCTCGCTGAACCGCCGCAGGGCCGGCACCCGGCCCTCTTCCTGCACGGCGGCCAGATAGAGCCCTCCCGCCGCCTGGGTGAGCGCTTCCAGCAGGAACGACTTCCCGTTGCGCCGCCGCCCGGACATGATCGCCAGGCGCAGCTGGGGAGCCGGATCGGCCACGAACTCCCGCAGCAAGGCCCACTCGCGGTCGCGGTCGAGTACCCGGGAGGGCTTGACGAGGTCTTGTTCAGGCATGGGGGTCCGAATCTCGTTCAGGCTGGCCTATACAGAATCCGTTAAGGTTGACCTTAACAAACCACAGCCGTCGTAGCCGGGGCGCGGGGCGGCGCGTCCGATGAGGCAGGGCGGGCCTCCGTGGGGGGAGGGCCGTAGGCGGCGTCGGGCGCTGACTCGTGGGGGCTTCCGTGGTTGGGTGGGGCAGGCATACGTATGACCGTAGGAAACACACAGCGAGGGGCTCGGTCCATGTACGAGTACAAGGTCGTCACTTTCCGCGAATCGCTCATCGGCGACGCTCTGGACAGCGACAAGCTGGAGAAGACGCTCAACAAGCACGCGGGCGACGGCTGGGCGCTCAAGGCCATCACCGCCGCCGAGGTGAAGGGCCGCATCGGCCCCGGCGCCGTCGAGGGCCTTCTGCTCACCTTCGAACGCCCCCGCCAGGGCTGACCCCCGCGAACCTTCCGCCGCGAGGACGGACGAGGACGGACGAGGGCGAACGAGGGCGGACGAGGACGAACACAGCGGCCGGGCGCGGCGGTTACGCTCAGGGCATGCCGCCCGAGAGCCGCCGCCGCGCTCGCACCTATGACGCCGACCGCACCTGGCAGGCGCTGCTCGCCCAGGTCGAACACGTACGACACGCCGTACGGGAACTGACCCCCGCGCAGTGGGCGGCGGCCTCCGGACTGCCCGGCTGGGACGTACGGCTGCTGGTCGCGCACATCACCCGGCAGATCGAGGCCGTACGGACGCTCCTCGACGAGGACCCGCCGCCCCGGACGTCCCCGACGCGCACCCGCCTCACCGACCTCGACACCTGGGCGCTGTCCACGGCCGCCGTCGCCGACCTCCTCGACGCCTCCACCCGCCGGGCCGCCGAGGCCACCACCGACCCCGTCGCCGCCCTTGACGCGGAGGCGGAGCTGCTGGCCGGGCGCCGGGCCGAGGCGCTGAGCGCGGACCGCCTGCTCGCCCACCCCTTCGACGGCATGCGCGCCCTGGACTTCACCGTGACCCGCCTCGTGGAGCTGGTCGTGCACAGCGACGACCTCGCCCGCGCGACCGGCGTGGACATCCCGCTCGACAGGCACGCGCTGGCCGCGGTCGTCCGTCTGCTGGCCGACGCCCTCGCCACGAAGGCCCCGGGCAACTCCGTCGAGGTCCGGGTCCCGCCCTACGCGGCCGTCCAGTGCGTCGAGGGCCCCCGCCACACCCGCGGCACCCCGCCCAACGTGGTCGAGACCGACCCGCTGACCTGGATCAGGCTCGCCACCGGCCGCATCTCCTGGAGCCAGGCCATCGACGAGGCCCGCGTCACGGCGAGCGGCGACCGCGCCGACCTGGGCCCGTATCTCCCGGTCATGGGGTGAGGCGGCGATGATCGCGAACGGGCGCAAGGCGATACGTCACACCTGGGGCCCGGCCTTCTCCTGTGGTACCTCGCCTTGATTTCGATCATGATCATGCCGGGACTCGTCATGGAGGACATCCACCGCTTCTCCTGGCGGCTCGTCGGCATGCAGGTGCTCGGCTTCGGGGGCTACTTCTTCTTCTTCTTCTTCGCGATGCTGACCTCGGCCGCCTGGCGGATCACCGCCACCCCCGAGGGCCTGCGGGTCCGTACCGCCTTCCAGGCCCGGACCGTGCCCTGGGAGGATCTGACCCGGGCGGAGGCCAAGGTCGGCTCTCTGATCCTCACGCAGTGCGGCGGCAAGCGCGTCACGGTCGGTTACACAGTGTTCCGACGGGTCCGCCCGATGGCCGCCGAGATCACCACGCTGATCCGCGAACCGGCCCTTCGTCCGATCGTGTGACGGCCAAGGGCGTACGTCACATGCCCTTGTGCCCCAAG
Source organism: Streptomyces sp. NBC_00223 (assembly GCF_036199905.1). NCBI lineage: Bacteria > Bacillati > Actinomycetota > Actinomycetes > Kitasatosporales > Streptomycetaceae > Streptomyces > Streptomyces sp. NBC_00223. The sequence continues at coordinate 3,592,641 of NZ_CP108109.1, read as the reverse complement.
GCACTACGCGCATAGCGCCCTGGAATGCGAGGGTCCCTCGTTCGGACGATGGGCAATCCTGCCCTAGACTCGTCATCGTGCCTCGTGGTGACGGACGACTCAGCCACGACCTGCTCCCCGGCGAGAAGGGCCCCCAGGACGCTTGCGGCGTCTTCGGTGTCTGGGCCCCCGGCGAAGAGGTCGCCAAGCTCACCTATTTCGGGCTGTACGCCCTGCAGCACCGTGGACAGGAGTCCGCGGGAATCGCAGTGAGCAACGGCTCCCAGATTCTGGTCTTCAAGGACATGGGCCTGGTTTCCCAGGTCTTCGACGAGACCTCCCTCGGCTCCCTGACCGGCCATATCGCGGTCGGTCACGCCCGCTACTCGACCACCGGCGCCTCGGTGTGGGAGAACGCCCAGCCCACCTTCCGCGCCACCGCCCACGGCTCGATCGCGCTCGGCCACAACGGCAACCTCGTCAACACCGCCGAACTGTCCGAACTGGTCGCGAAGCTGCCGCAGGGCAACGGCCGGGCCACCAAGGTCGCCGCCACCAACGACACCGACCTGATCACCGCGCTGCTCGCGGGCCAGGTCACCGACGACGGCACCGCGCTGTCCGTCGAGGAGGCTGCCCACCAGGTGCTGCCGCGGCTCAAGGGCGCGTTCAGCCTCGTCTGGATGGACGAGCACACCCTCTACGCCGCCCGCGACCCCCAGGGCATCCGCCCGCTGGTCCTGGGCCGCCTCGAACGCGGCTGGGTGGTCGCCTCCGAGACCGCCGCCCTCGACATCTGCGGCGCCAGCTTCGTCCGCGAGATCGAGCCCGGCGAGCTGATCGCGATCGACGAGAACGGCCTGCGCACCTCGCGTTTCGCCGCGGCCGCGCCCAAGGGCTGCGTCTTCGAGTACGTCTACCTCGCCCGCCCCGACACCGACATCGCGGGCCGCAACGTCTACCTCTCCCGGGTCGAGATGGGCCGCCGCCTCGCCAAGGAGGCACCGGCCGACGCCGACCTGGTGATACCGACCCCCGAGTCCGGCACCCCGGCGGCGGTCGGATACGCCGAGGCCAGCGGTATCCCGTACGGCTCGGGCCTGGTGAAGAACAGCTACGTCGGCCGTACGTTCATCCAGCCGTCGCAGACCATCAGGCAGCTCGGCATCCGGCTCAAGCTCAACCCGCTCAAGGAAGTCATCCGCGGCAAGCGGCTGGTGGTGGTGGACGACTCCATCGTCCGCGGCAACACCCAGCGCGCCCTGGTCCGGATGCTGCGCGAGGCCGGCGCCGCCGAGGTGCACGTGCGGATCTCCTCGCCGCCCGTGAAGTGGCCCTGCTTCTTCGGCATCGACTTCGCCACCCGCGCCGAGCTGATCGCCAACGGTATGACCGTCGAGGAGATCGGCACCTCGCTGGGCGCGGACTCGCTCGCGTACATCTCGCTCGACGCGATGGTCGAGGCGACCACGATCGCCAAGCCCAACCTCTGCCGGGCCTGCTTCGACGGGGAGTACCCCATGGAGCTGCCCGACCCCGAGCTGCTGGGCAAGCAGCTCCTGGAGACCGAGCTGGCCGGGGGCGCGGACGCCGCGGACGCCCTGCGCCGCCCGTAGGGCTCACCAGGACCTCGCCGGACCGGCCAACCGTACGAACGACACGAAGGTTCCCCCAGCTATGTCTGAGACAACCGGTGCCAGCTACGCAGCCGCAGGCGTCGACATCGAGGCGGGCGACCGCGCCGTCACCCTGATGAAGGAGTGGGTGCGCAAGGCCACCCGCCCCGAGGTGGTCGGCGGCCTGGGGGGCTTCGCCGGGCTCTTCGACGCCTCCGCTCTCAAGCGCTACGAACGCCCGCTGCTCGCCTCGGCGACGGACGGCGTCGGCACCAAGGTGGACATCGCCCGGCGGATGGGCGTCTACGACACCATCGGGCACGACCTGGTCGGCATGGTCGTGGACGACCTGGTGGTGTGCGGCGCGGAGCCGCTGTTCATGACCGACTACATCTGCGTCGGCAAGGTCTACCCCGAACGGGTCGCCGCGATCGTCAAGGGCATCGCCGAGGGCTGTGTGCTGGCCGGCTGCGCGCTGGTCGGCGGCGAGACCGCGGAGCACCCCGGGCTGCTGGGCGCGGACGAGTTCGACGTGGCGGGCGCGGGCACCGGCGTGGTCGAGGCGGACGCCGTGCTGGGCGCGGACCGTATCCGTACGGGCGACGTGGTGATCGCCATCGAGTCGTCCGGACTTCACTCGAACGGGTACAGCCTCGTTCGGCATGTTCTCTTCGATCGCGCGGGATGGGCGCTGGACCGGGAGATCCCGGAGTTCGGCCGCACCCTGGGCGAGGAACTGCTGGAGCCGACCAGGATCTACTCGCTGGACTGCCTCGCGCTCACCCGTACGGCCCAGGTGCACGCCTTCTCGCACATCACCGGCGGCGGACTGGCCAACAACCTGGCCCGGGTGATCCCGGACGGGCTGCGGGCCACCGTGGACCGCTCCACCTGGACGCCCGCGCCGGTCTTCGGTCTGATCGGCGAGGTCGGCGGGGTCGAGCGGCTGGAGCTGGAGAAGACCCTGAACATGGGCGTGGGCATGATCGCCGTTGTGCCCCAGGAGGCCGTGGACGTCACCCTGGCGGTCCTCGCCGACCGCGGTGTGGGTGCCTGGGTGGCCGGCGCCGTCACGGCGCGCGAAAGCGGCGCAGCGGCCGTGGAGCTGATCGGCGACTATGCCGGCTGACCAGCTCTCCCATGGGCTGCTACGCCCGGTACTGCCCGTAGGCGACGACGAAACCCGGTCCGGGGCGGGCCCCGGACCGGGTCAACGTGATGGCGGCGTCAAGCGCGACGGCGCTGCGACGAGGACTGCTGTGACGGGGACTGCTCGTCCTCGTCGTCCTCGTCGTCGTTGTACCGATCCGCGTACTGAGCGTACGGGTCGTCGTCCAACTCCTCGTCATCGTCCTCGACAGGCTCCGGATTAACCGGCCTCGACGGCGATGCGCCCAGCTCTTCGGCCAGACGTGAGAGATCCGTGCCGCCGCTGTTGTACTTCAGCTGGCGGGCGACCTTCGTCTGCTTGGCCTTGGCCCGGCCGCGCCCCATGGCTCGACCCCCTCAACGGCGGGGCTCGACGGCCCCGAGTCTTGACACGCGTTCATGAATCGGAGCGGCCTCCCCGGAGAGAGACCGGCCCGTAGGCCCTCAACGGTACCTGCTTCCGACGCCACACGGTACGCCGCCCGCACGAAGCGCGTCGGAACAGGCGTCATCGACGGCCCTGTCCTGCCTGGTCAGACCCGATTTTACCTTCTTCTAGCGCGAACTTGCTATCGGGCCGTGCTGTCGGTCACGCCAGTCGCGTCAACCCCGCCTGTACCGCACCGCCGGAGGGCGGCTTCGGCACCCGGAATCCACCCGGAAAGCGCCCGGCGACCGCCCGGAATCCACCGGGCGGTCGCCGGGCGGCCGTCAGGAGGCGTCCGGGCGCAGCCAGCGCGCGGCCGGGGTCCGCTCGGCCATCCGCTGCTCCGCGAGCCGGTCGGCGGCCACCGCGGGCGGCACCCCGTCGGCCTTGGCACGATCGAATATGGCCAGCGTCGTGTCGTAGATCTTCGTCGCCTTGGCCTTCGCCCGGTCGAAGTCGAAACCGTGCAGCTCGTCGGCGACCTGGATGACACCGCCGGCGTTCACCACGTAGTCCGGCGCGTAGAGGATGCCGCGGCCGGCCAGGTCCTTCTCGACACCCGGGTGGGCCAGCTGGTTGTTGGCGGCGCCGCAGACGACGGTGGCGGTCAGCGCGGCCACGGTGGCGTCGTCCAGCGCGCCGCCGAGCGCGCAGGGGGCGTAGACGTCCAGCGGGGAGCGCACCAGGACCTCGGCGTCGACGACGGCGGTGACCTCGGGGTGGCGGGCGATGATCCGGTCGACGGCCTCGGCGCGGACATCGGTGATCACGACCTCGGCGCCGTCGTCGATCAGGTGCTCGACCAGGTGGTGGCCGACCTTGCCGACGCCGGCGATCCCGACCCGGCGGCCGCGCAGCGTCGGCTCGCCCCACTGGATCTTCGCGGCGGCCCGCATGCCCTGGAAGACACCGAAGGCGGTCAGCACGGAGGAGTCCCCGGCGCCGCCGTTCTCGGGGGAGCGGCCGGTGGTCCAGCGGTTCTCGCGGGCCACCACGTCCATGTCGGCGACGTAGGTGCCGACGTCGCACGCGGTGACGTAACGGCCGCCGAGCGAGGCGATGAACCGGCCGTAGGCGAGCAGCAGCTCGTCGGACTTGAGGGTGTCGGGGTCGCCGATGATGACGGCCTTGCCGCCGCCGTGGTCGAGCCCGGCCAGCGCGTTCTTGTACGACATGCCGCGCGCGAGGTTGAGCGCGTCGGACACGGCCTCCTCGTCGGAGGCGTAGTCGTGGAATCGGGTGCCGCCGAGGGCGGGGCCCAGGGCGGTGGAGTGGATCGCGATCACGGCCCGCAGGCCGGTGGTGCGGTCCTGACAGAGCACGACCTGCTCGTGCCCGCCCTGCTCCGATCGGAACAGCTTGGCGAGGACGTCCTGCGTGGAGCGGTCGTCGGTCTGACGTACGTCGGTCACGGTGGTGACTCCCATAGTCCAGTGGTCCCATTGGGTCGGGTGTCGCGCCCCCCGTACGGGTGGCGGGAGGATCGATGGGCTCAGGGTAGGCCCTGGCGCCCCGATCATGGAGGGTGGTCGGTCAGGCCCGTCGGCGGTGTGCCGGCAGTGGCCGGGATCACCTCCCGCGGCGCCGGGCGCGTGGGACGATCGTGGAGTCGGTACGGCTGCGAGGGAGCGGGTGTGGGCGGTTCACCGGTACTGGTCCCGTACGCGGCGTATTTGCGCGTCTACGAGCCACTGGCGGCCTTCCCCGAGCCCGAACGCACGCACTGGTACCGCTACGCGGCCGCGGACCCTGTACGGACCGCACAGGACGAACTGCGGCAGTCGCTCGCGGACCTGGTCCCGGTGCCGCCGGTGGCCGTCCCGGTGCACGAGAGCCGGGAGGCGTACGTGGCCGTGATCGGCGGCGTCACGCACGTCTGCCCGTGGCGGACCCGGCTGCGCGGCTGGCTGGCGCTCGAACAGCTCGGCGGGCTGCTGCCGGGCCCGGTGCTCGACGTGATGCTGCCGCCGGTCGTACGGGAGCAGGCGGCGGTCGACCACGAGACGTGGCGGGAGCGGAATCCGGACGCGCGGCCGTGGATCCGCTCGGCCACCTGGCATGTGCCGGTGCGCTGGTTCGCGCTGGTCGCCGACGACGAGCGGGAGTACGAACCGGCGGGCGCGGGCGAGTCGAAGGAGCCGCTGCTGCGGTACCGCACCCCGATGGTGCAGGCACGGCGTCGGGTGGCGCGGGCGCTGCGGGTGCTCAAGGACTCGCTGGAGGAGGGCCCGTTGATCGACGGGCTGATCGATGTCGGGCGCTGGCTGGAGGAGTTCCACCCGCGCTCGCTGGTCGAACTGGACTACGGCGGGCTGGTCCACGCGATGGGCGACGAACGGCTGGCGGCCGACCACTCGGCGGCGGACGTGGCCGAGGGCCTGGCGGCGCTGCGCGCGGGGGACCCCGGGGCGGCGGGCGCGGCGTACGAGCGGCTGACCGAGCGCTGGCGGGCGGTCCGCGAGCTCCAGTTCGCGAGCTGAGACGTACGCCGGGCGGCCGGCGGCGGACGCGGGTGGGTCTCGTCACGGGGTGGAGCCGGCGCGGTGTTACGGGTGGGGCCTGTGGGGCGGGGGTCGCCGGTCTCTCGCTGTCGGGCATCTGACGGACTGTTGTCTCCTGGTGCGTCTGGTGTTGTCTCCTGCCCGGTTCGATGCCGCTGTTTGCCCTCGCTAGTGGTGCTATTGGCCCAAGCGTGACGCAGAGCACGTAACCGGACTCTTGCCTGCATCACCATCTGTCATGCCAAAATGGGACATCGGGTCCGTCTCGGACTCGATTCGAAGGTGGGGATGTGGCAGGTGATTGTGCTGTGACTGATCGTCACGTTGGGGTGACTGTCCGCTATGGCACGGTCCATCGGCTTCCGTCGAGGTTCAACACCTGAGAGGGCAAATCCATCGGTTTGGCCGACGCGGCTGGACGGATGGTGTAGTTGTAGTGCCGAGGACAAGCCGTTCGTCCTATTACCGACTCGGCCCGCGTTCCCTCATTTCGGGCAACGCGGGTCAAGGTGCAGAATTTAGAGGAAAGAACCGCGTTGGTTCGGTTCTCTCGAGGAGGCCGCTCATGACCGCTCGCACCCCTGATGCCGAGCCGTTGCTTACCCCTGCCGAGGTCGCGACCATGTTCCGCGTCGACCCCAAGACGGTCACGCGCTGGGCCAAGGCCGGCAAGCTCACGTCCATCCGCACGCTCGGCGGCCACCGTCGCTACCGCGAGGCGGAGGTCCGCGCATTGCTTGCGGGCATTCCGCAGCAGCGCAGCGAGGCCTGACAGCCCTTTTGGGCGGCTTATGGGGCCCCCACCCCAAACGTCGCCCGTCCCGACGGTCTTCCCGCCCCAACGGGGACACCGAAGGGTGAGCACGCTCAGCAGTACCGCTTCTTTGTGAAGCACACAGGGTTTACACAGCTTTACCTGTTCTACCAGCTTCACCGGGATCGCATCGGACTCCGCCGGGTCCGATGCGGTCCCTTTTTCATGGTTTCGCTCGCGGGAGTGACGGGGTCTGTGGGGTCACCGGGGCTGCTGTTCGTCAGTGCCGGAGTCGTCCTCGGGGACGTGCAATTGCACATATTAAATCGAGAGTGCTCCGGAGGGGTCCAGGTTCCCCGGTTTTCCGAAGAGTTGTAGTGACTCCCGTCACATGTGGTGGTCTTGTGGATCTTGGGAAGGTTGCGGTAATGAACTCCACCGCGTGATCAGGGTATTGAAGTGGCCGGGGAACCGCGTGCTGCGACCCGCGGGCCGGGCCTCCGAGTGCCGGACTCGCGTACAGGTCTTGTGCGCCGTAACCGCTTGCCGGAGGCGTGTGCCGAAACTGCCTGTCGGGACCGCGTGCAGGGGGCACGTGCCGGGGCCGGTGCGGAATCCGCGTTTCGGGCAACGAGAAACGGCCCGCTCCCGTTTCCGGATGCGAGCCGTCCAAGCAATGCGGTCCCGACGGGATTTACCGTGCCTGATGTGCGGCTGCGCCGCGGGCGCGGCCTCCGTGGAGGACGCAAGTCGGCCCGCGTCCCCTGGGGGGCGCGGGCCTCTTGTATGGTGCGGTCCTGACGGGATTTGAACCCGCGGCCTCCACCTTGACAGGGTGGCGAGCACTCCAAACTGCTCCACAGGACCTGGTGTCGCAGCCGCCTTCCGCGCGGTGAGCGCCTGGCTGCGAGACAGACTCTACAGCAGCTCAGGGGGTGCGGTCGAACCCGTTCGCGGGCTGCGCCGGGAGGCGGGCCGGCGCCGTACCCCCGCCCCGGCCCCGGCCGCTCGGCGGCTCAGCCCCACGCCTCGTCCAGGGCCTTGAAGATCCGCTTGTCGGACACCGGGAACGCCGTGCCCAGCGCGTGTGCGAAGTAACTCACCCGCAGTTCCTCGATCATCCAGCGGATGTCCCGTACCGCGGCCGGCACCGGCCGTCCCGGGGGCTGCGCGGCCAGCAGCTCCGCGTACTCCGCCTCGATCTCGTGCACCTTCTCCATGCGCGTGGTGTCCCGCTGCACGGCGGTCGGCATCTGCTGGAGCCGGCGGTCGACCCCGACCAGATACCGCAGAAGGTCGGGCAGCCGCCGCAGACCGGTTTCGGTCACGAATCCGGCGTGCACCAGGGCGGCGAGCTGACGCTTGACGTCCTGGAGGTTCGCCACCAGCACCAGGCTGGTGGTGTCCTTCAGCCGGCGCTCGCACGACTGCCAGGCGGCCAGCACCTGCTGGACCTGCTGCACGCTGCGGGCGGTCAGCTCGACCAGATCGGCCCGTACCGCGTCGTAGAGCTTGCGGTACGCCTCCTCGTCCCAGGCCGGCCCGCCGTGCTCGGCGATCAGCCGGTCGGCCGCCGCGGTGGCGCAGTCCTCGAACAGCGCCTGCACACTGCCGTGCGGATTGCGGGACAGCGCCAGCTTCTGCTGGTTGGACAGCCGGTCGGCGGCGAACTTCGCCGGGTTCACCGGCACGTTGAGCACGATCAGCCGCCGGGTGCCGCGCCACATCGCGGCCGTCTGCTCGGCCTCGGTGTCGAAGAGCCGTACGGCCACCGTCGCGCCCTCGTCGACCAGCGCCGGATACGCCTTGACCGGCTGCCCGGCCCGGCGCGTCTCGAAGGTGCGGGGCAGCGTGCCGACCGTCCAGTCCTTCAGCCCGGTGCGCTGCTCGACCGAGGCCAGTGCCGGGTCGGAGGCGCTTTCGAAGGCCCGGGTGATGGCCTCCCTGGTCTTCGGCTTGAGCCGCAGCCTGAGCGCGTCGAGGTCCTTGTCCTCGGCGATCTTCCGGCGCCGCTCGTCGGTCACCCGGAAGGTGATCTTCAGATGGTCCGGAATCCTCGCCGGGTCGAAGTCCTCCGCGGTGACCGGCACACCGACCATCCGCTGCAACTCCCGTGCCAGCACGGCCGGCAGCGGGTCCGGGCCCGCCACGACCCGCTCCAGGAACGTCCTCGCGTAGTTCGGCGCGGGGACGTAGTGCCGGCGGATCGGCTTGGGCAGCGAGCGGATCAGCTCGGTCACCACGCTCTCGCGCAGGCCCGGGATCTGCCAGTCGAAGCCGTCGGACGTGACCTGGTTGAGCACCTGGAGCGGGATGTGGACGGTCACACCGTCGGCGTCCGCGCCCGGCTCGAACTGGTACGTCACCCGGAACTTGAGCGCGCCCTGCCGCCAGGAGTCCGGGTAGTCGGCCTTGGTGACCGCCTCCGCGTTCTCGTTGATCAGCATGGAGTGCTCGAAGTTGAGCAACTCCGGTTCCTCGCGGCGGCGGTTCTTCCACCAGGAGTCGAAGTGGGCTCCGGAGACCACCTCTTCGGGCAGCCGGGCGTCGTAGAAGTCGTAGAGCGTCTCGTCGTCGACGAGGATGTCCCGGCGCCTGGCCCGGTGTTCCAGCTCCTCGACCTCGCCGAGCAGCTTGCGGTTGTCGTGGAAGAACTGGTGGTGGGTGCGCCAGTCGCCCTCGACCAGGGCGTTGCGGATGAAGAGCTCGCGGGAGACCTCGGGGTCGATCCGGCCGTAGTTCACCTTGCGCTGGGTGACGATCGGGACGCCGTAGAGCGTCACCCGCTCGTACGCCATCACCGCGGCCTGGTCCTTCTCCCAGTGCGGCTCGCTGTAGGTGCGCTTGACCAGGTGCTGGGCCAGCGGCTCGATCCACTCGGGCTCGATCCGGGCGTTGACCCGCGCCCACAGCCGGGAGGTCTCCACCAGCTCGGCCGACATGATCCAGCGCGGCGGCTTCCGGAACAGCGCGGAGCCCGGGAAGACCGCGAACTTCGCGCTGCGGGCGCCCAGATACTCGTTCTTCGCCGCGTCCTTGCCGCCCTCGACCCCCGCGTTCTTGAGCCCGATGTGCGACAGCAGCCCGGCCAGCAGTGACACATGCACCAGCTGGGGATCGGCGGCGGCCTCCGACTCGGCCGTGTCGATGCCGAGTTGCCTGGCGACCGTACGCAACTGGCTGTAGATGTCCTGCCATTCGCGGATCCGCAGGAAGTTCAGATACTCGCTGCGGCACATACGGCGGAAGGCCGAGGAGGACAGTTCCTTCTGCCGGTCCCGCACATAGCTCCACAGAGTGAGGAAGGAGAGGAAGTCGCTGGTCACGCCCTCCTTGCCCGAGTTCGCCAGGAAGCGGGCGTGCTGCTGGTCGGCCTGCTGCTGCTTGTCCGCCGGGCGTTCGCGCGGGTCCTGGATGGACAGCGCGGCGGCGATCACCATGACCTCGTGCACACAGCCGTTGCGGTCGGCCTCCAGCACCATCCGGGCCAGCCGCGGGTCGACCGGGAGTTGGGCGAGCTTGCGGCCGGTCGCCGTGAGGCGCTTGCGCGGGTCCTTCTGCTGCGGGTCGAGCGCGCCCAGCTCCTCAAGGAGTTGGATGCCGTCCTTGATGTTGCGGCTGTCCGGCGGGTCGATGAAGGGGAACTTGGCGATGTCGCCGAGCCCGGCCGCCGTCATCTGGAGGATGACCGAGGCCAGACTCGTCCGCAGGATCTCCGCGTCGGTGAACTCCGGCCGCGACAGGAAGTCGTCCTCGTCGTAGAGCCGGATGCAGATGCCGTCCGAGGTACGCCCGCAGCGGCCCTTGCGCTGGTTGGCGCTGGCCTGGCTGACCGGCTCGATCGGCAGCCGCTGCACCTTCGTACGGTGGCTGTAGCGCGAGATACGGGCGGTGCCGGGGTCGATCACATAGCGGATGCCGGGGACGGTCAGCGAGGTCTCGGCGACATTCGTGGCCAGTACGATCCGGCGGCCGGAGTGCCGCTGGAAGACCCGGTGCTGCTCGGCGGAGGACAACCGGGCGTACAGCGGCAGGACTTCGGTCGAGCGCAGCTGTTTCTTGTTCAGCGCGTCGGCGGTGTCGCGGATCTCCCGCTCGCCGGAGAGGAAGACCAGGATGTCGCCCGGACCCTCGGCCTGGAGCTCGTCGACCGCGTCGCAGATCGCGGTGATCTGGTCCCGGTCGGCGTCGGCGACGTTCTCCTGCCCCTCCTGGACCTCTTCCAGCAGCGGCCGGTAGCGGACCTCCACCGGATACGTACGCCCGCTGACCTCCACGACCGGCGCGTCGCCGAAGTGGCGGGAGAAGCGCTGGGGGTCGATCGTCGCCGAGGTGATGATCACCTTGAGGTCGGGGCGGCGGGGGAGGAGCTGGGCGAGGTAGCCGAGGATGAAGTCGATGTTGAGACTGCGCTCGTGGGCCTCGTCGATGATGATCGTGTCATAGGCCAGCAGCTCGCGGTCGGTCTGGATCTCGGCGAGCATGATGCCGTCGGTCATCAGCTTGACCAGCGTGGAGTCGCCCACCTGGTCGGTGAAGCGGACCTTCCAGCCGACGGCCGAGCCCAGCGGGGTGTCCAGCTCCTCCGCGACGCGCTCGGCGACCGTACGGGCGGCGATCCGGCGCGGCTGGGTGTGGCCGATCAGGCCGCGAACGCCCCGGCCCAGCTCCAGACAGATCTTGGGGATCTGCGTGGTCTTGCCCGAGCCCGTCTCGCCCGCGACGATCACCACCTGGTGGTCGCGGACCGCGGCCAGGATCTTGTCCTTCTTCTGGCTGACCGGCAGCGCCTCGGGATAGGTGATGCGCGGCACGGCGGTCCTGCGGGCGGCGACCCGCTGCTCGGCGCGCTCGATGTCGGCGCCGATCTCGGCCAGGACGGCGGCGCGCGCCTCGGGTTTGCGGATCCGGCGGGCGCCGTCGAGCCGCCGGCCGAGGCGCTGCTCGTCGCGCAGGGTGAGCGCGGGCAGCCGTCCGGCCAGCTCGGCTGGGGAGGGGGGTTGGGTAGACATACGGGCCCCAGCATCGCACCTGGCGGTGAGCCGGGGCGAACCGATTTCCGAGGGGTGGCGGAGGTCTCAGGGCGTACGGGAGGGGTGCGGGCGGGCGCCGGCCCGCGGGTGGGGGTACGGCGTGGCGGGCGCGGCCGAGTGAGCGGCGGGCGCGGCGTGGCGGGGTCCGACCCGGTGGGGGCGTGTGGCGCGGGAACGACAGAGGGCCCGTCTCGTGGAGACGGGCCCTCTGTCGTGCGGTGGCTGGGGCCGGGGTCGAACCGGCGACCTACCGCTTTTCAGGCGGTCGCTCGTACCAACTGAGCTACCCAGCCGCAGCGGTCCTGACGGGATTTGAACCCGCGGCCTCCACCTTGACAGGGTGGCGAGCACTCCAAACTGCTCCACAGGACCTTGCTTTGCGCAGTGCGCGAGACAATTCTTGCACAGCCTCGCCCGTGCTCCGAACCGTTGACCGCTGCCGGTGAGTGACCGTGTGATCACGCTGAGGCAGCCGGACGTCGCTGAATCAGCGTATCAGACCTCGGAGATCCCCTCGCACAGGTGATCGTCGGGTGGTCGGGCGGGTCGTCGCCGGGGGGTGGCGGGTGATCGGCGGGGCCGGCGGGGGGTCGGCCGACGGCTTCGGTGTGGTCGCCGGGGCTTCGGAAGGTCCCGGGTGGCCGAAAACATGACCGCGGCTGCCGATGGCTGCCTGCTTTGACCCGATCTGAGTTCACATAATCATTACAATTTCATTGCGGCGCCATCCCAACGGACAAGCACGGCCATAGCGAACTTAATGTGTGTCCCGTCATGACTGCACCACCGGCGCCGCGCGGTTCTGACTCCTAGAAGTTCTTGCGGCGCCCCGCACCAGGAGCAGGAATGGGCAGGTCGGGTCGGGTCGGAGGCGGGCTCGGCGGCACATCTGCCGGTGACATAGCGTTGGTGTTCGGTACGCGTCCTGAGATCATCAAGCTGGCCGGCATCGCCCTCGAACTCGGCGGCCGGGCCCGGCTCGTCCACACCGGACAGCACTTCGACCAGGAGATGTCGGGGGCGTTTTTCGCCAACTTCGACCTCCCGCAGCCCGCCGTGCACTTCGCCGCCGCCACCGGGCCGTGGGGCCGGGGCCACCAGATCGGCAGCCTGATCTCCGCGCTCACCAGGGAGTTCACCGAGCGCCCGCCCGCCGCGGCGATCGTCCAGGGCGACACCAACAGCACCTCCGCGGGCGCCCAGGCCGCTCACTACTGCGGGGTGCCGGTCGTGCACGTCGAGGCCGGGCTGCGCTCCGGCGACCGGACCATGCCCGAGGAGATCAACCGGCAGGTCGTCGGCGCACTCGCGGACCTGCACTGCGCGCCGACGACGACCGCCGTCGCCAACCTCGTCGCCGCGGGCGTGGACCCCGGCCGGATCAGGCTCACCGGCAACACCGTCGTCGAGGCCACGCTGCGTTCGCTGCCCGACGAGGCGGGCGGGCGCGCGCTCGCCGCCCGCCACGGCCTGTCCGGCGACTACGTACTGGCCACCGTCCACCGCCCGGAGAACTCCGACGACCCGGTGCGGCTCGCCCGGCTGCTGGAGGCGCTGGGCGGGCTGGGCGTACCAGTGCTGTTCCCGGTGCATCCGCGCACCCGGCGCAGGATCGAGGAGTTCGGCCTCGGGCCGGCCGCCGAGGGTCTGCTGCTGACCGATCCGGTGGACCACCCGACGTTCCTCGGGCTCGCCGCCCGGGCCCGGCTGCTCGTGTCGGACTCCGGCGGCATTCAGGAGGAGGCCACCGTCATCAAGAAGCCGCTGCTGGTGGTGCGTACCAGCACCGAGCGGCCGGAGGCCGTCGAGGCGGGGTTCGCCCGGCTGGTGGAACCCGGGCCCGCGCTGCTGGCCGCCGGACGGCGGGTCCTCGCCGACCCGGGTATCGAGGCGGCGCTGCGCGAGGTGCCCTCACCGTACGGAGACGGCACCGCCTCCGCCCTGATCAGTCGGCTGACGACCGAGTTGGCCGATGGGCGCGGCCCCGGCCGCGCCGCCGCGTAGAGACACCACGAACCGTACGAGGGGAGGAAGAAGGATGTATGGGAACGCAGGCAAGGGGGCGGTGACCACGGGGACCGTGGTCGCCGGAGCCCAGCTCGCCCACACCGGATTCGGACTGCCGGGCATGGCGCTGACCGTGCTGGCGATCGGGCTCGTCCTGGGCGGTCTGCTCATGATGCGCTCGGCGCGTGTGGCACGGGCCAAGCGGTGACGCGCTGACGCGCGGTTCAGGGGGTTCGCCGGTGCCGTGCGCACCGGCGGGCCCGCGTCCCGCGAGGCGCGCCCCGCGCGGGGTGTCTCGGCCGCGAGCGGCGTACGGCGAGCGGCGCCGGTCCGCGGTCCGCGACGGACGGCGTCACGCCGGTCGTGCCACGGAATCGCGGTCCCGTCCCGGACCGCGGAACGCCGGTCGTGGCCGGGCGGTTGACGCCGTCGGCTCGGTCGCGGGTCGCCCGGGCGGCCGGTGCCGTTGCCGGCAGGCGGCCTCGGTGCCGTCGAGTCCGGTGGCTTCGGGCAGCGGTTCCGCGCCGGACCGGCGGTCCCGTCCCGGACCTCGGAACGCCGGTCGGGCCCGGTCGGCCGAAGCCGTGCGGCCTCGGTCCCGGGTCGCCCGTGCCGGCCGGAGCCGTCGTCGGCAGGCGGCCTCGGTGGCTTCGGGCAGCAGTCCCGCGCCGGAGTGCGGAACGCCGGTCGTGGGTGCCGTCGGGGACGCCGCATCCCGGGGCTGCCCGGAGTGCCCGTACCCGTCGCCGCCGACGTGCCCGGGCGGTGGCCGGCGCCGCGCGCCTCCGTAGCGGCGGCGCCGAAAAACGTGTCGTGATCGTCCGCTCAGCCCAGGAACCGTAACCGTGCCCGGAAAGGCCCCGTACCGCTCATGCTCCTCGCCTCGGCACCGGACGACTCCGGCATGCTGCACGTGCTCTCCCAGTTCTCCGTGGCGCTGAGCCTGATCTTCCCGGTCTATCTGCTGCTGCTGATCCTGCCGCTGCTGATGCGGCGCACCCGCAGGCCCGGCCACGCGGACGACTACACCTGGCATCTGTTCGTCCCCTGCCGGGACGAGGCGGCCGTCATCGGCGACACCCTGCGCTATCTGCGGGCCGCCTGCCCGACCGCGCACATCTGGGTGATCGACGACGACTCCGACGACGCCACCGGCGACATCGTCCGCGGCCGCGCGATCCACGACCAGGGCATCCACCTCGTCCAGCGCCGTCGCCCGAACGCCCGCCAGGGCAAGGGAGAGGCGCTCAACGCCGCGTACCGCGCCCTGTGCGCCTGGGTGCCCGAGGGCGTCGACCGGCGCCGGGTGATCGTCGGGGTGTTCGACGCGGACGGCCGCCCGGCCCCCGGCTGCCTGGACTTCGTCGCGGCCCGGCGGTACTTCGGCCGGGCCGACGTCGGCGCCGTCCAGATCGAGGTCCGGATGATGAACCGGACGCAGCACCGGCCCGACCCCGAGGCCGGCGCCGTACGCAACTTCGTCGCCCGGCTGCTGATCCGGATGCAGGACCTGGAGTTCCGCGCGCCGGTCGCCGCGCTCCAGCACGCCCGCAAGGCGTCCCGCTCGGTCTGCCTGGGCGGCAACGGCCAGTTCGCCCGGCTCGCGGCCCTCGACGACCTGGACGCCGAGTACGGCCGCCCCTGGACCGGCCGGCTCCTCGAAGACTTCGAACTGGGCATGCACCTGCTGATGGTCGGCTGGATCAACAGCTTCTGCGCCGAGACGTACGTCGAGCAGGAGGCGCTCTTCGACCGCAAGCGCTTCTTGACCCAGCGGACCCGCTGGGCGCAGGGCGTGATGCAGTGCTTCAAGTACATCTGGCTGGTCTGGAAGTCCGACCGCATTCCCAACGTGGGCTTCCTCGAACTGGCCTTCTTCCTCGCCCAGCCCTGGCTGCAACTGATGGCCGCCCTGCTCTACCCCGTCCCGATGGTCATACTCGGCGCCTCCTACCTACGGCACCCGCAGGCCGCCGTGGACTATCTGGCGGGCGGCGGGTGGGTCGGCATCGCGCTCTATCTGGTGATGGCGCTCGGCCAGTTCGTGCTGTGGGGCCCGGTCTACCGGCGCAAGTGCGAGCCCGACAGCGGGTTCTGGCAGTCGATCGGCTGGGGCCTGGCGTACCCCTTCTACCTGATGTTCCTCTACGTCGTCTCCTGGCGCGCGGTCGGCCGCATCATCACCCGCAGGAACGGCTGGGCCAAGACGCGGCGCAACGCGGACCGTACGGTGAACGGACCGGTGGCCAAGGAGGCGTGACGGCGGCGCCCGGTGCCTCGGTCGACGCCCCCGGCGCCTCGGTCGACGCCCCCGGTGCTACGCCGACGTCGCCGCCGCGCGGGCCAGATCCGTGGCCAGGGCGCTCAACTGCTGGGCGGAGCGCGAACCGTCGCCGACCACCACGTTCACCGTCTCGACCTCGGTGTAACCGTCCCGGACGGTGAAGGAACGGTGGACCACCTGCACCTTGGCGGTGTGCGGGCCCTCGTCGTCCGGCGGGGCGATCACCGCGCTGTGACCGGCCAACTCGACGGGCGTGCCGTCGGCCGCCGTCGGCGTCGGTCCCCGGTCGAAGAACAACCGCACCCACAGATCGCTGGTGGTGCTCCGCCACGAACAGTCCCAGCGCCCGAACCCGGCCTCCGGATCGCTCGCGTCGACCCCGGGGACGGCCTCAAGCGCTCGCGGGGTGAGCAGCGCGCAGGCGTCCCGGTTCGCCAGCGACTCCGCCGGAAGGGGCGGGGATCGCCGGGGCGTACGGCCCCCGGCGGGCACGTCGTTGAGCACCTTGGTCGCGCTTCCCACGGCGACGTCGGCGATCCGGCACAGCGCGGACACCCCCGCCCGCGTACCCTCGACCGGCTTCGCGGTGATCGTGACGTAGGCGTCGTCCCCGGCCGGCAGCAGCGTACGGTCGCACTCGCCGCCGTCCGGCGGGCCCTGCGCCACGCTGACCCGGCCGGTGGTGGTGACCGGGCCCGCGAGCTCCGGCCGACCCCCGTCGCCGAACTCGACCTCGACGTCCACCACCGCGTCCGGCGTCGTGTCGCGCAGGTCGCGCAGGATGACGTCGCACCGGTCGAAGTTGCCGTAGGCGGGTTCGAGCACGGGCCGGCCGAAGCGGCTGAGCGCGGCGGAGTCGGTCAGCGCGCAGGGGTCGGCCGTACGGTGGTCGCCGATGACGGAGGCCGAGGCGGCGACATCGCCCCCGCGTACGGTGCCCAGCGCCCACGCCCAGGCGCTGCCCCACGTACCGGCCCAGGCGCCCGCCCAGACGGCGAGGGCCAGCGCCGTGACGGCCACCGCGACGGCCGCGATCCGCTTCCGGCCGGACCGGTCGGGCGTCCCCGGCGCGTCGTCGGCCCTGGTGATCCGCGGGTCGCCCGGGAGCGGTGGGAGGTTTTCCGGCGGACCGGCCACCGTACGCAGCAGTTCACCGGCCTCGGCCGCGGTCGGCCGGTCCTCGGCGGCGGACCGCAGCATCGCCGTCAGCGCCTCGCGCAACGGCCCGACGCCGGGGTCGACCACGCACTCGGCGGCCTCCTCGCCCTGGTACACCTCGTACCGCGGCGGCCGGCCGGTGACCAGCGTGTGCACCATGGCCGCGAGCGAGAACACGTCCGAGGCCGGTTCGGGGCTGCGGTGGAGCCAGACCTCGGGGGCGGCGTAGCCGGGGGTGTAGGCGACGCGGCCGGCGCGCCGCCCGGCGGCCGGGGTCACGCCGCCGAACCGGTAGGCGGCGCCGAAGTCCGCGAGCTTGGCGGCGCCGTCGGCGGCGAGGACGACATTGCCCGGCTTGACGTCGCCGTGCACGACGTCCTTGGTGTGCAGTGTGGCCAGCGCGCCCGCGATCTGCGCGCCGATGCCCGCCGCGAGCGCCGGGGGCAGCGGCGGCCGTCCGTCCAGGCTGCCGCCGGGCGCGTACTCCATGACCAGCCAGGACGTGGCCCACCGGTAGTGCCCGACGCGCACGGCGTCGTACAGGGTCACCACGTGCGGATGGCTGACCCCACCCAGGGCGTGCGCCTCGGTCCGCAGCCGGTCGAATCCGGCGGCGCTGTCGTCGGCGCCGCGGACCCGCTTGAGCACGACATAGCGGCGCAACGCGTCGTCATGGGCGAGCCAGACCTGGCCGCTTCCTCCGCCGAGGTTCTTGGTGAGGCGATAGCGCCCACCGATCTTCGCTCCCAGGCGCACCGCCCCGCCCCCCTCACCCGTGCCCGGCCCCGCTCCGCGTCGGCCGTGACCCGGGCCGCGGGCAAGCCCACTCACCGGCTCAACGAGCACCCCCACCCCGGGGTACCGGGCCGCGCCCCAAGCGACCGCCGGTGATCAGGCGGTGCCCCGGCCCGCGGCGAGGGTGCGGAGGAGGTCGCGGCCGGCGAGGGTGAAGGGATGGCCGTGGCCCAGGCTCTGTTCGCGGTGGGCGACGACCTCGGTCATCAGAGCGATGCCGGCTTCCGTGTGCCCCAGCGCCGACTGGGTACGGGCGTGGAGCTGGCGGGCCGCGAGGGTGATGGGGTAGTCGGGACCGAAGCGTCGCAGATAGGACCCGGTGACCTCCTCGATCTCGGCGTCGGCTTCGGCGAAGCGGCCCAGCAGGAAGAGCGCCCAGGCACGGTTGTGACGAGCGCCCACGGTGACCGTGTGGTCGGCGCCCAGATGCTCGACGCACTCCTCCGGCAGGGAGAGCAGGGCACTGTCGTTCTCGCCCTCATCGCCTTCTTGGGCGCTGGTGCTGGTGGCGCCGCCGCCGAGTTCGGCCGAGGTCAGCACGGCCAGCAGGCTGGACCGGGAGCGCAGCGTCAGCGGGTGCCGGGCGCCCAGCGCCGCCCGACGTCCCGCCGCGGTCGAACGGTGGAACGCCAGCGCCTCCGCGCGCCGGCCGAGATTGCCGAGGACGAGAGCGAGCCCGTGGGTGCTGTCGAGCGTGTCGGGGTCGTCCGGCCCGAACAGCCGCGCCTGTGCGGCGTGCGTACGGCGGAGCAGCGCCTCGGCCTCGGCGTACCTGCCCAGCCGGAACAGCGCCCGGCCGGTCCTGGAGTGCGCGGCCAGGACGACACGGTGCTCGGCGCCGAGCGTCCGTTCCCCCAGCGCGGCGGCGGTCCTGACGGTCTCCCAGGCGGACAAGTAGTCGCCGGTGCGGTGCAGCGCGACGGCCAGCCGGGTGGCAACGGCCAGTACATCGGCGCTGCCCGGCGCCCCGGCGAACCGCCGCAGCAGGGCCAGGACATGCGGTGCGAGCAGCCGTAACCGCGGGTCGTACGGCCCGGCGTCCGGTACGGCGGGCACGGCGGCGTCGAGCAGCCGTACGGCCGTCGCGTCGACGGCGGCGGCCTCCTCGGGCGGTGTGGCCGCGGCGACGCTGTCGAGCAGCACACCGTGGCTGCGCGCGCAGCGCACGGCGCCGAGGTCGACCAGTTCGGTCAGCGAGTGGTCGAGCAGGGCGCGCAGCGCGGTCTCCGTACGCGGGCGGGGGAATCGCCCCCGCCACTGCGCCCGCAGCTCGTCCAGCGTCTCCTGGTCACCGGCAGTGCGCGCGGCCCGTACGTCCTCGTTCGAGGCGTCCAGTTCGGCGGCCACGTCCGCGGCCCGGGCCGGCTGGGCGCCGCGCCACAGCCGGGTGATGCGCTCCCGGGCGAGTTGCCAGGCATCGGTCGCCATCAATGTGACCAATGCGGTTCCGGCGCCCTGAGTGAGCGAGGTGATCTCTGAATCCGCGGCTCCCCCTGTGTCGGATGACCTGATCGCATCGGTTGCGAGGTGTGGGTGGATTCGATCAGTCTTCCGGTCGATTATTATCGCACCTTCGGCCTTGATTGGGGCAAGAGACAGCCGAGAGCGTACAGTTCATCGACAGAATATGCCAAATGGCTAATTTCTTTCGCATCGACGTGCGGAACATGGCTCATCCGACTGTTCAGTGATACGGTCGTTGCGTTTTTGATCGAGCCGGAGGGGATGGCTATGACAAGGCCATGGGAAGCGGACCCGGGGACGAAATTTCTCAGGCGGCTCGGCAGGTCGCCTCAGGAACTGGGCGTCACGACGGACAGTCCTGACTGTCCTGACCTGTGGGAGCTGGAGAACGGCGACATCGCCGTCATCGGCAGGGACCTCACGGGCTCGCTCGGCCGACAGTTGCCCACCGGCGTCTCGATCGGAGCCGACGAGCGACTCGTCGTCATTCCACGGAACATGTTGATCGCGGCGAAACCGGATATCCCCAGTGTTTGATTCCTTCTCCAGCGGTGTCCCCGAACGGCTCGATCGTCCGCGCTACCACGAGGATTTCTACCGCGTTTTCAAAAGTGGCATCCGCTACCAGAACAAACTGGAACGCGGCCAGCATTTCAAAGAACGTGGCTTCGCGAGCTGGGAATCCTTCGCCGCCGGCCGGTGGGACGAGGCGCTCTCCCTCATCGAGGAGAAGCGTGACGTCTACGCCCGGCAGTTCGAGGAGGCGGACGGCCTCGGCGTCGTGCAGCGCCGACTGCGAGTGGTCGAATTCCCGGTGACCCCGTATGTCCAGTGGGAGTTGCACGTACTGCGGCTTCGGGTGGAACTCGGCGACGGCATCAGGGTCATCGACGCCAGGACGATCGCGGACATCGAGCAGGACCGGCACGTCCCCGAAGTGGTGATCCTCGGGGACGTGGTGATGTACGAGGTGCAGTACGACGAGGACGGCAACGCCGCGGGTGCCAACCGCTTCACCGACCCGGCGCTGATCGCGGAGACCTCGGCCGGCTTCGACACGCTCTACGAGCGCGGCGAGGAATTCCTCGCCTTCTTCGACCGCGAGATCGCCCCCCTCGGCCCACCGTCGGTCGGCTGAGGCAGTCGGCGGGCTTCCGCATGCGGCTCGGCCGGGCATGCGGGCCGGTTGCCCGGCGCCGGGGCGGCCCCGGCCGCCCCGGAGGCGGGATGACGGGCGCTCAGTGGTTGACGGCCTGGTATTCCCGGACGTGGACATCCTGTTGTGTGTCGAAGTCGCCCTCGGCGAGGTCACCGCCGGTACCGCCGCTTCCCCTCCATGAGACCTTCCACGTGACGGTCGCGGTGAGCGCGTACGTACCCTGCCCCGAAGAGCGCAGATACGTCAGGCCGCACGGCGGAGTCCTGTTTCCGTCCCCGGTCACGTACTTCTCACCGACGGAACCGTCCTTGCCGATGGGGCAGTTGCCGGACGCCGGGTGGAGTTCGGCGTCCGGCGTGCCCGCGTCCAGGCGCAGACCGACCGGTGTCGCCGTCGTGGTGGCCCAGATGTTCAACGACCGCAGCCGGGCGGTGACCGAGACCGGCTGGATGTCGGCACTGTCGAGCCAGGCCCAGGTGGGGGCGTTCACGGTCTGCGGGATCGCCGCGTCGGGCGAGAGGGAGACGACCTTGTCCGGGATACGGATCCGGTCGTATGCGGACTGGGCGAGGATCTCGGGCGTCACGGCCGGCCCCGCGGGCGGTTCGTCACCATTGAGCACCCAGTCGTCCCGCTCCTTGAAGCAGCTCAACGAGGCCGGGTCCGCCAGGCGGTTGGGGTTGGGCCTGCCGTTCCACCACATGCCTTTGTCGGCGTTGGCGATCTCGAAGTCCTTGTGCGGATGGCCGTTCACGTAATAGTCCCGCTGCTCCGCGTCCCACACGTACCCGGTGGACTCGCTCGCCCACGTCGACTCCCGCTCGTCCTTCAGCTCGTCCGGCGTCGCGACGGGCGCCATCCAGCACGCGGGCGGCGTCCACCCGCCGACCGCGGTCAGCGGGTGCCCGGGTGGCACGTCCTTGGGGTCGTAACTGACCTCGTACACGCTCGCGCCCAGCGTGTGATCGTGGTGGGTGCCGTTGGTGACGGTAGTCGTGCTCCGGCCGGCCGACGCCGTACCGGCCGAGGTCACCACCAGGAGGACGGCCGCAGCCGATCCCCACGCCATCAACCGACCACTCAGCGCTTGCATTTCGGGGCTTCCAGGACCGTGATCTTCGACGCCTGCCACACGCCGTTCGACGCGTTCCTGAAGAGCAGCAGATTGTACTGGTAGTAGTCCTTGATGCTCGGCGTCGTCACAAGCACCTTCCCGGTCTTGACCTTCTTGCTGTAATTCTTGGTCTGGTCCTCGCAGAAGCTGAGCGTCGCGGACCCGCTCCTCACCACGGTGACTGTGGCCGCGTAGTAGCGGTCGAGACCAGTGGGGGCCAGGTCCTCGTCGATGTTCTCCGTGATCTGCCCTTGGGCGTATGTGAACGCGTCGTCGCGTGAATAGAACCGGTACGCGGGGTCCTTGCGGTCATGCGAGGCGGCGGCTCGGGTGTAGGCGCGTACGAACTGCTCGCCGTCGTTCAGCACCGCGTCCTTCGTCACGTCCCCCGTCTTCGGCCAGTCGAAGGTCATCGTCAGGTCCTTCGGCAACTCGGTCGACGGCCGCTTCACGGTGTCGGTCAGCGAGGGCGAGGCGGAGGGCGCGGAGGGCGAGGCCGTCACGGACGGCGTGCTCGTGGCCGAGGACTGGATCTTGTCGGAACTGTCCGAGCCGCCTCCGCCGCAGGCTGTGAGCAGCAGGGCCGCCAACGCAGCGAGGGCGGCAGCGATGGGCAAGGTGGAGCGGGTCACGATGGAGCCCCCGTAAGTGGTCCGGTTCCAGGCAGTTGCGCGCACAGGCCGACACTACCGGCGCGGCCCATGGGGCTACAGGGACGTGCCGGTACCGGGTCCCGAACTCCGCCGCCGGGGATCAGACGGTGCCCCGGCCCGCGGCGAGCGTGCGGAGGAGGTCGCGGCCCGCGAGCCGGGCCCGAACCGGCGGGAGACCCACGCGGCCTGGGTCTGGACCCGGCAGCGCAGGAGATCCGTCACGGCCAGGTGCGGTCGATTCCGTCCCGTCCTACGGCGTAGGCGGCGGGGCCACCCTTGTCGATTGCCTGATGGATCGCGTTGCGGCACAGGTGAAGGCGCTCGACCATGTCCAGAGTGGGGAGTTGCTGGTTGTTGAGGTAGAAGAGGACGGCTGACCGGTCGAAAACCGGCTGGATCTCCTGGTCACGGGTCTTGATCCGACCGTCCTTCGACAAGGGGACCCAGCCCCGGTCCAGGCCGTGGGCGATCCATTCCGGGTCGGGGATGTCCTGGGCGTCCGCAGGGAACACCTCGTTGATGCGGTGGACCACCCATCCCAGGACCCTCAGTTCCTCCGCCACCCGCCGTCCGAGGTTCCTGTCGAGGAAGAACTCATGCGGCAAGACGCACCACGGCCCGGCAAAGGGCATCCACCTGGTCGGGCTCCATGTCGTACTCGTAAGCAATGTCCTCGACCGACTCCCCAGCTTCCCAGAGGTCGGTGACCGCCTTCACCGGCACCCGGTTGGCTGCCACGACAGGCAGGCCGTGGCCGAACCGGGGATCGATGATCACGGGGACGGTCTCTCCGTACTGACGGAGCTGAAGGCTGGAGGGGAAATCGTCGCCTGCATCCCAGGCGAGGTAGCGAAGGTACTGGGCGACGACCTCGTGGATGGGGGCCTGTCCGTCACGGGCGCGGCGCAGGTCACCGAGCCCGTGTTCGACGAAGATGTCCACGCCGTCGGTGGCGATTCGCCGGGACACGAGACCGTAAGGGGTGTCGAAGGCGTCCCGGACTGCCTCGGCGGCCTCACGGATCTGGCTCATCCGCAGCCCCATTTCCCGCAGCGACCGCAGGACATAAGCCTCCGCCACGGCGACGAACGGTACTGAGGGCTGGCGGGACCGTACCGGCTCCACCTGATGGACGAGCGGAGCTCCGGCGGCCTTGCCGTTCAGCCAGTCGTGCAGTGTGGACTGGGGAATCTGCAGATAGGAGGATGTCTCCGACTGTGTCAGGAGTCCGTCCCTGAATCTGTCGATCACGGCTGTCTCCTCCCGTTTCGCTCGGACATGGAGATCCTTCCACAGCCAGGCTGACATGCAGGGAAGGGCGTCCGCTTGTCGTGCCGTGATCAGCCGCCGTGGAGGGGGACGCCGGCGACGACGGATTTGCCGCGGACCGGGCGGGGGACGACGGCCCATGCCGCCGCGACGGCGTTCACCAGAAGCAGACCGCGGCCACCCTCCGCGTCCGGGGCGGCCGGGGTACGGGCCGGGTTTCCGACGCCGGGGTCGGAGACCGCGAGCCAGTAGTGCCCGTCGGCGGCCCACAGAATCATCTCAATCACCTCGTCGTCCTCGGCGCGGGCGCCGTGGGTGACGGCATTGGTGACGAGTTCGCTGGTCAACAGCCGCAGGCCATCGGCCAGCTGTGACCGGCAGCCATACGGCAGCGCCTCGCTGACGGCCCGCCGCGCCCGCCGTACGGACGCCGGGTGGGCGGGGAACGTCCAGTGGGACGGTACGACGGGGATCGGCGGTACGGCGGCTGACGCGGCGTGGCGGCCGGAGTCGGTCGGCCGCGGTCCGGACGGAAATCCGGGCATGACGGAACTTCCTCTTGGCGTTGGAGACTTGGGGGGCACGTACGGGTATGGGTACGTGCGTAGGCGTCTGCGCCGGGGCCCGCGTCGGCCCCGGTGGCCTGCCGCCCTGGTCGCGGGCGCACCCGTCCCAGGGCGGACGGGCACGCTCGCGCGGTGCGCTTCCGGAACCGCACTGCGTAGCTGCGCAGTACTGACGGTAGCGCGTTGCGTGACAGTGCACCACGATTCTCGTGACAATTGCCACGATAGAGTTGGACCAAGGTGGCCCTGGCAAGCCAGACTGGACCCGATCAGTCAGAGAGGACCGCATGCCCACGCGAAGCACTCCTACGCAGCGACAGCGCCGGTTGGGCGCGGAACTGCGCAAACTCCGCGTTGCCGCAGGTGTGAGTACCGAATACGCGGCCGGGCTGCTCGGGCTGGACCGTACGAAGATCGCGAACATGGAGTCCGGTACGCGTATCACCAGCCCCGACCGGGTACGCACGCTGACCAGCAACTACGACTGCGCGGACGAGGCTTACGTCGAAGCGCTCGTGGCCATGGCCGGCGACCGCGAGCGCGGGTGGTGGGAGGAGTACCGAGGAGCCCTCCCGTCGGGCCTGCTCGACATCGCCGAACTGGAGTGGCACGCAGAGCGGGTGCTTACCTGCCAAACGGTGCACGTACCCGGTCTGCTGCACACCGACGAATACGCGCGGGCGATTTTCGGCGCGGTGCTGCCGCCGCTGTCCCGGCTGGAGATCGAAATTCGCGTGAAGCACCGTACGGAACGGCGGCGAGTTCTCGACGACGACATCGCACGGCCGTACGTCGGGTACGTCCATGAGGCGGCGCTGCGGATGCGGTTCGGCGGCCGCAAGGTCACCCGCGATCAACTGAAGTACCTCTGCGAGGCGTCGGAGCGCGAGCACATCACTCTGGGCGTCATCCCCGTCGATTGCGGCGCCTTCCCCGGCGCCGGGCACGCGCTTCTCTACGCCGAGGGGGCCGTACCGCAGCTCGACACCGTGCAGTTGGACTCCGCGCACGGGCCGGAGTTCACCCACGCCGACGCCCAACTCGCCAAGTACCGGGCCCACCTCGACTGGATGGCCGAGGCCGCGCTCGGCCCCGCGGAATCACGGGACTTCATCCACACCATCGCGCGCGAACTTTAAGGAGACTCGATGTCTGACATCACCTGGGAAGCTCCCTTCTGCGGTGAGGGCAACAACTGCTTTCGCCTCGGCACCGATGTCGACGGCAACGGCTACATCGCCGTGAACGGCCAGGAGGAGCGCCCCCTCGTTGACTCGCTGGACGCGCTGCGCACCCTGATCACGTCCATCAAGGCCGGCCAGGCCGACCACC
Source organism: Streptomyces sp. NBC_00223 (assembly GCF_036199905.1). Taxonomy (NCBI): domain Bacteria; kingdom Bacillati; phylum Actinomycetota; class Actinomycetes; order Kitasatosporales; family Streptomycetaceae; genus Streptomyces; species Streptomyces sp. NBC_00223. The sequence goes on along the minus strand of NZ_CP108109.1, from coordinate 3,567,381 downwards.
TGCTGTAACCCGCCCGGGGCCGGGCCGCGCCGGTAGCAGTTTCGTGAGGACGACCGCGCGACTCAGCTGACCACGGGTGTTGGACGTGGGTCGTCAATCGGAATCACCAAACGATCACCGGTCATGGCTCACTCTAGGTCCGTGTCGAAGGAGCGCTCGTCGATCAGGCCGCCATTCTCCGACCAGCGCCTGATGGCGACGACGCCTCCGAGCCTCCCGCCGAATTCCTTCTCCTCCGCGAGCTGGCCGTTCTTGTGCCAGGAACGCCACAGGCCCGTGGGCAACCCGCGCTCCACGAACCCTTCGAACTCCAACTCCCCGTCCGGGTACCACCCCTTGGTGGGGCCGTCCTCCAAGCCGCCGCGGTAGGTGGTCAGAGCGACGACGACTCCGGTTCGAGGGTTTTCTTCGTACGTCTCACCGGTGAACAACCGCCCTTGATACGTGACCGATTGGTCAAGTTCGGCGTCCAGATCAGGATCGTCAACATTTACGCGGATCATGAAAAATCTCCAGGTATGAGCAGGTCGTCGCCCGGTGGCCACCCGGGAAATCGGCCGGCGGCGCTGGTGACGTCACCGAGTACCTCGTGGCAGTCGGCACAGAATGGCGGACCCTGGCGCTTCCGCGCTTCCGCAGCCCACGCCGGGCCGGGGCGCGCCTTGGCTTTCGGATGGCAATGTGACATGTTACTGAGGTGAAGCGTTCTGTCGACGTCGTGATCGTCGGCGCCGGTGCGGTCGGCGCCGCCTGCGCGTATTACGCCGCGCGCGCCGGGCTCCGGGTCGCCGTGGTGGACCGCGGCGCGCCCGCGGGCGGGACCACCGGGGCCGGCGAGGGCAATCTGCTGGTCTCCGACAAGGCCCCCGGGCCCGAACTCGAGCTGGCGCTGCTGTCCGCCCGCCTGTGGGGCGAGCTGGCCGCCGCGCTCGGCCCCGCCGCGCCGGAGTACGAGGCCAAGGGCGGCCTCGTCGTCGCCTCCGACGAGCCCGGCCTCGTCGCCCTCCGCGCCTTCGCCGCCGCGCAGGCCGCCGCGGGCGTACAGGCCGACGAGGTGTCCGCCGACCGTCTCACGCACATCGAGCCGCACCTCGCGCCCGGCCTCGCCGGGGCCTTCCGCTACCCGCAGGACGCCCAGGTCCAGCCCGCGCTCGCGGCCGCGCACCTGCTGCGCGCCGCGCGCGACGAGGGCGCCGTCGTCCACTTCGGCGAGACCGTGACCGCCGTGCCGACCGCCGCGGACGGCCGGGTGCTGGGCGTACGCACCTCCCGCCGCGAGCTGCCGGCCGCCGCGGTGGTCAACGCCGCCGGAGTCTGGGGCGGCGAGCTGGCGGAACTGGCCGGTGTACGGCTGCCCGTACTGCCCCGCCGCGGCTTCGTACTGGTCACCGAGCCGCTGCCGCGGGTGGTCCGGCACAAGGTGTACGCCGCGGACTACGTCGCCGACGTGGCCAGTGACTCGGCGGCCCTCCAGACCTCGCCGGTGGTGGAGGGTACGCCCGCGGGCCCGGTGCTCATCGGGGCCACCCGGGAGCGGGCCGGGTTTGACCGCACGCTCTCGACCGAGGCGGTACGGCGGCTCGCGGCGGGGGCGACCGCGCTGTTCCCCGTACTGGCCGGGGTGTCCGCGATCCGCGCGTACTGCGGTTTTCGGCCCTATCTGCCCGACCATCTGCCGGCGGTCGGGCCCGATCCGCGGGTGCCGGGGCTCTTCCACGCCTGTGGCCACGAAGGCGCGGGCATCGGGCTCGCCCCGGCGACCGGGCTGGTGATCGCCCAGGCGCTCACCGACGAGACGCCGGCGGTCGACCTGAGGCCCTTCCGCCCTGAACGGTTCGCCGCCGCCGCGGCCTCGGCCTGACCCCGGCCCACGACCGTACGGGAGCCCAACGCCCCCGCCCCCGACCCGAGTTCTGACGCAGCCATGAGTAAGGAGAGCACCTTGCCCCGTACCCCCGCCGAGCTGGTCGCGGCCGAGCCCGGCCTCGCCGTGTCGTTCGAGTTCGACGGCCGGCCGGTCACAGCCCTGCCCGGGCAGACGATCGCCGCGGCGCTGTGGGCCGCGGGCGTGCTGTCCTGGCGTACGACGCGCGTCAACGCCCGGCCGCGCGGGGTCTTCTGCGGCATCGGCACGTGCTTCGACTGCCTGGTCACCGTCAACGGCCGTCCCGGGCTGCGGGCTTGTCTCGTTCCGGTCCGGGCGGGGGACACGGTCACCGTTCAGGAAGGACACGGCCGTGCCGAACTCGCCGTCTGAGCCCGTCGAATCGGCCGAGCCGGCCGTGCCCGTGGAAGAAGCGTTCGCGCAGACGTCCGCGCAGCCCTCCGCCGAGCGCGAGCGGCCGTACGACCTCGCCGTCGTCGGCGCCGGACCCGCTGGGCTGGCCGCGGCCGTCAAGGCGGCGGACCTGGGGCTGAGCGTCGCGCTGGTGGACGCGGGCCTGCGGCCGGGTGGCCAGTTCTACCGCCACCCGGCGCCGGAGCTGGGGGCCGCCAAACCCGAGGCACTGCACCACCGTTGGGGTGCCTTCACCGCTCTGGCCGTACGGTTCGCCGCGCACCGCCGCGCCGGTGCGGTCCGGCACGTCGCGAACCACCACGTGTGGACGGTCGAACGCACCCCGGACGCCTGGACGTTGCACACGGTGGCCGTTCCCGGCACGGAGAGCCGTACGGACGAGGGGGATCGTACGGGCGTGGCAGCGGCCGCGTCCCCGGTCGCCCTGCCGGCCCGCTCCGTGCTGCTCGCGACGGGCGCGTACGAACGTCAACTGCCGTTCCCCGGTTGGACCTTGCCCGGGGTGGTCTCGGCGGGCGGGGCGCAGGCGATGCTCAAGTCCGGCCTGGTGCTGCCCGGGAGCCGGATCGTGGTCGCGGGCAGCGGACCGCTGCTGCTCGCGGTGGCCGCGTCGCTCGCCGCCGCCGGGGCCGAGGTGCCCGCGGTGATCGAGGCCGCGGGTTATCTCGGGTACGGGCGGCATCTGCGGGCGCTGGCCGGTGATCCGTCGAAGTTCGTCGAGGGCGGGGGGTACGCGGCCACGCTGGCGCGGCACCGTATCCGGGTACGGACCCGGGCCGCCGTGGTCGAGGCGCACGGGACGGACCGGGTGCGGGCCGTCACGGTGGCCGAACTCGGCCCCGACTGGCAGCCGTTGACCGGACGGCGGCGCCGGATCGAGTGCGACGCGGTGGCCGTCGGGCACGGGTTGCTGCCGCAGCTCGAACTCGCCACCGCGCTCGGCTGCGAGACCGGCGGGACGCCGGACGGGGCGGTCGCCGTGACCGTGGACCAGGGGCAGCGGACCAGCGTCGACGGCGTCTGGGCGGCGGGCGAGACGGTCGGGGTGGGCGGGGCCGAACTGGCCATGGCCGAGGGGGAGTTGGCCGCGTTGGACATCGCGGCGGTGCTGCGGCCCGGCGGGGGCGGGGCGGTGGTGGACGCGGTGCGGCTTCGCCGCAGGAGGGCGCGGCTGCGGGGGTTCGCGGACGTGATGGGCGCGGTGCACGCGCCGGGGGCGGGCTGGACGGGGTGGGTGTCGGACGAGACGGAGGTCTGCCGCTGCGAGGAGGTGTCGGCGGGGCGGGTCCGTGAGGCGGTCGACGAGCTGGGGGCGGGCGACGCGCGGACGGCGAAGCTGCTGACCAGGGCGGGGATGGGGTGGTGCCAGGGCCGGATGTGCGGGCCCGCGGTGGCGGCGCTGAGCGCGCCGGGCGCGGCGCCGGCGGCCGACCGCCGCCCGCTGTCGTGCCCGGTCCCGCTGGGCACGCTGGCGGCCCTGCCGCCACGGGACGCCGAACACCCGGCCCCATGAGTCCCGCCTCCCGCAGGGCCACCCACCACCTCGGGCCGCGCCCCTCCCCGCCGCCTCGGGCCTGCCGGGCGGTTGGGCCCCCGGCTCCTGTCGGTTGGGCGTCCGGGCCGCCCCGGCCCCCGCGCTTCGGGCCGCGCCCGGCACACGTGCCTCGGTCGCAACCGCCCCGGGCCGCCGGCCCGACCCCGCCCGGCCCGGCCCCGCGCGCGGCATCTGCGGGCCACCGGCCCGACCCCGGGCCTCCGCGCCGCGAGGGCGGGCCTTGCTGGTCAGGTGGGCCGGATGGCCGGTTGTAGTGGCCATACATACTCTGTACAATGTCACACCTCACTACAAGGAGGCTCCTCATGGCCACAGCCCAGCCCGGCCGCGCCCACCCCTGGCGCGGCGTCATGGTCGCCACCGCGCTGCCGCTGCGCGACGACCTCTCCGTCGATCACGACGAGTTCGGCCGGCATGTCCGCCGGCTCGTCGAGGCCGGGTGCGACGGCGTCGTGCCCAACGGCTCGCTGGGCGAGTACCAGACCCTCACCGACGACGAGCGCCGCCGCGTCGTCCGTACCGCAGTCGAGGCCGCGGGCGACGGCTCGCGGGTGATGGCCGGCGTCGCCGCGTACGGCAGCGCCGAGGCCCGCGGCTGGGCCGAGCACGCGGCCGAGGAGGGGGCCGGCTCCGTCCTGCTGCTGCCGCCCAACGCCTACCGCGCCGACGAGGCCTCGGTCCGCGCCCACTACCGCGAGGTGGCCGCCGTCGGTCTGCCGGTCGTGGCGTACAACAACCCCTACGACACCAAGGTCGACCTCACGCCGCGCCTGCTCGCCTCGCTCTACGAGGAGGGCAGCATCGTCGCGGTCAAGGAGTTCACCGGCGATGTCCGCCGGGCCTACGAGATCGCCGAACTCGCCCCCGGCCTCGACGTGTTGGTCGGCGCGGACGACGTACTGCTCGAACTCGTGCTGGCCGGCGCGGTCGGCTGGATCGCGGGCTACCCCAACGCGATGCCCGAGTCGTGCCTCGCGCTCTACCGGGCCGCCGTCGAGGGCGACATGGAGACCGCGCTGCCGCTCTACCGCGCGCTGCACCCGCTGCTGCGCTGGGACTCGCGCTCGGAGTTCGTCCAGGCGATCAAGCTGTCGATGGACGTCGTGGGCGTGTACGGCGGCCCGTGCCGCCCGCCGCGCACCCCGCTCCCCGAGCAGGACCGGGCCACCGTACGGGCCATCACCGAGAAGGTGCTGGCCGAGGGCCTGCGCTGAGCCGTAACCGGCAACCCGCACCAGGCAACCCGCACCAGGCAACCCGCGCCAGGGAACCCGCACCCGGCAAATCCGCCCCGCAGCAACACCGCAACACCGCAACACCGCCCCACCGCAGCACCCGACCACCGAGGAGATCCCCGCCGATGCGCAGCCGTCTGATCATCCACGCCGTGGACTCCCATACCGAGGGCATGCCCACCCGCGTCGTCACCGGCGGGGTGGGTGTGATCCCCGGTGCCACCATGGCCGAGCGCCGGGTGCACTTCATGCGGCACATGGACCATCTGCGCACCTTCCTGATGAACGAACCGCGCGGCCACTCCGCGATGAGCGGCGCCATCCTCCAGCCGCCCACCAGGGACGACGCCGACTGGGGAGTGGTGTTCATCGAGGTCTCGGGCTGTCTGCCGATGTGCGGGCACGGCACGATCGGGGTCGCCACCGTGCTGGTGGAGACCGGCATGGTCCCGGTGGTGGAGCCGGTCACCACCGTCCGGCTCGACACCCCCGCGGGCCTGGTCACCGCGGAGGTGCGGGTCGAGGACGGCGCCGCGCTGTCGGTGACCCTGCGCAACGTCCCCGCGTACAGCGTCGCCCTCGACCGTGAGGTGGACGTCCCCGGCCTCGGCCGGGTCCGCTACGACCTCGCGTACGGCGGCAACTTCTACGCGATCCTGCCGATCGAACGCGTCGGCCTGCCCTTCGACCGGGCCCGCAAGGACGACATCCTGCGGGCGGGGCTCGATCTGATGGCCGCGATCGACGCCACCGACCGGCCGGTGCACCCGGAGGACCCGGCGATCAGCGGCTGCCACCATGTGCAGTTCGTCGCGCCGGGCTCGGACGCCACCCGGTCGCGGCACGCGATGGCGATCCACCCCGGCTGGTTCGACCGTTCGCCCTGCGGCACCGGCACGTCGGCCCGGATGGCCCAGCTGCACGCCCGCGGTGAACTCCCGCTGCACCGAGACTTCGTCAACGAGTCCTTCCTCGGCACCTCCTTCACCGGCCGGCTGACCGGGGAGACCGAGGTCGCGGGCCTGCCCGCCGTACTGCCCAGCATCACCGGGCGGGCCTGGATCACCGGCACCGCGCAGTATCTGCTCGACCCCACCGACCCGTTCCCCGGAGGTTTCCAGCTGTGACCGTCGCCGCGCAGGACTCGCCCGAGGTCGTGATCTCCGCCAACCCCGCCGACCCCGGCGACCACCCCGCCGAGGTGCCCGCCGCCGGGCCCGAGGCCGTACGCCGGGCCGTGGCGTCGGCCAGGACCGCGCAGGCGGACTGGCTCACGGCGGGCGCCGCCGCCAGGGCCGCCGCCCTGGGCGCGGTCGCCGACGCGCTGGCCGCCGCCTCCGGCACCCTGGCGGCGCTGATCGTCCGGGAGGTCGGCAAGCCGGAGACCGAGGCCCGCGCCGAGGTCAGCCGTACGGTCGCCATCTGGCGCTACTACGCCCAGCTCGTCTACGACCCCTCCGGCGCCGTGCACGAACCCGCCGCCGGCGGTGGGCTGTTGCTCACCCGGCGCCGGCCGCACGGTGTGGCCGGGCTGATCACGCCGTGGAACTTCCCGCTGGCCATCCCGTCCTGGAAGGCGGCGCCCGCGCTCGCCGCCGGGAACGCGGTGCTGCTCAAGCCCGCGCCCGAGGCCACCGCCTGCGCGCTGCTGCTGGCGGAGTTGGTGGCCGACGCGCTGCCGGCCGGTGTGTTCACGGTGCTGCCCGGGGGCGCCCGGGAAGGGGCCGCGCTGGCGACCGAGGCCGACGTGGTGTCCTTCACCGGGTCGGACGCCGCCGGCCGGGCCGTGGTCAGGGCGGCGACCGCGTGGGGCATCCCCGTACAGGCCGAGATGGGCGGGCTGAACGCCGCCGTCGTGCTGCCGGACGCGGACATCGCCCGCGCGGCGGCCGACATCGCGGCGGCGACCGCCGGTTACGCCGGGCAGAAGTGCACCGCGACCAGCCGGGTGATCGCGGTCGGCGCGGCCCTCGACCCGCTGCGCGAGGCGCTCGCCGCCGCGCTCGCGGCGCTGCCCGCCGCCGATCCGGCCGACCCGGCGACCGTCTGCGGGCCGCTGATCTCCTCCTCCGCCCGCGCCCGGGTCACCGCGGTGCGCGACAGCGCGCTCGCCGCCGGGGCCCGCGCGCTGACCGGCGGCCGACGGGCGGCGGTGAGCCCCGGGCCCGGCTGGTATCTGGACCCGGTACTGCTCGAAGGGGTGCCGGCCGGCCATCCGCTGCTGGCCGAGGAGGTGTTCGGCCCGATAGCCGTGCTGCTGCCGGCCGCGGACCTGACGGAGGCGGTCACCGCGGCCTGCGGCGTACGGCAGGGCCTGGTCACGTCCGTGCACACCCGCGACCTGGACCACGCGCTGTACGCGGCCGAGCGGCTGGACACCGGCATGGTCCGGATCAACGCGCCCTCCACCGGGGTCGACTTCCATCTGCCGTTCGGCGGCGAGAAGTCGTCCAGCCACGGGCCGCGCGAGCAGGGCCGCCAGGCGATGGACTTCTACACCTCCACCCGGACCGTCTCACTGCTGCCCGCCGGTGCGCGGTGAGCCGCGTGACCGCGGCGGCGCGGTGAAGCGCGAAACCGGGCACGGCCCGGAGGGCTGGGGGAGCCGGGACGTCCCGGACAGCCGCGGGACCGCGGCGGCGCGGTGAGGTACGGGACCGGGCACGGCCCGGAGCGCTGGGGGAGCCGGGACGCCCCGGCCAACCGCCGGCCTGCGGCGGCGGTGAGGTACGGGCCTAGGCAACGCCCGGAAGGCTGGGGGAGCCGGGACGTCGCGGCCAGTTGCCGGCTCGCAATGCCGCGGTGAAGCGCGCGAACGGGTTCGGCCCGGAGGGCTGGGGAGCGGGGGTGTCCCGGACCGCCGTCGGACCTCGGCGGCGCGGTGAGGTACGGGTCCGGACACGGCCAGGAAGGCTGGGGGAGCCGGGACGTCGCGGCCAGTTGCCGGCTCGCAATGCCGCGGTGAAGCGCGCGACCGGGCACGGCCCGGAGCGCTGGGGGAGGGGGACGGGGTCCGTGGGAGCCGGCGAGGGGACGAGTCGCCGGACCTGGCCGGCCTGGGTGCGGCCCGGAGCGTCGGGCAACGGCGGCGGCTGGGAAAGCGCCGGGGAGGAGTGGGGTTCCGCAAGCCCCTCCCCGGAAGCCGGGCGGCCCGCTTCCGCGGGCACGCGCCGAATCGGGGGCAACGTGACATTGTATGCTGGGGAGTCCGAGTGTCTGAAGGAGTCCGCCATGGGGCATCTGTCGTCGCGCAGTGTCATTCCGGTTCAGGAGCACCTGCGTGACCAGGTGGCCAACGCGCTGCGGGCCGCACTGACGGCGGGCGAACTGCGGCCCGGTGTCGTCTACTCCGCCCCCACCCTGGCCGCCGAACTCGGCGTGTCGGCCACCCCGGTCCGCGAGGCCATGCTCGACCTCGCCAAGGAGGGCCTGGTCGAGGCGGTACGGAACAAGGGCTTCCGGATCACCGAGATCACCGACAAGGACCTGGACGAGTACACCGAGATCCGCGAGCTGATCGAGGCGCCGACGATAGCCCGGGCCACCGTCGTGGCCACCGCCGAGCAGCTGGAGGCGCTGCGGCCGCAGGCCCTGGAGATCGTCGAGGCCGCGCGCGGCCATGATCTGATCGGCTATCTGGAGGCCGACCGCCGCTTCCATCTGGGGCTGCTCGCGCTCGCCGGGAACAACCACCTGGTGGAGGTCGTGAGCGACCTCCGTAAACGCTCCCGGCTCTACGGTCTCAACCGTCTCGACTCCACCGGCCGACTGGTCGACTCCGCCGAGGAGCACATCGAACTGCTCGACCTCATGCTCGCCGGCGACGCCGCGGGTGCCGAGGCGTGCATGCGGCGCCACCTCGGCCACATCCGCTCGCTGTGGGCGGACGGCAAGGAGGCGCAGACCCCGCCCCCCGCCCTGCGCCTGGGCGCCGGATAGTCCGCACACGAGGGTACGGCCGGGAGCCGCGGGTGACACCCCCGGCTCCCGGCCGACCCCCGGCGCGCCCGTGCCCGACCCCTGTACGGTCCCGGACGCGCGGGGGAGCGCGGCGCCCAGGACCGTACCGCCGAAGGCACCGCGCCCGGCCTCAGCCGTCCAGGAGTGTGCCCATCCACTCCTCGACGGCGTCGGCCGTCCGAGGCAGCGCGTCCGACATCAGCCGGGCGCCGTCCGCCGTGATCACCAGGTCGTCCTCGATCCGGATGCCCATCCCGCGCAGCTCGGACGGCAGCGTCTCGTCGTCCGGCTGGAGGTACAGACCGGGCTCGACGGTCAGGACATGGCCTTCCTCCAGTACGCCGTCGAGGTAGGTCTCGGCCCGCGCCTGGGCGCAGTCGTGCACGTCCATGCCGAGCATGTGACCGCTGCTGCACAGCGTCCAGCGGCGGTGCAGTCCGCTGTCCGGGTCCATCGACTCGTCCGGGGAGATCCGCAACACCCCCCAGTCGTGCAGCCCTTCGGCGATGACCCGCATGGCGGCCTCGTGGAAGTCGCGGAAGCGGGCGCCGGGGCGCAGCGCGGCGATGCCGGCCTCCTGGGCGGCGAACACCAGGTCGTAGGCGGTGCGTTGGGCCGGGGAGAAGCGGCCGGACAGCGGCAGGGTGCGGGTGATGTCGGAGGTGTAGAGGGTGTCGGTCTCCACCCCGGCGTCCAGCAGGAGGAGTTGGGCCGGGTCGAGCGGGCCGTCGTTGCGTATCCAGTGCAGGACGCAGGCGTGCGCGCCGGAGGCGGCGATGGTGTCGTACCCGGTGCCGTTGCCCTCGGCGCGGGCGCGCAGGCCGAAGACGCCCTCGATCCAGCGTTCGCCGCGCGGGTGCCGCAGGGCCTGCGGCAGGGCGCGGACCACGTCCTCGAAACCGGCCGTCGTGTGGTCGACGGCGAGCTGCAACTGGGCCACTTCCCAAGGGTCCTTGAGCAGTCGCAGCTCGGAGAGCGCGCCCGCCAGCTCCGCGTCGCGGTCGGCGGCGTGGTTCCCGGGCCCGACGAGCGCGTCGACGGCCGGGTCGACCCCGGCCAGCACCCGGGTGGGCGGGGCCGATCCGGTCAGCGGCTTGGGCAGGTCGTCCAGGTGCGCGCAGCGCAGCCCGCTGAGCTCGGCGGCCTCGTCGAGGTCGGGGCGCCGGCCGACCCAGAACTCGCCGTAGCGGCGGTCGCGGTAGAACTCGTCGCCGGTGCGCGGTGAGCGCGGCCGTACGTACAGCACGGCCTGGTGGCCGCTGCCGGCCGGTTCGAGCAGCAGGACATGGCCGGGCTGGTCCTCGCCGGTGAAGCCGGTCAGCCAGGCGTAGGCGGTGTGCGGGCGGAAGCGGTGGTCGGTGTCGTTGGAGCGGACCCGGAGCCGGCCGGCCGGGATGATCAGCCGTTCACCGGGGAAGCGGGCGGACAGCCGGGCGCGGCGGGCCGCGGTGAACTCCTCGCCGGGCAGCCGGGTCCCCGGCGGGAGCGGGGTGGGCGCCCAGGAGGCGGCCATGAACTCCCGCAGTGCGGGGGAGACGGGCAGGTCATGGCTGCCGGTGTGCGGGGTGGAGACGGATCTGGTCATCGGGCGGTGGCTCTCCTTCGCTGACGTGGTGTCAGTTGTCTTCGTCCGCACGGGAGTTGGGCGGGCGCCGCAGGGAGGGGACACAGCTCGGTAACGGGGTGGCCCTCCCCTTGTTAATGCAATTTCACATTACTATGTTACGAGTCACATCCTACAGGGCGAGGTCCCGCAGAGCGCTTCGCGGGACCCGCCAGGGCCGCCGTCGGCAGGCCCCCCACAACGGAGTGGCACCCATGACCAAGCGCACCAGCGTCGCCCTCGCGGCCGGCATCGCCGTGTCCCTCGCCATGGCCACGGCGGCCTGCACGGACACCCATGACGGCTCGGATCGGAACCGGTCCGGCGAGCGGAAGCCACCGGGCGTCGCCACGGGGACCGTGATCGGCGGCACCCCGCAGCGCGGCGGCACCCTGACCGTGCTGTCCAACCAGGACTTCGCCCACCTGGACCCGACCCGCAACTGGACGATGCCGAACATGGACTTCGGCATCCGCCTGCTCTACCGGACGCTGACCACCTTCAAGGCCGCCCCGGGGGAGGAGGGCGGCAAGATCGTCCCCGACCTGGCCACCGACCTCGGCCGGTCCTCGGCGGGCGGGAAGGTGTGGACGTTCACCCTCAGACCCGGCCTGAAGTACGAGGACGGCACCCCGGTCAAGGCGCAGGACGTGAAGTACAACGTCGAGCGCTCCTTCTCCCCCGACCTGACCGGCGGCCCCGACTACGCCCACCAGTACCTCGCCGACACCGACGGCTACGACGGGCCGCTCACCGGCAAGCACCTGTCGTCCATCGTGACCCCGGACGACCGCACGATCGTCTTCCACCTCAAGCGGCCGGTCGCGGAGTTCTCGTACACCGTCACCCTGCCGACCTTCTCGCCGGTCCCGCAGTCCCGGGAGGCGGGGGTGCAGTACGACCTGCGGCCGTTCTCCTCCGGCCCGTACAAGATCGACAGCTATCAGCGCGGCAAGCAGATGACGCTGATCCGCAACCCGTACTGGGACCCGGCCACCGACCCGGTGCGCAAGGCGTACCCGGACCGGATCGTCGTCAAGATGGGGATGCAGGGCGGCCAGATCGACGACCGGCTGATCGCCGGTTCCGGCGCGGACGCCTCGGCCGTGCAGTGGTCCAACCTCAGCCCGGCCAGCGTCGCCAAGGTGCTGCCGAAGCCGGACGTACGGGCCCGGCTGTCCGCCGAACCCACCGGCTGCACCGACATGCTCTACCTCAACACCGCCCGCGGGCCGTTCACCGATGTGACGGTCCGCAAGGCGATGCAGTACGCCGTCGACAAGTCCGCCCAGGTCACGGCGGACGGCGGGCCCGCGCTCAACGACGTCGCCACGTCGTATCTGCCGCCGCTGCTGTCCGCCGGTGCCAGCACGGACTTCTACAAGGTGCCGTGGAGCGGAATGCCCGACACCGCCAAGAAGCTGCTCCAGCAGGCGGGAAAGCCCGAGTTCAGCGCCACCCTGACCGTCTCCACCGGTGACAAGACCCGGGCCGAGGCGCTTCAGGAGTCGCTGGCCAAGGTCGGCGTCACCGTCAAGATCACCACGGTCGACCCGTCCGTCTACTACGACACCATCGGCGACACCGCCCACGCGCCCGACATGACGCTCGGCGGCTGGTGCCCCGACTACCCCTCGGGCGCGACCTTCCTGCCCTTCGTCTTCGACGGGCGGACCATCAGGGCCAAGGGCAACCAGGGCAACTTCTCGCAGTTCCGGGACACCGCGGTGATGAAGCGGATGGACCGGATCGAGGCGATGTCCAACCCGGGCGAGGCGCAGTACGCCTGGGCCGACCTCGACACCCAGATCATGCGCGAGTCGCCGGCCGTCCCGCTGCTGTGGCAGCGCAAGCCGCTGCTGGTCGGGACCAATGTCGCGGGCGCGTTCGGCCACTCGGCGTGGACCGGGCAGTTCGACTTCGCGGTGATCGGCCTCAAGGACCCCGCCAAGAGCGCGGGTTGAGGGGCGCCGCGGACATGAGCACACCGCTGAAGACCGCCCGGCGACTGGCCGGGCGGTCCCGGCCCGCGCCGCCGGGCAGCCCACCGGCCGGCACCCGCTCCGCGGCCGGCACCCACTCCGGCCCCTGGCGCAAGGCGTGGCGGCAACTTCGCCGGGACCGCGCGGCCTGCTGCGCCCTGGCCGTCGTCGCCGCGCTGGTGCTGATGGCCCTCACCGCGCCGCTGCTGGCCCGGCTCGGCGGCTGGTCGCCCACCGAGTTCGACCAGAGCGCCATCGACCCCTACCTGGGCGGCATCCCGCGCGGAGCGCTCGGCGGCATCGGCGCCCGGCACTGGCTGGGCGTCGAACCGGCCACCGGACGCGACCTGTTCGCCCGAGTCGTCTACGGCTCCCAGGTCTCGCTGATGATCGCCTTCGCCGCCACCGCCATCGTGGTCGCCGCGGGAACGGCCGCGGGCATCACCGCCGGCTACTTCGGCGGCCGGGTGGACACGGCCCTGAGCCGGCTGATGGACCTCACCATGTCCTTCCCCTCGCTGATCTTCATGATCGCCATGATGTCGGTCGCCGAGAACGTCAACCGGGTGGTGCTGATGACCGGAGTCATCGGAGTCTTCGGCTGGCCCGGCATCGCCCGGATCGTCCGCGGCGAGACCCTGTCGCTCAAGCACCGCGAGTACGTGGACGCGGCCCGGGTCGGCGGCTCCGGCCCGCTGCGCATCCTGCTCCGGGAGATCCTGCCCAATGTCTCCGGGCCGGTCATCGCCTACACCACCCTGCTCGTCCCCGGCATGATCAGCACCGAGGCGGCCCTGAGCTTCCTCGGCGTCGGGGTCCGGCCGCCCACGTCGTCCTGGGGGCAGATGATCTCCCAGGGCGTCGTCTTCTACGACACCGACCCGATGTACTTCGTGATCCCCAGCGCGTTCCTCTTCCTCGCGGTGCTCGCCTTCACCGTGCTCGGCGACACCCTGCGCGACATCCTCGACCCCCGGGGAGCGCGGTCGTGACCTTCTATCTGATCCGCAGGCTGCTGGGCGTGGCCGGAGTGCTGCTCGCCGTCTGCGCCGTCACCTTCACCGTCTTCTACCTGCTGCCCGCCGACCCGGCCGCCGCCGCCTGCGGCAAGACGTGCAGCCCCGAACGGCTCACCCAGGTACGCCACTTGATGGGCCTGGACCAGCCGGTGTGGCGGCAGTTCACCGACTACCTCACCGGCATCTTCGCCGGCCGCGACCTGGGCAGCGGACCGCACGCCCTGCACTGCGGCTTCCCCTGCCTCGGCTACTCCTACGAGGACTCGATGCCGGTGTGGAGCCTGCTCACCGACCGGCTGCCGGTGTCCGTCTCGCTCGCCGCGGGCGCCGCCGTGCTGTGGCTGGTGCTCGGACTGGGCGCGGGCGTCACCGCCGCCCTGAAGAAGGGCACGCTCACCGACCGCGGACTGATGGTCGGCGCGGTCGCCACCGCCTCGCTGCCGGTGTACTTCACCGCGGTGATGCTGATCTACGGCGTCGTCCGCACCGCCGGGCTGCTGCCGTACCCCTCCTATGTGCCGATCAGCCACAACCCGGTGAGCTGGGCGTCCAATCTGCTGCTGCCGTGGATCGCACTGGCCCTGCTCTACGCGGCCATGTACGCCCGCCAGAGCCGCAGTTCGATGATCGAGGCGATGGCGCAGCCGTACATCAGGACTGCCCGGGCCAAGGGGATGCCCGAGCGCACGGTCGTGGTCAAGCACGGGCTGCGCTCGGCGATGACCCCCGTGCTCACCCTCTTCGGCATGGATCTGGGCGGGCTGCTCGCGGGCGCGGTCATCACCGAGAGCATCTTCGGCATCCCCGGCGTCGGCCAGCTCTTCTACGACGCGCTGCGCCGCTCCGACCAGCCGGTGATCCTCGGGGTGACCCTGCTCGCCGCGTTCTTCATCGTCGCCGCGAACCTCGTGGTGGACCTGCTCTACGCGTTCGTCGACCCACGGGTGAGGTACTGACATGACCGACGACACCCGCCCGCCACTGCTCGAAGTGGCCGACCTGGGCGTCACCTTCCGCACCCCGCGGGGCACGGTCCGGGCCGTGGACGGCATCGGCTTCACCGTCGAGCACGGGCGGACCCTCGGCCTGGTCGGCGAGTCGGGCTCCGGCAAGTCCGTGACCTCACTGGCCGTCATGGGCCTGCACGAGGACGCCGAGGTCAGCGGCTCCATCGCGCTCGGCGGCCGGGAGCTGACCGGTCTGAGCGGCACCGAGCTGAGCGCGCTGCGCGGCCGCCGGATGGCCATGATCTTCCAGGACCCGCTCTCCAGCCTGCACCCCTACTACACCGTCGGCGAGCAGATCGCCGAGGCGTACCGGCGGCACTTCGGCGCCCGCCGGGCCGTCGCCCGGCGCCGCGCGGTGGAGATGCTCGGCGAGGTCGGCATCCCCGAACCGGCCCGCCGGGCCGGGGAGTACCCCCATCAGTTCTCCGGCGGGATGCGGCAGCGGGTGGTGATCGCCATGGCGCTGGCCTGCGAACCCGACCTGCTCATCGCCGACGAGCCGACGACCGCGCTGGACGTCACCGTCCAGGCGCAGATCCTCGAACTCATCGCGCGCATCCAGCAGGACCGCGGCCTCGGCGTCGTGATGATCACCCACGACCTGGGCGTGGTCGCCCGGGTCGCCCACGAGGTGCTGGTGATGTACGGCGGGCGGGCCGCGGAACAGGCCCCCGTGGACGCGCTGTTCGCCCACCCGGCCCACCCCTACACCCGGGGGCTGCTCGACTCGCTGCCCCGGCTGGACGACGCGGAGGACGCTCCGCTGCGGACGATTCCTGGCAGTCCGCCGTCCCTGCTGCTTCCCGTGCCGGGGTGCGCCTTCGCTCCGCGCTGCCCGCGGGTGGCGGAGGCGGAGTCGGAGGCGCGGGCGGGGGAGGGAGTGCGGGCGCGCTGCGCGGGGGAGCGGCCGGAGTTCGTTCCGCTGGGCGCCGCGCCGGGTGTCCCTCCCGGGGGCGAGGGGACCGACTCCGGCGGGGCGGCGGCCCGTCTGGTCGCGTGCCATCTGCCGCTCGGCGCGGGCGGCGAGCCGGACGGGGCCGTGACGGGGGACAAGGGGGCGGACTCCGCCGCCGAACCGGCCTCGTCCGCACCGGAGTCCGCCGAGGCGCCGGCCGCCGGGCCGCCCGCGCGGGTGCCGCCCGCCGAGGCCGACCCGGCCGAGTCGCCCGCCGAGGCGCCCACCAAGTCGCCTGCCACCGGGGACGGTTCGGCCGCCGTTCCGCCCGCCGCCGATTCGGCCCTCACCCTCAAGGAGCCGCGATGACCCCGAGCCCCCGTACGTCCGCCGACCCGCCGTCCACGGCGGAGCCCGCGGCCGGACCCGATCCCGGGAAGGGCCCGGCGCAGCCGCTGCTGTCCGTGCGCGACCTCGTCAAGACCTTCCCGGGCCGCCGTACCCGCCTGGGCCGGCCCACCGCGCCGATCCGCGCGGTGGACGGCGTCACCTTCGACCTGGCCGCGGGCGAGACCCTGGGCCTGGTCGGCGAGTCGGGCTGCGGCAAGTCCACCACCGGCCGGATGGTCGTACGGCTGCTGGAGCCCACCGAGGGCTCCGTCACCTTCGACGGGCAGGACATCAGCCACCTCGGGCAGCGCCGGCTCAGACCCGTACGGCGCCATGTCCAGATGGTCTTCCAGGACCCGTACTCCTCGCTCAACCCCCGGCAGACCGTGGCCAGGATCATCGCCGACCCGCTGCTCGCCCAGGGCGCGGACGCGGGGCCGGCCCGGGCGCGGGCGGCCGAACTGCTGGAGCTGGTCGGGCTGATACCCGAGCATCTCGACCGCTACCCGCATGAGTTCTCCGGGGGTCAGGCGCAACGCATCGGCATCGCAAGGGCGTTGGCCACCCAGCCGCGGCTGATCGTCGCCGACGAGCCGGTCTCCGCGCTCGACGTGTCCGTGCAGGCCCAGATCATCAACCTGATGGAGCGGCTGCAAAGGGAGTTGGGGTTGACGTATGTCTTCGTCGCGCACGACCTCTCGGTCGTCAAACGGGTCTGCGACCGGGTGGCGGTGATGTACCTGGGCCGGATTGTCGAGATCGGCGACCGTACGCGGGTGTACACGCGGCCCGCGCACCCGTACACCGTGGCGCTGCTCTCGGCCGTGCCCGTGCCCGATCCGGCCGCCGAGCGCGCCCGGGAGCGGGTGGTGCTGCGCGGCGACCCGCCCAGCCCGGCCGCTCCGCCGCCCGGCTGCGCCTTCCATCCGCGCTGCCACAAGGCCCAGGACGTCTGCCGGCTGGTGCGGCCCGAACTGGTCGGTCCGGTCGGGCGCAAGGTCGCCTGCCACTTCCCCGAGGCCGACTGAGGGCGGAAAGGGGCCTCCGGGCCTGAGCGACGGTCACTCAGGGGTCCCCTCGGGGGCCCCTTTTCGCCGTTCCCGCCGTTCCCGCCGTTTCCCGCTTCCTCGGCTCCGCGGTTCTCCGTCGCCGGGCGAACCTCTGACGTCACACAACGCACATGGCGTCCCGTTGGCCCGAGGAATCTCTGCCCAACGCCTTCCCTAAGCAATGTGACGTGTGCCATTGTACAGGCGCATCACTCAGACCGTGCTCATGCCAAAAGCGTCAGCCCGGTCGGCAGGCCGTGCCGGGTCCGTCCCCCAACTCCCCACGTGTGTACGGGAGGACCCGGCCGGCCGACGCCAACGATCCCCCCTCGCCGCGCAACGGAGCGCGGCGTCACCCCGCTGGGAGGCGGCACGTGAATCCCCAACCGGTACGACGAAGTCTCACCGGATTCGTCATACTCGCCCTGGCCCTCTGTCTGGGCCTCGGTGTACTCGCGCAGTCCGGCTGGGCCTCGGCCCAGTCACCCGCCAAGGCCGACCCGGCCAAGTCCGCCGTCACGTCCGGCGCCAAAGCCGCGAACCGCCCGGCCGGACCGGCCGCGCAGCCCGCCACGGTCGCCGGGAACCGGCCCGAGCACGTCGGCACCACCCCCCTCAAGGCCGCCGACCGGGCGCCGCAGGCCGCGTCCAAGGACGCGCTCAAGCGGGACTACGACCAGCCGGACGCCCCCAAGGCGAGCCACCCGGCCCCCTCCATGAAGGCCGCGGCCCGCGCCAGGGCCAAGGCCAACGGCCTCACCACCGCGGCCGCCGCCACCTGCAACGTCTCGGACTTCACCAGCCGTACCGGCAGCGCCCTGGTCACCCAGGTCAAGTCGGCCACCACGGGCTGCGTCAACACGCTGTTCAACCTGACGGGCAACGACGCCTACCAGGCCTTCCGTGAGGCGCAGATGGCCACGGTCGCCAACGCCATGCGCGACGCCTCCGCCTCCTACCCCGGCGACAGCAGCACGGGAATGCCGCAGCTGGTGCTCTACCTGCGGGCCGGCTACTACGTCCAGTACTACAACGCCTCCACCGTCGGCAGCTACGGCACCACCCTGGTGACCGCCGTCCGCGGCGCGCTCGACGCCTTCTTCGCCAGCCCCCACTCCAGCGACGTCACCGACGCCAACGGCGAGGCGCTGGCCGAGGCCGTCACCCTGATCGACAGCTCCGAGCAGGACGGCCGCTACCTGTACGTCATCAAGCGGCTGCTGAACGGCTACAACAGCTCGTACGACAGCTCGTGGTACATGCTCAACGCGGTCAACAACGTCTACACCGTGCTCTTCCGGGGCCACCAGTTCCCCGACTTCGTCACGGCGGTCCAGGCCGACACCAGCCTGCTCGACACCCTCTACAACTTCGCGTCGAGCCATGTCTCGCTGCTCAGCACCGACCAGGCGTACCTGGACTCGAACGCGGGCCGTGAACTGGCCCGGTTCCTCCAGGAGTCGTCGCTGTACAGCAAGGTCTCCCCGATGGTCGCCGGGCTGCTCAACCAGAGCGCCATCACCGGCCCGACCGCGGCCCTGTGGGTCGGCGTCGCGGAGATGACCAGCTACTACGACGCCTCCAACTGCTCGTACTACAACACCTGCGACCTGGCGGACCGGCTCAAGAGCTCGGTGCTGACGTCCAACTACACGTGCAGCTCCAGCATCCGCATCCTGGCGCAGGACATGACGGCCGATCAGCTCAGCTCCAGCTGCAACAGCCTGCGCGCCCAGGACGCGTACTTCCACAGCCTGGTCCACGACAACGGCCCCGTCGCCAACGACAACAACTCCACCATCGAAGTGGTGGTCTTCAACTCCAGCACCGACTACCAGACCTACGCCGGCGCGATGTACGGCATCGACACCAACAACGGCGGCATGTACCTGGAGGGCGACCCCTCCGCGGCCGGCAACCAGCCCCGCTTCATCGCCTACGAGGCCGAGTGGGTGCGCCCGGACTTCCAGATCTGGAACCTCAACCACGAGTACACCCACTACCTCGACGGCCGGTTCGACACGTACGGCGACTTCGACGCCGGCACGGTCACCCCGACCACCATCTGGTGGATCGAGGGCTTCGCGGAGTACGTCTCCTACTCGTACCGCAACGTCGTCTACACCGACGCGCAGAACCAGGCCGCCACGCACGCCTACACGCTGAGTTCGGTGTTCGGGAACACCTATGACTCCGGGGAGACCCTGGTCTACAACTGGGGCTATCTCGCGGTCCGTTACATGCTCCAGTCGCATCCGGCCGACATCACCACGCTGCTCGGCGACTACCGGGCGGGCAACTACACCGCCGCGCAGACCCTGCTCACCAGCACCATCGGGTCGCGCTACAACTCCGACTGGAACACCTGGCTGACCGCGTGCGGCGCCGGCAACTGCGGCAGCATCGGTGGTGGCGGCACCACTCCGCCCACCACCCCGCCGACCACTCCGCCCACCACGCCTCCGACCACGCCGTCCACCACCCCGAGCGGCGGCGGCACCGCGCCCGAGTGCACCGGCCCGGACACCCGCATGCTCGACCGGAACTGCGCCCGCAGCAACCAGTCGGCGACCACCGGCAACCTCGCCTACCTCTACCTCTACGTCCCCGCCGGCACCACGCGGCTGACGATCACGTCCTCCGGCGGCACCGGCAACGCCGACCTCTACTACAGCAACTCCGGCTGGGCGACCAGCACCAGCTACACCGCGAAGGCCACCGGGTCCGGCAACAGCCACACGCTGACCGTCACCAACCCGACGGCCGGCTACAACTACGTGAGCCTCTACGCGGTCCAGGGCTTCTCGGGAGCGAAGGTCACCACCAGCTTCTGAGCCCGGTCCCCGATCTTCGACCCTTCGACCCTCCGATCCCCGTCCACCGGACGACCCCACATCGCCGGTGACGGAGCCGGGCGGGCAGCGGCGCACCACGCCGCTGCCCGCCCTTTCGCGTCCGCGTGCTCAGGAGGTCGGGGGCTCGGGGGCTCAGGGTTCCGTGCGGCCCGCGTGCTCCGAGGGCCCGGCGTGCTCCGCGTGCTCGCCGGGCTTCGACGGTTCCCCGTGCTCCGAGGGCTCGGGCCACTCCCAGCACATGCCGTAGACGCCCGCGGAGCACTTGGTGGCCAGGGCGTGCGCGGTGTGCGAGGCATCCAGTACGAGCGGGCGCAGGTCGGTGTACGGCGCCCCCGTGCGCTCGCGGTAGTACTTGTGACATCGCACCGGAAGCGCGTCGGGGTGGAAGTAGGCGTGCAGCAGATACTGCCGGGGGCTGACCCGGAAGGTCCGTTCATGCAGCTCCGAGCGGCGCCAGCGCGGGCCGACGTCGAAGGTGTACTCGACGATCGCGGTCTCGCCCCGGGCCAGCGGCCGCCCGAACCGTATCTCCGCGACGAGCGAGCGCAGCCCCGCGTCGAAGTGCATGCTGCTGACCGTTCCGCAGTGCACGGAGAGGTCAACCGACGGAGTGCGCGGGTCGTCGACCTCGTGATGGACGGTCACCCGGTCGGTGCCGTCGCGGGCGGACCGCAGTACCTGGGTGACGTCCGTCGTGCCGATGCAGCCGTGCTCGTCGAGATGGATCGTCTCGTGCAGCGTCAGCGGGATGAGGTTCTCGTTGAAGTGGCCGAACGCGTCGTCGCCCAGGACCTGTTCCAGCGAGGACCCGGGGCCGTGGACGCGCTGCATCGCGGCTTCCGGGTTGTGCAGGGAGGGCAGTATCCGGCCGCGCGGCCGCTGCGGACCGAGCAGGTCGTGCAGCGTGCCCGGCGGCAGCGCGAGTATGGACTCCGCCTCGGTCACCGCCCGCAGCGACTCGGGCCGTTCGGGACGGCTGCGGCCGCGCTGCCAGTGGCTGAGCGTGACCGGGCTGATGGTGATGCCGCGCGCGGCGAGGTGGACATGCAGGCGTTGCAGCGTCAGACCGCGCCGGTCCAGGGCCTCGCGGAAGGCCGTCGCGAAGGTCACGGGCGGCAGGGCGCCGGCCCCGTCGGCGGCCGTGGGGCGCGGGTCCGGTGCGACGGCGGAGGGTTCGTGCTGTTCGGACATGAAGCCTCCTGGTGTCCGGGGCGTGCGCACGCGAGCGGGACCGCCTGCCTCGGGACGTAACCGGTGATCCCGTGCGTCGGGCCGGCGATGCGTCGGTTCCGTTCGAGGCCGGCTCATAATAGGACACGGCGTGATGCACCGGCCGGGGACGTGCGGCTCCGAGTGTCGGCGGCGGGTTCCGGGCGCGGTCCGGCTTGGTGACGCGGCCCGCTCGGTCCGCGTCGTGGGCGTCGTGGCCCGGGTCGCGGTCGCCGCGCGCGGGAGACGCCGGGGAGATCCGTACGGTGGGATCGGCGGCGGACTTCTAACAGTTAAGCGCTGATCTGTTAAGAATTCCCCGTCCGTTGGGCCTTGCCCCGGTGGACGGGGAAGCCGCAGAGTTCAGTAATGCGACGCTTACCGTCATTGATGTGCGGTCGGGCGGAAGTCCCGCTTGGACGGCATGGCGCCGAGTCGCCCTCGCCCCTTCGCATCGCCGTCGAGGATTCAACATGACGATAATTCGCCCGTCGGCCGGACCGAAGTCCGCCGTATCCGGAACCGCTCTTCGCTTCAAGGTCCCCGCGACCCCCGCCGCGGTCCGGCCGGCCCGCAGGCGGGTGCTGGCCAAGCTTCGCAGTTGGGGCGTGGAGGAGCACGAGGACTTCTCGTACGACGTCCTGCTGGTCCTCTCCGAACTGCTGACCAATGCGATCGTCCACGGAAGCGGACCACTCGCGGTCGGCGTCGAACTCGACATCGACCGGGTCATCGTCGAGGTCTTCGACGGGAATTCCCGCGGACCCGTTCAGGGAAAGGCGGGCACGGACGACGAGAACGGCCGGGGCCTTTCCGTGGTGAGCGCGGTCTCCCTCTCCCAGGGCTGCGAGGATTGGCCCCCGGGTAAACGCTGCTGGTCCGTTCTCCAGATACCGTAACGACCCGCGAGGATTCGCCGGACGGGACTCTTCCCTCAAGGGCTCGTCGCGCGGTGACAGCGCCGACACACGGCGGGAAAGCCGTCGTTGAGGACCGGAAGGACGGGTGTGTCGCGCCCGATCGGGCAGACGCGACGGCGAGGCGCTTGGCCGAGCGATCGTCGCCGACCCGTACGCGCCGTCGCCTGTGGTGCCCCCAACGGGATTCGAACCCGTGCTACCGCCTTGAAAGGGCGGCGTCCTGGGCCACTAGACGATGAGGGCTAATTGGCCCGCCGTGGGCGCCTGCTGGCGCACGTCGGGGACGTGAGAAGCATATGGGATCGGCCGGGGGATCGCCAAAACGGTTCCGCCGGGACGTGGCGGGCGCCCGCGGCGGGCCGGGGCAGGACAATGGGCGTGTGCTGGAGATGACGCGCGAGGAGTTCGAGGAACTGGTCGGGGAGGCGCTCGACCGGATCCCGGCCGAGCTGACCCGCCTCATGGACAATGTGGCCGTCTTCGTCGAGGACGAACCCGCCCCCGGCTCCCCCGAACTGCTCGGGCTGTACGAGGGCACGCCGCTGACCGAGCGCGGCGAGTGGTACGCGGGGGTGCTGCCCGACCGGATCACGATCTACCGGGGGCCCACCCTGCGGATGTGCGAGACCCACGAGGACGTGATCGCCGAGACGGAGATCACGGTCGTGCACGAGATCGCCCACCACTTCGGCATCGACGACGAGCGGTTGCACGCACTCGGCTACGGCTGAGGCCCGCCTCCGGCGCGGAACGGCATCCGGGGTGCGCGGGGTGCGTGGGGTGCGCCCGCCGGCCATCGGGGCGGTGCGCGCGGCCGGGTGCGTACGGCCACCGGGGCGGACCCGGGGCCGGGTGCGTACGGCCGCCGGGCGGGACGCGG
The DNA here is from genome assembly GCF_036199905.1 of Streptomyces sp. NBC_00223. NCBI lineage: Bacteria > Bacillati > Actinomycetota > Actinomycetes > Kitasatosporales > Streptomycetaceae > Streptomyces > Streptomyces sp. NBC_00223. The sequence continues at coordinate 3,544,523 of NZ_CP108109.1, read as the reverse complement.
CCGACCATGTGCGGCTCCCGGGCGGTTGCCGCGCCGCCGTGGCCGGACGGGACGTGGCCCGGGGCTGTTCCGGGCGAACCCGGCCGCGCCCGGCCGGGGCCCGCGGGGACGGCGCGGCGGTTCGGGGCGTGTCCTGGCGGGAGGCCCCCGCGTTGGACACGGCGACACCCTCCGGCGCCGTACGCCACCCGTACGCGCGCCCCCGTACCGAGCCCGAGGTCATCCGCATGCCCCCACCCGTACCGCGCGCCCGCCGCCGTACCCGCAGCGCCCGTACCCCCGGCCGTACTCGCGTCCGGGCCGCCGGGCTGCGCTCCGCCGTGCTCGTCGCCCTCGTGGCCGCGGGGGTCGCGGCATGCGTCAGCGCGGGCGGCTCGCCCGGGCCGAAGGCGCCGAGCCACGCCCCGGCGCGCGCGGGGGGCAGTACGGCGGGCGAGGGCGGCTCCGGCACCTCGGACGGGCGCGGCGCGCCCTGGGCCTCCCGGCGGGCCGTCGCCGACGGCCTCTCGCCCTCGCCCTCGGGTTCGGACGGCGCCTCGGCCAAGCCGGACGGCGAGGGCGGCAGCCCGTCGGCCTCCGCCAGCGCCGGCGGCGATCACGCGTCGCCGCCCCCGGACGGCGGCGCCACCACGCCCGGCCCCACCGCCCAGAACTCGCCGACCGGCGAGCCCGCGTCCACGGGCCCCGCCTCCGACCCCCCGAGCGGCCCGCCGCCCTCCGGCGACCCGCCCACCCAGCCCGCCACCCCGGACCCGGGGAACGGCTCCCAGAGCGCGGGGACGGGGGCGGGCGATACGGCGTAGGAAGCGACAAAAGGCCAGGTCAGACGGCTTGCCCCGAGCGGATTGGCGTAAGCGGGGCCAAGTGCGTATGCTGGTAGATCGTTTGATCCCACTTGTCTGGCGCCTGATCCGATACGCGCCGCGTGGCGCGTTCCTATTCTCCTGACGGCTGACCGCATCTAGGCGGTTGTAAGCAACCTGCGGAGCTGGCGCGTGCCGTAAGTCTCCGAGAGGTTTTGCTTCAGCATGTCACTTGACAGTGCCGACCGTTCCGCCATGCCCGAGAACGCCGACGCCGCCCCCACCAGCACGGATGCCCTGAGCGACGCCGTGGTGGCCGCCGTGGACACCGGCATCAGCACCGGCACCGGCACGGACACCGACGCCGACTTCGCGGCGGAGGCCCCGGCCGAGCCCACCGCCCCCGCCGAGCCCACGGGTCCGAACTTCGGCGACCTCGGCCTCTCCGAGGCCATCGTCCGCAAGCTCACCCAGAACGGCGTCACCAGCCCCTTCCCGATCCAGGCCGCGACCATCCCGGACGCCCTGGCCGGCCAGGACATCCTGGGCCGCGGCCGTACCGGCTCCGGCAAGACGCTCGCCTTCGGCCTCCCGCTGCTGACCCTGCTGTCCGGCGGCCACACCGAGAAGCGCCGCCCGCGCGGTGTCATCCTCACCCCGACCCGCGAGCTGGCGATGCAGGTCGCCGACGCCCTCCAGCCGTACGGTGACGTGCTCGGCCTGAAGATGAAGGTCGTCTGCGGCGGCACCTCCATGCAGAACCAGATCTACGCGCTGGAGCGCGGCGTCGACATCCTCGTCGCCACCCCCGGCCGGCTGCGCGACCTGATCAACCGGGGCGCGGCCAACCTGGACTCCGTACAGATCGCCGTCCTCGACGAGGCCGACCAGATGGCCGACATGGGCTTCCTGCCCGAGGTCACCGAGATCCTCGACCTCATCCCCAAGGGCGGCCAGCGGCTGCTGTTCTCCGCGACGCTGGAGAACGAGATCGACTCGCTCGTCCGCCGTTACCTGGTCAACCCGGTCACCCACGAGGTGGACGCGGCCCAGGGCGCGGTCACCACGATGAGCCACCACGTCCTGGTCGTGAAGCCCAAGGACAAGGCGCCGGTCACGGCCGCGATCGCCGCGCGCAAGGGCCGTACGATCATCTTCGTCCGCACCCAGATGGGCGCCGACCGCGTCGCCGAGCAGCTGATCGAGTCCGGGGTACGGGCCGACGCGCTGCACGGTGGGATGACCCAGGGCGCGCGTACCCGCACCCTGGAGGACTTCAAGGCGGGCCATGTCAACGTCCTGGTCGCCACCGACGTCGCCGCCCGCGGCATCCACGTCGACGGCATCGGTCTGGTGCTGAACGTCGACCCGGCCGCCGACCACAAGGACTACCTGCACCGTTCCGGCCGTACCGCCCGCGCGGGCGAGTCCGGCACGGTCGTCTCGCTGGCCCTGCCGCACCAGCGCAAGCAGATCTTCCGACTGATGGAGGACGCGGGCGTGGACGCCTCGCGCCACATCATCGGCGGCGCGGGTGTCTTCGACGAGGACGTGGCCAAGATCACCGGGGCCCGTTCGCTCACCGACGTCCAGGCCGACGCCGTGCAGAACGCCGCCGCGCAGGCCGAGCGCGAGGTCGCCGAGCTCACCCGGCAGCTGGAGCGCCTCCAGCGGCGGGCGACCGAACTGCGCGAGGAGGCCGACCGGCTGACCGCCCGTTCGGCGCGCGAGCGCGGGGAGGACCCGGAGCAGGCGGTGGCCGCGAAGGCCGCGGAGATCGCCGCTGAGGCGGCTGCCGCCGAGGCCGCGGCCGCCGTGGTGGTGCCCGCGCAGCGCGAGGAGCGGTCCTCGGGCCCGCGGCGCGACGACCGCGGCAACTTCGACCGGCGGCGTGACGACCGGCCGTCCCGTGACGACCGGCCGTCGTACGGGGGTGGCGGCCGGGAGAGCCGGCCGTCCTCGTACGGGGACCGTGACCGGCGTGACAGCCGTCCGTCCTACGGCGGGCGTGACGACCGGCGTGACAGCCGTCCGTCGTACGGTGCGCGGGACGACCGCCGGCCGTCGTACGGGGGCGGCAGCGGCAGCGGCAGTGGCAGTGGCGGTGGCGGTGGCAACCGTGACTCCCGCGACGGCCGTGACAGCCGTCCGTCGTACGGCGCTCGGGACGACCGGCGCCCGTCGTCCTCCTCTTCGTCCTCGTCCTCTTCGTACGGCGACCGTGACAGCCGTCCGTCCTACGGCGACCGCGACAGCAGGCCCTCCTACGGGCGTGACGACCGGCGTCCGTCGTACGGCGCTGGCCGTGACGAGCGCGACCGTCCGTTCAACCGTGACCGCCGCGACAGCAGCCGTCCGTCCTACGGCGGCCGTGACGACCGCCGCCCCTCGTACGGCGACCGTGACAGCCGTCCGTCGTACAGCCGTGACAGCAGCCGTGACAGCCGCCCGGGCTCGTCCTCCGGCCCGGCCGCGGGTCCGTCCTCGTACGACCGCAAGCCGCGGTGGAAGCGGAACGGCTGACGCCTGGTCCTGCTCGGACAACCCCGGGGGCCCGGCGCACGCGAGTGATCGCGCGCGCCGGGCCCCGGCGTTTTGCGGGACGCCGCCCGTGCGCGCGGCTCTGCCGGGCCGCCGCGCCGCCGTGGGCCGGACACGCGAGGCCGGACGGCCCCTGTACCGCCGGGGGCGGGGCGTGGCCTCGACCGGCCGCCGTACCGCTGTCCGCCACGCGTGCGCCCGGGGGCGGCCGACAGCCCGTCCCGGGCACCCTCTCGCGGCGGCCGAACGCCCCGACGGGCCCGCCCCGGATATGCCGCACCCCTCCTCCGCCACGACCCGGCTATGCTGCGGTGTGCGGGCCGTTAGCTCAATTGGCAGAGCAGTGGACTTTTAATCCATTGGTTGTGGGTTCGAGTCCCACACGGCCTACGGAAGGACCCCAGGTCAGACGTCAAGTCGCCCTGGGGTCCTCGGCGTTTCGAGGCGTGCGGAGATCCCTTGCCGATCGGACAAAGCTCCGTCGGCCGGCGCTCGTGGGTCAGATGAGCGCGGCGCGCACCGCGCCGAGCGCTTCGTCGAGGGTCGGGGCCGTGTTCTCGTGGCCGCTGAACCCCTCGTCGTCGGCGGGGTCGACGGTCCAGCCCCAGCCGCTCTCCGGGTGGCCGTCGATCGTCGCCGCGTGCCCGCCCTTCCGCAGGGTGATGGACAGGGTCCCGGACGGGAAGGCGGTCACGTCCGCGTGGGCGGTGTCGCCGAACGCGTGGTGGATCGCGTCGCGGGCTTCCTGCTCTGTGGTCATGCGCTGCTCCTGAACGGTGAGGATGACGGCGCGGCCGTCGGTCCCGTGAGGCTGCCGACCCGCCGGGGGCAGGCTAAGGCCCAGCCGCGGCGATCCGGCGGCGGCGCGGGCGATTCCCCCCAGCGAGTTCCACAACCGGTCCCAGCCCTCGGCATCCCCGAACCCGCCCGCCCCCGTCCGGCCCCCAGGAGAACCTGTGTCAGTCGCAAGCACTGGAGCAGCCGCGCACGGCAATGCGAACCAGCCGATGCCCTGCGTGGGGTCCGCGGCGCCCCGGGGCCCGGGCTCGGTGCTTCGGGGCCTGCAACTTCTCCTGGTGAACGATGGATTTGGGGCACGGCACCACGAAGTCATCACAGCAACGTCACAGCACCGACACAGCATGTGGAACGGTCGTACGAGGCCGAACGCCTCCACCACAATGAGCCGACCAAACAGGCCATTTCACCAGGGGGACGCACGCCTTGACGCGCCATGTCGTAGCCACCACGATCGCCACACTCACGCTCGCCGCGGCCCTCGCCGCCTGCAACGACAGCGGCAGCATCAAGAGCACTCCGGACAAGGACGCCACCACGCCTGCGGCCACGGCAAGCGCCCCGACGACGTCGGCCGTGAAGCCGAGCCCCACCGAGGCGGCCCCCACCAAGGCGGCCCCCGCCAAGATCGGCGACACCATCACCCTCCACGGCATGGACAAGGGCTCCCAAATCGCCGTCACTCTTGTCAAATGGGTCGACCCTGCCAAGGGAGCCGACGAATACACCACCCCCGAAAGCGGGAAGCGGTTCGTCGCCGCCCAGGTCCGGATCGTCAACACCGGCACGGGCGTATACGACGACAGCCCGTCCAACGGTGTCCAGATCGCCGACACCGAAGGCCAGCGTTTCAGCTCCGACCTCAACGACGTCTCGGCCGGCCCGTCCATGATTTCGGGAGTCAAACTCACTTCCGGCGACAAAGCCCTCGGCTACATCGCATTCCAGGTTCCCAAGGCGTCGAAGATCGCCAAGGTGCAGTTCTCGATGGACTCCGGTTTTGCCGACGAGACCGGCGAGTGGCAGCTCGGCTGACCGACACCCGACCCCGCGCCCCCGTGTCGTACCCCGGCCGGGGGCGTCGCCATGCCGAGGCTGCCCCGAGGTCCGGCAGCGACCTCTCTCAGTTCCTCGGCGTCAGTGATCGCTCGGCGACGATCTCCACCCGCTCCTGGAACACCTTCCCGGCGTCCGAGGTGAGAGTGGCCAGAGCCACCATGCTGCTGAGGATGACGTCGCACAGCTCGTGCTGGACGTCCTCCCAGGTGTGGGAACTGCCCTTGCGGGGGTTCGCGGCAGTCGCCCCCATCGCGGCCTGCGCCACCTCGCCCACCTCCTCCTGGACCTTGAGCAGCCGCAGCAGCCGCGCGGTCTCGGGTGTCGCGTTGTCCTTCTCGTCCAGCCACTGAACGAGCCGGTCGATCGTCGTCCACACCTCGTCGGTCACGACAGTGCTGCTCCTTGCCTCGATGATGAGCCCGACTGCCGCGGAACCCTGGCGGCGGCGCCGATCTGAAACCGGGCGGTCAGTCGATCGCGCCGCCTGAGCCGTCGGAGCGCCAGAGGACGCCGGGGGCGGGCTCCTCCGGGGTTTCGTACCAGCCCTCCTGGGCGCGCGGGCGCGGGATCTCGGCGCCGCGTCGGAGCATGCGGCCGTCGCGGACGTGGCGGCCGAGCAGCGCCCCGCCGAAGACCACGAAGCCGACGCCGACCAGCCAGGTCACCACGGTCAGTACGGTGCCGACCGGGCCGTAGGTGTCCGCGTTGCTGACGATCATCGGCGCGAAGAACAGATGGGAGAAGATCCGCAGGCCCGCCAGGCCCAGCATGGTGAACACCGCGCCCGGCAGCGCCGTACGCACCGCCACCCCGCCGCCGAGCAGAAAGCGCTGGCCCCACGCGAAGAACAGGACGCCGAGGACGAAGGTGAGGCCGATCCGGACCACGCCGCGCAGCGGACCGCTGCCCATGACGGCGACGCTCTGCGACTCGCAGAACAGATACGCGGTCAGCACCAGCAGCCACACCGTACGGCGCCAGTCGCGGTGCCAGGGCCCGGACGGAAGGTCCCAGATCTTGCGGTAGCCCGTCTCGACGCTCGCCACGAAGGAGAGGCCGAAGTACGCGAGCGACGCCAGGCTCCACGCGCTGGTGGCGCTCAGTACGTTGCGTGGCGCCGCGAACAGGTTGCGTACGCTGTGGGCGCCGGGCGGGTTCAGGCCCATGCCGTCGACCACCCACTGCGCGAAGCCGGGCCGGTGCTCCCACGGGGTCGCGGCGGCGACCACGACCAGCAGCGGCATGAGCGTGACGAAGCCCAGCGCGGCGAACCCCATCGAACGGTGCATCAGTTCGATGTGGACGGCCTGCTTCCACAGCCGCCCGGTGGCGGACCGTTTCCAGGCACTCATCAGTCCGGCCATGGCGTCACCTTCCCGCAGCGTTACCGCTGTGGATACCGGCCGAAGCCCCCCGCGCGCAACTCGGCCCGCACCAGGCCCGGTTGGGGCCCGCTTCCGAGGCCGTCGGGCGGGCGGGGATCACCGCTCCGGGGTCAGCCAGTCGTACCAGGCGTCAAGGCCCTCGCCCGTGGTCGCCGACACCGCGAGCACCTGTACGTCCGGGTTCACGGAACGCGCGTACCGCTCGCACCGGTCGACGTCGAAGTCCACGTACGGCAGCAGGTCGACCTTGTTGATGACGACGAGGTCGGCCGCGCCGAACATGTACGGGTACTTCAGTGGCTTGTCCGTGCCCTCGGTGACCGAGATGATCACGACCCGGCTGCGCTCGCCGAGGTCGAAGAGGGCCGGGCACACCAGATTGCCGACGTTCTCGACCAGGACCAGCGAACCGATCGCGGGCGTCAGCACCCGGAGCGCGTCGCGCATCATCTCGGCGTCGAGATGGCAGCCGGCGCCGGTGTTCACCTGGACCACCGGGCAGCCGGTGCGCCTGATCCGGTCGGCGTCGAGCATCGTCTCCTGGTCGCCCTCGACGACCGAGACGGCCCGCCGGCCCATGAGGTCGGCGATGGTGCGTTCCAGCAGGGTGGTCTTGCCCGCGCCCGGTGAACTCATCAGATTGACGGCGACGATGTCCTGCGTGGCCAGCCACTGGCGGTTACGGGCGGCGAGGGTCTCGTTCTTGGCGAGCACCTTCTGCTCAAGGGTGATCGTCTCGCCGCCGACCTCGGTACGTACGGCGCCGGCCTCCGAGAGGACCCCGCCCGCCTCCACACGCACGCCACCCGCCTCCGCGAGGACGCCACCCGCCTCCCGCGTCAGCACCCCCACCTGCGGGTGCACGTGGTCGTGCTCATGCCCATGCGAGTGCCCGTGATCGTGCCCGCCCCCATGCGAGTGCCCGCCCCCGTGCGAGTGCCCGCCGCCCCCCTCGTGCCCCGCACCTCCCGCGCCCCCCGAGTCCCCCACCGGTACGGCAATCCGCACGCCCCCGTCACCCTCGCCACCGCACCCGCACGTCCCGCACATATCTCAGCCCACTCTCATCGAAATGATCTGAAGCTCCCGCCCCGAGGTGATCTCCACATCGGCGCCGCCGCACGGGCACAGCAATACGGGATCGGTCAGCGGGAAATCGCTGTCGCACGTCCGGCAGTGCCCGCTTCCCGGCGGCTGCTCGATATCGAGCCGCGCGCCCTCGGCCACCGTCCCCTCGGTGATCAGGTCGAAGCAGAATCGCATCGAATCCGCCACCACCGCGGTGAGCAGACCCACGCGCAGCCGGACCGCGTGCACCCGCCGTCCGGCGGCACGTTCGCAGACCGCGTCGACAACGCTCTGGGTGAGCGACAATTCATGCATGCGTGCCTCGTCCCCGCGTTTGTGCCCACGACACCCCTGACCGTAGGAGATCGCTGCGGTTCCCGCGCCTTCCGACCGGTCGCCGGGCCCGGGGGAATCACCCGACCGGCTTATTCCGGGTGCGGAGGAAATCCGCCGCTCGTGGTGGAACACGGTGATCGACCGGTGGATCTCGTGTTGACAGGGTGTTCCGGCTGGGCCCAGATGGTAGCAATGTGAGCGACACCACACGTGTGGGTCGAAGGCGGTTCCCGGTGATACGGGGAAATCGCCCGTCAACCCCGGAAGGCGGCAACGCTATGCCGACAAAGGAAGCAGTCAAAGCCGAGGAAACCCTGATCCATGTGCTGTGGATCAATGCCGGTCTCAGCTGTGACGGCGATTCGGTGGCGCTCACCGCCGCCACCCAGCCCAGCATCGAGGAAATCGCGCTCGGCGCGCTGCCGGGCCTTCCGCAGGTCGCCGTCCACTGGCCGCTCATCGATTTCGAGTGCGGGCCCGCGGGCGGCGCCGACGACTTCCTTGAGTGGTTCTTCAAGGCGGACCGCGGAGAACTCGACCCGTTCGTCCTGGTGGTCGAGGGGTCGATTCCCAACGAGCAGCTGCACGACGAGGGCTACTGGTCCGGCTTCGGCAACGACCCGGCCACCGGACAGCCGAGGACCACCAGCGAATGGCTCTCCCGGCTGGCGCCGAAGGCCACCGCGATCGTCGCGGCCGGCACCTGCGCCACATACGGCGGCATCCACGCCATGGCGGGCAACCCGACCGGGGCGATGGGGGTGCCCGACTACCTGGGCTGGGACTGGAAGTCCAAGGCGGGCATCCCGATCGTGTGCGTGCCCGGCTGTCCGATCCAGCCGGACAACCTCTCGGAGACGCTCACCTATCTGCTCTACATGGCCACCGACCAGGCGCCCATGATCCCGCTCGACGAGTCGCTGCGGCCGACCTGGCTCTTCGGCCAGACCGTGCACGAGGGCTGCGACCGCGCGGGCTACTACGAGCAGGGCGACTTCGCGACGGAATACGGCTCGCCCAAGTGCATCGTCAA